>DATLOW010000490.1:0-11651 GCA_035536055.1 Paraburkholderia sp. | reverse complement strand
ATTTCGTCTTCGCGGATCGCCGCCCATGCACGGCCGATGCGCGAGTGCTGCAGACGCGTACAGACCCAGATCACGAACAGCGCGCACAGCACGAACAGGTAGTAATACATGTACACGGTCGGGAACTTGAGCCCGAACAGCGTGTGCGTCTGCGACAGGTTGAAGCCGAGCACCGTCACCGGGTCGATGCCGGTAATGCCCTTTGGCCCGTTGGTGATGTTGACCGGACGGTCGAGGTTATTCAGGAAGATCCGCACGATTTCCCCGAAGCCCAACGTCACGATCGCGAGGTAGTCGCCGCGCAGACGCAGGGTCGGTGCGCCGAGCAGCACGCCGAACAGCGCCGCGACCGCCATCGCGCACGGCACGATCACGATGAACGGCATGTGCAGCCCGTTCGGCGCGAGCGCCGCGATCCACTCGAACTGCGAGGTCAGATGCGGCGAAGACAGCAGCGCCGCGGTGTACGCGCCCACCGCGTAGAACGCGATATAGCCCAGATCCAGCAGGCCGGCAAAGCCCACCACCACGTTCAGGCCCAGCGCGAGCATCACGTACAGCATCGCGAAGTCGAGCACGCGCACCCAGTAGTTGCCGCCTGCCGCGCCGATGACCATCGGCGCAGCAATCACCAGCACCGCGGTAATCACGCCGACCACCAGCGTCTTCGTGATGTTTCTTTCGGGGATCAGCGTCGTGGACGGCTCGATCGGTTGAATAGAGGTCATGTTGTCTGCTCCTTATCCCTGTATCAGGCGCGATCCGCGACACGCTCGCCGAGCAGGCCCGACGGACGGAACACCAGCACGATGATCAGCACGATGAACGCAAACACGTCCTGGTAGTTACTGCCGAACACACCGCCGGTCAGGTTGCCGATGTAGCCGGCGCCGAGCTGCTCGATCAGCC
Organism: Paraburkholderia sp.; assembly: GCA_035536055.1. Taxonomy (GTDB): domain Bacteria; phylum Pseudomonadota; class Gammaproteobacteria; order Burkholderiales; family Burkholderiaceae; genus Paraburkholderia. The sequence goes on along the minus strand of DATLOW010000490.1, from coordinate 10,742 downwards.
CGAGGATCACACCGCCCACCATCGCGCCGCCGAGGTTGCCGATGCCGCCCAGCACCGCCGCGGTAAAGGCCTTCAGACCGGGGATGAAGCCCATGTAGAAGTGCGCGTTGCCGTATTCCGACGCGATCATCACACCCGCCAGCGCAGCCAGCGCCGAGCCGATCATGAAGGTGGCGGAGATCACGAAGTTCGGGTTTACGCCCATCAGCGATGCGTTCGCCGGGTTCTCGGCGATCGCGCGCATCGCGCGGCCGAGCTTGGTCTTGTGCACCAGCAGCAACAGACCGGCCATCACCAGGAAGGCGACCACGATGATGACGATTTCCGTCATCGAGATCACGGCGCCCGGATTGTTCTCACCGGCCTTGATCACGTTCAGCGGATCGGTGGGCAGCAGTTGCGGGAAGGCCAGCGGGTTGCGCGACCAGATCATCATCGCGAGGGTCTGCAGCAGGATCGACACGCCGATCGCGGTGATCAGCGGTGCGAGACGCGGCGCGCGGCGCAGCGGCCGGTACGCGACCCGCTCGATCGTATAGCCGACTAACGAGCAGACCACCGCCGCGATGATCAGCGCGATGATCAGCGTCGGCACGTTGCCGAGCCCAGGAAAGTGGTTCTGCAGCACGCCAATGGCGGACAGCGCAACCATCGCGCCGACCATCAACACATCGCCGTGCGCGAAGTTGATGATGCCCAGAATGCCGTAAACCATCGTGTAGCCCAGTGCGATGATGGCGTAGACGCTGCCAAGCACCAGTCCGTTGATGATCTGCTGGATGAAGATATCCATTTAATGCTCCTTAGCCCGTGCGACTGGGATTCTCGTTCATCACCGGGGCCGGCTGGCGGTGGTGAAGCACGGAATCGCAACGGCACTGCGGGTACTGATGTAAAAGACCGGTAAGGGTTATATGCAACTCATGCCAGGCACGCTGGTTCGCAGCGGCGGTCGCATCGATGCGGATGCAAAAACGGCACCGACGGATAGTTCGGTGCCGCCACGCTTTTATTCCCGTCACTACATCTTTACGACGTCGAGGACGTTCTTCTTGCCGTCCTTGAAGTCGTAAAGCGTAATGGCGCCTTCTTTCAAATCACCCTTGTCGTCGAATGCGATGTGGCCGATTACCCCGTTGTAATCGGTAGACGGCATCGCAGCCAGCACCTTGGGCGCGTCGATCGAATTGGCGCGCTTCATTGCGTCGACGATCACGTACACAGCGTCATACGTAAACGGTGCGTAGATCTGCACCGGCGTGTGGAAGCGGTCCGTGTACTTCTTTTCGAAGTCCGCGCCCCGCTCCATTTTCGAAAGCGCCAATCCCGCTTCCGAACAAACGAGGTTCTGTACGGCTTGACCCGCCAGTTCCCCAACCTTGTCGGTGCACACGCCGTCGCCGCCAAGGATTTTTGCCCTGATGCCGAGCGCCGCCGCCTGTTTGGCAAACGGTCCGCCCGTCGCGTCCATGCCGCCGAACATGATGGCGTCCGGCGAGGCGCTCTTGATCTTCGTGAGAATCGACCGGAAATCCGTGGCCCGGTCGTTCGTCGCTTCGCGCGCGACGATCGTCGCTCCGCTGGCCTGTGCGGTTTTCGCGAATTCGTCGGCGAGCCCCTTGCCGTAGGCCGTCGCATCGTCGACCACGGCGATGCGCCGCGCGTTCAATACTTTCGTCGCGTAGTTGGCGAGCGCCGGACCCTGCTGCGCATCGGTCGCCACCACGCGGTAGGTGGTCTTGAAGCCCTGCTGCGTGTACGCCGGATTGGTCGACGACGGCGAGATCTGCACGATGCCCGCATCGCTGTAGATCTTCGAAGCCGGAATCGACACGCCTGAATTCAGGTGCCCGACCACCGCGACCACGTGGTCGTCGACGAGGCGCTGCGCGACTTGCGTGCCCGTCTTAGGGTCGCCGGCGTCGTCCTGTGCGTCGAGTTCCAGCTGGATCTTACGGCCGTCGATCGTCAATCCTTGAGTGTTGATTTCTTCGACCGCGAGCCGCGCCCCATTTTCGTTGTCCTTGCCCAGGTGCGCGATCGCGCCCGTCAACGGCGCCGCATGACCGATTTTCACGACCGTTGCTGCGTTTGCGTCGCTGGCCGGCGCTGCCGCGGCCGGTGCCGCCGATGCGCCCGTGCCCGCTTCGCCTTCGGTCTTCTTGCTGCACGCGGTGGTCATCACGACCGCGGCCGCGATGGACACGGCGAAAGCAAACTTGAAATGCATTAATGAGGTCTCCCGCGCCTTGCAAAATCCATAGTTCAGAAGCGCCTGAAGCCTTGAGAACGCGCGCATTGTAACTCCAATTATGGGATGGTCAATATCGTTGAATGCGCAGGGTTTTCCTGCATTGCAACCGGATTTTCGGAACCATACCGGCAGATCAGCGCAACCAGGTTGCAATTCCGCAGCAGTGCATGAGTTGCACCGAAGACGCGCCGGGGCCTTGCGCGCGGCGCCTTGCCCGGCGGGCGATTGCGCCGACCCGAGCGGATCCGCGCGCGCTCCGGCCATGAGCAGACCAAATGCGATTGGCGCATCAGAATGGTGCATTGGGCCTGATTGACCGGCACGTCTATCCCCCAATTAAAAAGGGCACGATTGCCATCTGAAGGCAAAAATACCCCTTCAAATTCACAAAGAATGTGCGTCCCGGCACATGTGGGATGACTGATTTTTTTGATGTGACACCAATTATTTGCTACGGGCGAAAAAAACGCGCCTTGAAGGCGCGCCTTTTTGTCGCAATCGCTTGACGCGGAGATCGCGGCGGCGACCCCAGCCGTATTCGTCAGTCGGGCAGGCCCAGGCCGCGCGGCAACGGGAACGCAATGTTCTCCTCGATACCGTCGAGCGCGCGCACGTTGCGCACACCCATTTCGCGCAAGCGACCAATCACCGCCTGCGCCAGCGCTTCCGGCGCCGAGGCGCCCGCCGTCACACCGATGCGGCGTTTGTCGATCACCCATTGCGGGTCGATCTGGCCCGGCGAATCGACCATATAGGCCGGCACACCCAGCTTTTCGGCCAGTTCGCGCAGGCGGTTCGAATTCGAGCTGTTGGGGCTGCCGACCACGATCACCACGTCGCACTGCGGCGCCATGAACTTCACCGCGTCCTGACGGTTCTGCGTCGCGTAGCAGATGTCCTGTTTCTTCGGCTCGCGGATCTGCGGATATTTGGTCTTCAGCGCCGCGATGATCTCGGCGGCGTCGTCGACCGACAGCGTGGTCTGTGTGACGAACGCGATCCGGTCCGGATCGGCCAGCTGCAGCGCCTGCACGTCTTCGATATCTTCGACGAGGTACATGCCCTGCTCGGTCTGGCCCATCGTGCCCTCGACTTCCGGGTGGCCTTTATGGCCGATCATCACGATATCGAAGCCTTCGGCGCGCATCTTCGCGACTTCGATATGGACCTTCGTGACCAGCGGACAGGTGGCGTCGTACACACGCAGGCCGCGCGACTCGGCTTCACTGCGCACCGCCTTCGACACGCCGTGCGCGCTGAAGATGACGGTGCTGCCCGACGGCACTTCGTCGAGCTGCTCGATAAAGATCGCACCCTTCTTGCGCAAATCTTCGACGACATACGCGTTATGGACGATTTCGTGACGCACATAGATCGGTGCGCCGTACAGCTTGATCGCGCGCTCGACGATCTCGATCGCGCGATCGACGCCGGCACAGAACCCGCGTGGCTGCGCCAGCAGGATTTCGGTTTCGGCGAGAGTCGTATCCATGATGCTCATGTTTACAGGATTCCGATGATTTTCACTTCGAACGTCAGCGCCTGGCCGGCGAGCGGATGATTGAAGTCGAACAGCGCCGACGTCTCCCCCACCTCCTTGAGGACGCCCGCATAGCGGCCGCCACCCGGCGCATTGAATTCGACGAGATCGCCGGGAGAAAAATCCTCACCGATCATGCTGTTTTCGCGCAGCGTCGCAAGCGACACCCGCTGCACCAGCTCTGGGTTGCGCGGCCCGAAGGCTTCACCGGCAGCTAGCCGAAAGGTCGAATGGTGCCCGACCTTCAAACCCAGCAAAATATCTTCCAGAGGCGGCGCCAGTTGGCCCGCACCCAGGAGCAGCGTGGCCGGCTTTTCGGCGAAGGTGTTGACGATCTCGGCGCCATCGGCAAGCGAAAGCCGGTAATGAAGCGTGACGTGCGACCCGGGTTTCACTTCGGAGATGTCGATGATGCTCATGCAGTACTCGTTCGGTCGGAATGCACGAGGCGCGCGCCGCGGTAGCGCCGGCGGGCTTCGCGGCAACCCGGGCTGCGGCCCGGGCCGCCGGGGCAGCCCGGCGTGCTTTGCGCCGGGGCGCCCCGCGCAAAAGCTCTATTGTAAGTCACATACGGAATGCCGGCCCAGTTCGCGCATCTGCGACGGGAAGCCGCGCGGCGGCTGGCTTGGGAGAACAGCACCATGAGCGACACCCTATGCGTTGAACCATCGGCAGCGAGCGACAAGCCCGCGAGGCAGCTGTGCGGGCGGCCGCTCAGCGATATGCCGCGCGAACGGCTGCTCAAGGGCGGCGCGTCGACGCTGACCGATACCGACCTGATCGCGCTAATCCTCGGCACCGGCCAGCCCGGCTTCAATGTGTTCGAGGTTGCGAGCGGGCTGCATAAGCGGTTCGGCTCGATGCGCGCAATGCTGAACGCGACCGAACGCGACTTCGACGGCCTGCGCGGCATCGGGCGCGCGCGAATCGCGCAGTTGCTCGCCATTCTCGAGATGGCGCGGCGGGCGCTCGCCGAAGAAATGGAGGAGCGTTCGCTGATGGATTCGCCGGAGGCCGTCGAAGACTACCTGCGCCTGATGATCGGTATGCGGCCGTGCGAAGTCTTCGCATGCCTGTATCTCGACGCACGGCACCGGTTGATCCACCCGGAAGAATGCACGCGCGGGTCGCTCACGCGCATGGCGGTCTATCCACGCGAAATTGCCCGTCGTGCACTGGAGATCAATGCGGCCAGCGTGATCGTTGCGCATAACCATCCGTCCGGCGCGGTCACCCCGAGCGCCAGCGACCGCCAACTGACGCGCGCGCTGCGCGACACCCTGGCGTTGATCGACGTGCAACTGATCGACCATTTTGTGGTGGGTCCCCGTGATACCTTTTCGTTCGCGCGTGCGGGCTGGCCTTGATCGCGCGGGCCCGCGGCGAGGCGGGCCGCAAATAAGTTTGATTTTGCGGGTTTTTCTCTGCTAGAATCTCGGTTTGCCTCGTTCCAAACCTCTAACCCTGTTCGCAGCGGCCAGCATAGGCCACCGGGACACGACGGAATTAACGGTTGAACGCTTCGGGTTCTCTCGCAGCAGTCGCCAGCACCTCGTTCCAGGAAACTTGTACGTTGCTCGAACGCAGAATTTAAGCGTATTAGGAGTGCTCTCATGGCACGCGTATGCCAAGTAACTGGGAAAGCGCCGATGAGCGGCAACAACGTTTCCCACGCGAACAACAAGACCAAGCGTCGTTTTCTCCCGAACCTGCAAAGCCGCCGTTTCTGGGTTGAGAGCGAAAATCGTTGGGTGCGTCTGCGCGTTTCGAACGCGGGCCTGCGCCTGATCGACAAGAACGGCATCGACACCGTGCTCGCCGACCTGCGCGCACGCGGTGAAGTCTAAGGAGTAAATCATGGCCAAAGGCGCACGCGACAAGATCAAGCTGGAATCCACCGCCGGCACCGGTCACTTCTATACGACCACGAAAAACAAGCGCAACATGCCGGAAAAGATGGAGATCAAGAAGTTCGATCCCGTCGTCCGCAAGCATGTGGCGTACAAGGAAACCAAGATCAAGTAAGCCTGGTTTTCCTGCACGGAACAAAGCCTCGCACTCGTGCGAGGCTTTTTGTTTTTGGGCCTCACGGTGTACGGCCTGTGCTGTGCCACGCATGCTGTGCCGCCATTAACTGCGTTTTACCGCCGTTTTGCCGTCCAGCCCCCCGCCTGCTTTCCGCCATTGGCCGTTCGGCCAGCTTTTCCTCGCGGTCCGCGGCGCGTATGCTCACTGATTCTTTACCGGTGTGTGACAATGCCACGCGCCGACCAGCGGAAACACGACGGAGATGCAGCAGATGAATTTCGATGTAGCGATTGTCGGGAGCGGCCTTGCAGGCTTGAGCGTCGCGCTGAACCTCGCGCAGACGCGGCGGGTGGCTGTCATCGCCAAGCGCTCGGTCACCGAAGGCGCGAGCGACTGGGCACAAGGCGGCATCGCCGCGGTGCTCGATTCGGCGGATAGCGTCGAAAACCATGTGAACGATACGCTGGTAGCCGGCGCCGGTTTGTGCGACGAAAGTGCCACGCGTTTTATCGTCGAGCACGGCCGCGAAGCAATTGAATGGCTGATCGCGCAAGGCGTGCCCTTCACGAAAGACGACGCCGCCGAGCTGGGCTTTCACCTGACCCGCGAAGGCGGCCACAGCCATCGGCGCATCATCCACGCAGCCGACGCGACCGGCCACGCGGTCGTGGCGACGCTCACCGAGCGGGTGCGCAATCATCCCAACATCACGCTGCTCGAAGACCATTACGCAATCGACCTGATCACGTCGGACCGCCTCGGTCTGCCGGGTCGCCGCTGCCATGGCCTGTATGCGCTCGATCTGGCGAGCGGCCGCACCGTGACGATCGAGGCGCCGCATACGGTGCTCGCCACCGGCGGTGCGGGCAAGGTCTACCTGTACACGACCAATCCCGATACGGCAACCGGCGATGGCATCGCAATGGCATGGCGCGCCGGCTGCCGCGTTTCGAACATGGAGTTCATCCAGTTCCACCCGACGTGCCTGTTCCATCCGTACGCGAAGTCGTTTCTGATTTCCGAAGCGGTACGCGGCGAAGGCGGCTTGCTGAAGCTGCCGGACGGCACCCGCTTCATGCCCGCCCACGACGAACGCGCCGAGCTCGCGCCACGCGACCTCGTCGCGCGTGCGCTCGACTTCGAGATCAAGAAACGCGGCATCGACTGTGTGTACCTCGATATCAGCCATCAGCCCGCGGCGTTTCTGCAGGAGCACTTCCCGACGATCCTCGCGCGCTGCCAGGAATTCGGCATCGACATCACGAAGCAGCCGATTCCGGTCGTGCCGGCGGCGCACTACACCTGCGGCGGCGTCGTCACGGATCTGGCGGGTCGCACGGATCTGGCGGGGCTGTATGCGGTCGGCGAGACGTCGTGCACCGGCTTGCATGGTGCGAACCGGCTCGCCAGCAATTCGCTGCTCGAATGCATCGTGATCGGGCGCGCCGCGGCCTCGGCCATCGAAGAAGAAGGTTTCGGCGCCGCCGTGCACGCGCCGCTGCCGGACTGGGACGAGAGCCGTGTGTCCGATCCGGACGAAGAAGTGGTGGTCGCGCACAACTGGGACGAATTGCGCCGCCTGATGTGGAATTACGTCGGCATCGTGCGCACCGACAAGCGCCTTGCACGCGCGCGGCACCGCATCGCGCTGTTGCGCGACGAGATCCACGAGTACTACGCGAACTTCAAGGTAAGCCGCGATCTGCTCGAACTGCGCAACCTGCTGGATGTTGCGTCGCTGATCGTCGAAGGCGCACGGTCGCGGCGCGAAAGCCGCGGGCTTCACTTCAGCCGCGACTGGCCCGCGGCACTGCCGAAGGCGCTACCGACGGTGCTGTCGCCCGAACGCGTGCCGTGCCGGCAGATCTGATCGGCTAGCGCCCCCCGCAACAAGCACAAAGGCCATCGCGCGCACACCGTGCAGCGATGGCCTTCGAAGCCGCGCACGCGGCCAATCCGCAATCAGACGATACGCATCGAAAAATCGGTCGCGCGCACGTCCTTCGTCAGCGACCCGACCGAAATGCGGTCCACACCGGTCTCCGCAATCGTGACGATCGTGTCGAAATTCACGCCGCCGGATACTTCGAGCACCGCGCGCCCTGCCGTGATCCGTACTGCGTCGCGCATCGCGTCGAACGAGAAGTTGTCGAGCAGGATCGAACGTGCGCCGTGCGCCAACGCGGTCTCCAGTTGCTCGAGCGTCTCCACTTCGATCTGGATCGGAACATTCGCATCCAGCGCCAGCGCCGCATCCATCGCTGCGGCCACGCCGCCTGCCGCCGCGATGTGGTTTTCCTTGATCAGAATGCCGTCGTAAAGCGCGAGCCGCTGATTCGCGCCGCCGCCCACCCGCACCGCGTACTTCTGCGCGAGCCGCAAGCCCGGCAGCGTTTTGCGCGTGTCGAGCACGCGTGCGCGCGTATGGCCGATCGCATCGGCGAAACGGCGCGTGGCGGTCGCGACACCCGACAGCATCTGCAGGAAGTTCAAGCCATTGCGTTCCGCCGTCAGCAGCGAGCGTGCCGGGCCGTGCAGCGTGCACACGGTCGTGTCGGCCGTCATCAGGTCACCCTCGCGATAGCGCCAGCGCACGTCGATACGCGGATCGACGCGGCGCATCACCTCGCCGAACCACATCACGCCGCACAGCACCGCTTCCTCGCGCACGATGATGCGCGCATCGCGCATCTGGTTGGCCGGCACCAGTCGGCCGGTCACATCGCCGGAACCGACGTCTTCGGCCAACGCATCGGCCACATTGCGCTCCAACGCGGCATCGAAAGCTGCGCCGTACTGCGCGCGGATCTCGTCAAACAGCGGCGAAACCACATCACCCAGATAGTTTTGCTGCCCGCTTGCGCCCATCAGGCGGCCCCCACGTTCGAATACAGCGCGCCATCGCGCGCAAGATCGCCGCTCGCCTGCACGCGCTTCTTATGACGCGCCGCGAAATCCAGCATGCGATCGATCGGCAGCCGCGCTCGCTTGCCGATAGCCGGGTCGACGAAAATTTCGTTATGGCCGCGCTCCAGCACGTCGGCGAGATTCGCAAGGCCGTTCATCGCCATCCACGGGCAATGCGCGCAGCTTTTGCAGGTCGCGCTATTGCCCGCCGTCGGCGCTTCGATAAAGGTCTTGCCCGGCGCGGCGAGACGCATCTTGTGCAAAATGCCGAGATCGGTGGCGACGATGAAATGCGTCGCGTCGAGCCGCACGGCCGCATCGATCAGTTGTGTGGTCGACCCTACCACGTCGGCCTGCGCGACCACGCTCTCCGGAGACTCCGGATGTACCAGCACCTTCGCATGCGGGTATTCGGCCTTCAGCAGGTCGAGCTCGATGCCTTTGAACTCGTCGTGCACGAGACACGAGCCCTGCCATAGCAACATATCTGCGCCGGTTTTCTTCTGGATGTAGTTGCCCAGATGGCGGTCCGGCGCCCAGATGATCTTCTCGCCCTTCGCATGCAGGTCGGCGACGATCTCGAGGCCGATCGACGAAGTCACCATCCAGTCCGCACGCGCTTTCACCGCTGCGCTGGTGTTCGCATAGACCACCACCGTACGATCCGGATGCGCATCGCAAAACGCTGAAAATTCGTCCGCCGGGCAACCGAGATCGAGCGAACAGGTTGCATCGAGATCGGGCATCAGAATGCGCTTGCCCGGGCTCAGAATCTTGGCCGTTTCACCCATGAATCTGACGCCGGCAACCACCAGCGTCTGCGCCTCGTGATCGCGCCCGAAACGCGCCATTTCGAGCGAATCGGCCACGCAGCCGCCGGTCTCGTCGGCGAGCTCCTGCAACTCGGCGTCGACGTAGTAATGCGCGACTAGCACCGCCTTTTCACGCCTGAGCAGCGCACGGATGCGCTCCTTCAGTTCGCGCCGCTGTTCCGGCGAAGGCGTGTCCGGCACCTTGGCCCACGCCTCGCCGACACCACACGTCAAGCCCTGCGGACGGTCGTATTCGACGGTCCTGATTACCTGGTTCATCGTTTCCTCAGCCCTGACAAGCGGCCATCGATTGCGATTTCGAAGGCCCAGAATGCACAAAACCCCGCCAAGGCGGGGTTTTGACGTATCCAAATTTTAAAGGATTTCGCCGGTTCGGGCGTAACGCCTTGGCGGCTTAGGCGTAACGCCGCAAGCGCAACGCAAACTCCTGCAGCGCCTTGATGCCGCTTTGTTCGGCACGATGACACCAGTCCTGCAGTTGCACGAGCAGTTGTTCGCGCGACGCATTCGAGCGTTCCCACATCGACGACAGCTCATTGCGCAGCTCGATAAACGTGCGCAGCTTCTGGCTGTTCGCGAAGATCTGCGGCAGTTGACGCTTCTGCGGCTCGTCGAGTCCTGCCTCTTCCTTGTGGAACCAGTTGCGCGCGCCGCGCATCAGCTGGTACTTCTCGCGCGCGCCCACTTCCTTCAGGTGCGCGAGCTCCTGGCGATACGCCTGCTTCAGCGCCTTGCCGTAACGCGCCATCACTTCGTAGCGGTTGGCGAGCACGGCCTGCAGCGTGTCCTGATCGAGCACCAGCTTGCCGGAGCCGAGGCGCGGCGTCGGCGCGATCTTCTTCACTTTCGCGAGGCGCAGTGCGGACATGATGCGGATATACATCCAGCCGATATCGAACTCGAACCACTTGTTCGACAGCTTGGCGGACGTCGCGTACGTGTGGTGGTTGTTATGCAGCTCTTCGCCACCGATCAGGATGCCCCACGGGAAGATGTTGGTGGACGCATCGGCCGAATTGAAGTTGCGATAACCCCAGAAGTGCGCAAGACCGTTGACCACGCCGGCCGCCCAGAACGGAATCCAGATCATCTGCACGGCCCATACGGACAAACCGACGATGCCGAACAGCGCGACGTCGACCACCATCATCAGGCTCACGCCGAGAATCGGAAACTTCGT
>DATLOW010000489.1:0-4447 GCA_035536055.1 Paraburkholderia sp. | reverse complement strand
CGCGCGCACCTCGACGCCCGGAAAGCGGAAGCGTTGCGCGGTGAAGCGCGCCACTTCGTCGTCGGTCAGGCGGGTGCGGATCGGCAGGCTCTCGAAGTTCTTCGAGTCTTCCTGCAGCTTCTTGAAGCGGCGCCGGTCGCGTGCGTCGATCGGAATCACGGTCGCCAGCTTGTCGATGACGTTGTCGAGCGTGTCGTTCAGCTTCGACGGCGTGATTTCGAGCGTGTAGGCCGAATAGTTCTTCGCCAGCACGACGCCGTTGCGGTCGGTGATGATGCCGCGGTTCGGCACGATCGGCGCCACCGAAATGCGGTTCTCGTCGGCCTGCAGCGAGTATTTGCTGTAGTGCCAGACCTGCAGGAACAGAAACCGGAAGCCGATCAGCCCGAAGCAGACGAACACGAACAGCCCCGCCGCCGCGACGCGCAGGCGGAATTTCGTGAGCTGTTGCTGGGTGTCTTTGAATTCGGTCATGCAATTAAGCCTGGGCCCGGGTGCCGGGCGCTTGCTGCATCAAATAGGCCGCGTGTCGTCGGGGTCGGCCGGGCGACGCTGCGGCATCAGCAGCAGCACGCTCGCCACCGGCCACAGCGCGGCCTCGACGAAACCGTCGACCAGATAACCCCAGCCCGGAAACGCGGCGCCGGTCAACAGACGGATCACGAACGGCACCAGCTGCGCGACCACCAGCAGCGGCATGACCGCGAAAATCTGCACCGGCAGCGTCATCCACAGCACGCGGCGGTGAATCGTGATCGCGCCGTACGACAGCAGCGTGTAGGCGAGCGCGTGCTCGCCAAGCAGACTTGCGTTATGCACGTCCATCAGCAGACCGAGCATGAACGCGATGCCCATGCCGACCTTGCGTGGCTGATGCACATTCCAGAACAGCAGCACCAGCGCGACGAAATCGGGCACGCCGACGAGGCGCCCCCACGGCATGATGTTCAGCAGGAACGCGGCAGCGAGGCTGAACGCGATGAAGTACGGGTTGACCGGCTGCAGAATGTATTGCGGGCGGTTCACTGTTGGGTCCCCTGAGCCGCAGGCGCTTTGGCTTCAGCCGCGCGCGGCTTCGGCTCAACCGCAGGCGACTTTCTTTGAGCCGTCGTTTGCGGCTTCGCATTTTTCTCGCCGGCGGGCTTTGTCTCCGCTGGCGTCGCTCTCGCACCGCCAGCGGCCGGCGCCTTGGCGTTTGCCGCAGCCGCTGCCGAACCCGCTTGCGCGGGCGCCGCGGCTGCGCCGTTGGCGCCCTTCGCGTTCGGTTCGGCGCTCTTCGCGCCCTTGTCCTTGTCTTGCGCCTTCGCGTTTTTCTTCTTCGCGTCCTTCGCGGCGCTGGCCGGATCCGGCTCGTCGGCGGGGCGCGGCGGCACGTCGTGCTGGTAGTGCAGCACCAGCAGTTGCCGCGCGCCGCGCGGCTGCGCGATCGGCACGCAGATCACGTGCGCGAACGCAGTATCGGCCAGCTTGTCGACGCGCACCACCTTTGCAACCGGCAGCCCCGGCGGATAGACGCCGTCGAGCCCGCTCGTCACGAGTTCGTCACCGGCCAGCACGTCGGCGCTGGTCGGCACGAAGCGCAAATCGAGCGAATCGCCCTTCGGTGTGCCGTAAATCACGCTGCGCAGACCGGTGCGCACGATCTGTACCGGTACCGCCTGATCCTTGTCGCTGAGCAGCGTCACTTCAGCCTGCATCGGGAATACACGCGTCACCTGGCCGACCACGCCGTCTTCGTTGACGACCGGCGACCCGTCCTGAATGCCCTGCTGCGACCCGCGGCCGATCACGACCTTCTGCGTAAACGGATCGCGCGTGTCGTACTGGATTTCGGCGGGCGTCGATTGAATCGGCGAGCGTTGCGACAACTGCAGCAGGTTGCGCAGATGCGAATTTTCCGCAGCCAGTTGCGCCGCTTCGTTCGCCTGCTGCGAAAGCCGCAGATTGCGCGCGCGCAATTGCTCATTTTCGCTACGCAACGTCGCGCTGGTCACGGCGAGATCGGCGGCACCCATAAACACGTCGCGCGGCACGAGGGCCGCGCGCTGCAACGGATAAATGCCGGCGCCGAGCACGCCACGCACAATCTCGAGCGTCTTGAAACGCGCATCGGTGATCAGCAACGCAAGCGCGATCACAACAAAGATGATCAGCCGTGCGAGAGCCGACGGGCCTTGTTTGAATAGAGGCGGCGGACTGTATTCCATGGTCGGCGCCGGGGGCGTGAGCGGTTAGGTGAGACTGTGGCGCACAAACTGGCGCGGATGGCGACGGCACGACAGGCGGCCGCCAGCGTGGCGGCACACCCGACGCGCGGCGGCTGGGAAATCCAGCCGTACGATCCGCGCCGCTGACATGGAATGGACTCGCTTACTCGTACGAGAAGATGCTGCCGAGCTTGTCCATCCGCTCGAGCGCCATGCCCGAGCCGCGCACGACGCAGGTCAGCGGATCTTCGGCGACCAGCACCGGGAGACCGGTTTCTTCGGCGAGCAGGCGATCGAGGTCGCGCAGCAGCGCGCCGCCGCCGGTCAGCATCATGCCGCGTTCGGCGATGTCGGCGCCGAGTTCCGGCGGGGTCTGCTCGAGCGCGATCTTCACCGACGATACGATCTGGTTCAGCGGATCGGTCAGCGCTTCGAGAATTTCGTTGCTGGAAATCGTGAAGCTGCGCGGAATGCCTTCCGACAGGTTGCGGCCCTTCACTTCCATTTCCTTCACTTCGGAGCCCGGGAAGGCGGAACCGATTTCCTTCTTGATCGCCTCGGCGGTTTGCTCGCCGATCAACATGCCGTAGTTGCGACGGATATAGTTGACGATCGCTTCATCGAACTTGTCGCCGCCGACGCGCACCGAGCCCTTGTACACGATGCCGCCCAGCGAGATCACGCCGACTTCGGTCGTGCCGCCGCCGATGTCGACGACCATCGAGCCGGTCGCTTCCGACACCGGCAGGCCGGCGCCGATCGCGGCGGCCATCGGTTCTTCGATCAAATACACCTGCGAGGCGCCGGCGCCGTGCGCGGCTTCCTTGATCGCGCGGCGCTCGACCTGTGTCGAACCACACGGCACGCAGATGATGATGCGCGGCGACGGCGAGAACATCCGCGATTCATGTGCAGTCTTGATGAACTGCTTGATCATCTGCTCGGTGACGGTGAAGTCGGCGATCACACCGTCCTTCATCGGGCGGATCGCTTCGATATTGCCCGGCACCTTGCCGAGCATCTGCTTTGCTTCGCGGCCGACGGCCTGGATGGTTTTCTTGCCGTTCGGACCGCCTTCCTGGCGGATCGAGACAACCGACGGTTCGTCGAGAACGATGCCCTTGCCACGCATGTAGATCAGCGTGTTGGCGGTGCCGAGGTCAATGGCCAGATCGTTGGAGAAATAGCTGCGCAAAAAACCAAACATTCAAAATCCTGTCTCGCTGGGGGCCGGCCTCGCATCGTACGCGCAGGGCGGCAGCGGAAAATATAAACGGCCTCAGTTCGGGGTGACTCGATCGGGCTTCGGCTCGACGTCTTGACATGCGGTCGAGACGTTCGGAAACCATTCGGAAATCACGCGGAAAAGCTGAAGCTGCTGGGGAATCTACCGGTGACTTATGGCAAGGCCGTTCGCCTTTGGTTCAGTCCGCTTTTGGTTGATTCCCTTGCAGGAAACTGCCGGGAAACACCAGAAAGGCCTTGGTAAGTCGGTCCGGGTTTCGGTCGAACGCGTAATGATACCTTATAATTTTGCTGGATTTGAAGGAAACGAGTGGCAGTTTTTGCCGCCGCGAAGCCCTTTTTCGAGGGCTCGCTCCAATGACCTAAGCGGCTGTCACGACACTGTTTTTACAGGTCGCAACAGCCCGCCTCTCTTGCCGGTGATTGCATGGCTTTGACCCTGACCGATGTGAAACGCATCGCCCATCTTGCGCGGCTCGAACTGCCCGACGCCGACGCCGAACACACGCTCGCGCAGCTCAACGATTTCTTCGGGCTCGTCGAGCAGATGCAGGCCGTCGACACCACGGGCATCGCGCCGCTCGCCCATCCGATCGAGCAGATCGAAGACGTGGCATTGCGTTTGCGCAACGACGCGGTCACGGAAACGGTGCGCCGCGACGATTTCCAGCGTCCCGCGCCGGCGGTGCAGGACGGCCTGTATCTGGTGCCGAAGGTTATTGAGTAATCGTCCGAGACGGGAACAACGCAATGCATGACAAAAGCCTCACCGAACTGCGCGCCGCGCTCGCCGCGAAACAGGTGTCCGCGGTGGAACTCGCCGAGCTGTACCTGAAGCGGATCGCCGCGAACCAGAGCCTGAACGCGTTCGTGCACGTCGATCCGCAGTTGACGCTCGACCAGGCGAAGGCCGCCGACGCGCGGCTCGCCAGCGGCGACGCCGGTGCGCTGACCGGCCTGCCGATCGCCCATAAAGACGTGTTCGTCACGCGCGG
>DATLOW010000488.1:0-17292 GCA_035536055.1 Paraburkholderia sp. | reverse complement strand
CGGCGCCGTACGACGGCGCGGCTCACTAGCAGTCAGGCCGCAGTACGCGCCGGATAGACATGAAAAAGCGCCGACGTGCATGCGTTTTGCACGTGCGCCGGCGCTTCATGCATTGAGCAATGCGCGGCGCATGCAGCGCCGCTTGTGACCTCACAGGTCGAAAAGACTGTGTTCCGCGTGTACCGGCATCCGGTCGACCGCCTGCAGGCGCCAGAAACCGTTCATCGGCGCGCGTGTACGGCCGGATTCCCAAGCCGCGAGGCCTTGCGCCGAACTGACGCGCTGCCGGTTATCCACGTGCAGGCCGCGCAGTGTGCACAACGGTGTGTCGGCACTCGGCGCGCATAGCCTGGTAACGCCGTCGTCGTCGTCGTGCAGTTCGCCCCATGGGGGCAGGTCGATTCCGTCGTGGGCCTCCCGCGACCAGCGGCGCTCTTCAGTATCGAGCCACAGCACCGCATAGTCGTGATTGACCGTCGGATCTGAACCGTTGATAAGAATGGTGAGCCGCATTTCCGTTCCATTACAAAGAGCCAGTGGGCCATCATCAGTCTACGTCGGACAATACGTTATGCAAGCAAAACTGCTATCGACGGGATTGAAAAACCCAATTGGGAACGCATCGTCGAGCTTCTAGATTTAAGGCACGGCAAGGGCGCGCGCGCCTGGCCGTCGTCCCTGCGACTGTGCCGTTCTCCTCACGCGCGCTCCCCACATTACAACGCTAGACACGGAGGCTCAGATGTCGCAACTCAAGGGATCAAAGACCGCGGAAAACCTGAAACATGCATTTGCCGGCGAATCGCAAGCCAATCGCCGATATCTATACTTCGCCGCCAAAGCGGACGTGGAGGGCCAGAACGACCTGGCGGCGCTGTTCCGCTCGACCGCCGAGGGCGAAACAGGCCACGCGCATGGGCATCTCGAGTATCTCGAAGCCGACGGCGATCCGGCTACCGGATTGCCGTTCGGCAATTCGCGCCTGAATCTGCAGGCGGCCATCGCCGGTGAAACGCACGAATACACGGATATGTATCCGGGCATGGCCAAAACCGCGCGCGAGGAAGGCTTCGACGAAATCGCCAACTGGTTCGACACGCTCGCAAAAGCGGAGCGCAGCCACGCGAACCGTTATACGCGTGCGCTCGATTCGCTGGTGGACTGACCTCGTCAAACGGCGCGCATCGCGGCATGCCGATCTATATCGGCATGCTCAACGCACTGCATGCAAGCTCGTGATTCAGCCCATGAGCTTGCATGCGGTTTTGCGTGCAGCGCGGCACGCACTACAGAACGATTAAAAGGATTGAAGGAGACTGACGTGACACCCCACAAGGAAGGCAGTCTCGAAGCACCGATCCGGCATGCGCTCGACTGGCAGTCCGACAGCTTCTACGATCAGCACGCGATCGACCAGGAACTGACGCGCGTGTTCGACATTTGCGCTGGCTGCCGGCGCTGCGTGTCGCTATGTGGCGCATTCCCGACGCTGTTCGATCTGGTCGACGAGACCGATACCGGCGAAGCGCACGAGGTCGACAAGGCGCACTTCGGCAAAGTGGTCGACCAGTGCTATCTATGCGACCTGTGCTACATGACGAAATGCCCGTATGTGCCGCCGCATCAGTGGAACGTCGATTTTCCGCATCTGATGCTGCGCGCCAAGGCGGCGGTCTATCAGCGCGGCGAAGCGAAAATGCGCGACCGCTTCCTGTCGAACACCGATGCGCTCGGTCACTTCGCCGGCATCCCGATCGTCACGCAAACGGTGAATGCGGTGAACCACACTGCCGCAGCGCGCGGGCTGATGGAAAAAGCGCTAGGCGTCGACAGGGACGCATGGCTGCCGGATTTCGCGCGGCGCAAGTTTCGCACTGCGGCAAAACGCTCGCCGAAAACGCCGGTCACCGTCGGCGAACGCACACCGGGCAAAGTCGCCATTTACGCAACCTGTTATGTGAATTTCAACGAACCAGGCATCGGGCACGACCTGCTCGCCGTGCTCGCGCACAACGAGATTCCGTATGTTCTGGTGACGAGCGAAGCATGCTGCGGCATGCCGCTGCTCGAACAGGGCGATCTGCAGGGCGTCGCGCGCAAGAAGGAAAAGAACCTGCCGGTGCTGGTGAAATACGCCCGCGACGGCTACGCGATCATCGGCGCGATTCCGAGCTGCGTGTTGATGTACAAGCACGAGCTGCCGCTGATGTTCCCCGAAGACGACGCCGTGCGCGCGGTCAGCGAAGCGTTCTGGGACCCGTTCGAATACTTCGTTGCGCGGCATCGCGACGGGTTGCTGAAAACCGACTTCAACACGCCGCTCGGCAAGGTGTCGTATCACGTGCCGTGTCATGCGCGGGTGCAGAACATCGGCCGCAAGACGTCCGAGACGCTCGCGCTGGTTCCCGACACACAGGTGACGGTGGTCGAACGATGCTCGGGCCATGCCGGCACATTCGGCGTGAAAAAGGCATTCCATCGCACGGCGCTGCAGATCGGCACGCCGGTGTTCAAGGCGATGGCGCAGCCGCAGCCCGATTACATTTCATCCGATTGCCAATTGGCCGGCCATCACATCGAACAGGGTCTCGACGTCAACCGTTTGCCGAAGGCGCAGCTCGCGCATCCGTTGACGCTGCTGCGCAAGGCGTACGGCCTCTGACACCCACACCACTTCGCAAGGACCTCCGATGAGCATCGCAAGGAACTCCCTGTTGTCGCTCGAGAATTATTCGAAGACACGCAAGGCGATGCGCCAGCGTGTGATCGAGCACAAGAAGCACCGCACCGTGAGACTGGGCAATCACGTGACGTTTCTGTTTGAGGACGAATTGACGATCCGCTACCAGATTCAGGAGATGCTGCACATCGAGAAGATCTTCGACGAAGAGGGCATTCAGGGCGAACTGGACGCCTATCTGCCACTGGTGCCGGATGGCAGCAACCTGAAGGCGACCATGCAGATCGAGTACGAAAACGAGGTCGAGCGCCGCGCGGCGCTGGCGCGGCTGATCGGCATCGAAGATCGCGTGTTCGTGCAGGTCGACGGCGAAGCGCCGGCCTATGCGATAGCGGACGAAGACATGGACCGCGAAAACGACGAAAAGACTTCAGCCGTGCATTTCGTGCGCTTCGAGCTGACGCCCCCGATGAAAACGCGTTTGCGCGACGGTGCGGCGCTCAGCATCGGCTGCGACCATCCGAATTATCCGGTACCGCTGCAGGTGCTCGACGCGAACGTGCGCGCATCGCTGATCGGCGATCTGAAGTAAGGCGTCGGGCGAATCGCTGCGGGCCAAGGCAAGCCGATGCCAGGCATAAGCGAGCGTCGCTACCGCGGCGTGTGACGCAGCGTCTCGCGCACTTTCTTCGCGGCGAGGATCGGTGCGTAATCGAGAATCCGGCCGTTCGCCTTGTAGTCGGCGAGCGTATCGGTGTAGAGCCTGGAGACGGTCTCGGGTGGAGTATTGGTTTCTGCTGCAATGGCCTTCACGACTTCATCGGTGTCGGGCAATGGCTGAGCCATGAATATTCTCCGCGGGGTGGGGATGCGAGGCGAGCAAGCGTGATACCAGAGGAGCGAGCTTCCCATTACAGGACGTCAAACAGCGCGACGCCAATTGAATCCGCCTATCGCAAGGCGTGCGGTGCAAAAGTGCGGCTGCCTGCCGCAGGCGTGCACCGCGGCATTGCGCGCAGCGCCGTTTGCATGTGAGGCAATGAAAGATAGGCGACAGCGTTCTGTTATTTTCGAGGCCTTCGCTTCGTGTAGGATCGAGCACTCAAAAATTGTCGTATCAATCACGGAGACCTACGTGTTTCGATCCAGCGCGACCCGGGCGGCAGTGCTCGCCGCTCTCTCGCTTGCCAGCCATGCATTCGCCGCAACCCCGGCTGAGCAGCCCACGAACGAACATTCCGCCGATTTCGTTGCGAAGAATTTTCAGTTTTCCGAAGGCACCGTACTGCCGGAAATCCGCATCCACTACGTTACGCTCGGCACGCCGCAGCACGACACACACGGCAACGTCACCAATGCCGTGCTGCTGATGCACGGCACCACCGGCACCAGCAAGGCATATCTGACGCCGCTGATGCGCAAGGAGCTGTTCGCGCCCGGCGAGCCGCTCGATGCGAGTCGCTATTTCATCGTGATTCCGGATGGTCTGGGCCGCGGCGGCTCGAGCAAGCCGAGCGACGGTATGCGCACGCGTTTCCCGCACTACGGCTATGGCGACGTGGTCGAAGCGAACCATCGTCTGGTGGTGGATGGCCTGCACATCAAGCACCTGAAGCTGGTGCTCGGCACGTCGATGGGCGGCATGCAGACGTGGATGTGGGGCGAGCGCTATCCGGGCATGGCGGATGCGTTGATGCCGATCGCCAGCCAGCCGATCGCGATGGCCGGCCGCAACTGGCTGTGGCGGCAGATGATCGTCGGTGCGATCCGCAACGACCCGGGCTGGCAGGACGGCGCGTACACCACGCAGCCCACGCAATGGACCCGCGTGATGCCGATTTTCACGCTGATGACCAACAATCCCGCACGGATGCAAGGCCAGGCGCCGGACCGCGACGCCGCCACGCGCATGTACGATTCGCTGGTGACGGAAGCGGGCAAGACCGACGCGAACGATCTGCTTTACTGGTTCGAATCGTCGTGGGACTACAACCCCGAGCCGCAGTTGTCGAAGATCCGCGACAAGCTGTTCGCCGTCAATTTCAACGACGACCTGATCAACGCAACCGACCTCGGCGTGATGCAGCGTCTGATCGGCCAGGTGCCGAAGGGACGCTTTGTCGAGATGCCGGAGACCGCGCAATCGTACGGGCATCAGACGCTCGCGCATCCGGAAGTATGGAAGCCGTACCTCGTGCAATTGATGAAAGGTTCGTCATCCGGTTCTTAACCCGGGTCATGGCCAATTGCGCCCGGGCCGTATCCACCGCCACGCTCGCGCCCGCATCCGGTTTGCCGGCGCGGCGGGCCCGGGCGGACGGGGCGCGGGCGCAGGCGCGAAATGCGATAATCGACGCTTCGCAAGCCGCACGGCCCGCCCGGAGAACCGCCTTGAGCCGCATCGACAACCCCACACGAGACCAGGAAGCCGGCTCGGCCGATTCCACGCAAGACATCACCCGCGTCGACGACACCCGCATCGGCGCGGTGCGCCCGCTGATTTCCCCCGCGTTGCTGATCGACGAGCTGCCGATCACACCGGCCGTGCAGACGCTCGTCGAACAAAGCCGCGTTGACGTAGCGAACGTGCTGCACGGCCGCGACGACCGGCTCGTGATCGTCGTCGGCCCGTGTTCGATTCACGATCACGATCAGGCCATCGAATACGCGCATCTTCTGAAGGCCAAGGCCGATACACTGCGCGACGACCTGTTGATCGTGATGCGCGTGTATTTCGAAAAGCCGCGCACCACGGTAGGCTGGAAGGGCTACATCAACGATCCGCGGCTGGACGGCAGCTTCCGCATCAACGAGGGGCTGCGCCGCGCGCGTGAACTGCTGCTCGAGATCAGCAGCCTCGGCCTGCCGACCGGCACGGAGTTTCTCGATCTGTTGAGCCCGCAATACATCGCCGATCTGATCGCATGGGGCGCGATCGGCGCACGCACGACCGAGAGCCAGACGCATCGGCAACTCGCGTCGGGATTGAGCTGTCCGATCGGCTTCAAGAACGGCACCGACGGCGGTGTGCAGATTGCCGCCGACGCGATCGTCGCCGCGCGCGCGAGCCATGCATTCATGGGCATGACGAAGATGGGCATGGCGGCAATCTTCGAAACGCGCGGCAACGACGATGCGCACGTCATTTTGCGCGGCGGCAAGAAAGGCCCGAATTACGATGCCGCGGGCGTTGAGGAAGCCTGCGCGGCGTTGCGCAAGGTCGGCCTGCGCGAACAGGTGATGGTCGATTGTTCGCACGCGAATTCGGGCAAGTCGCACGAGCGGCAGATCGACGTGGCGCAGGATATCGGCGCGCAGTTGTCGGCTGGCGAACGGCGCATTGTCGGCGTGATGATCGAGAGCCATCTGGAAGCGGGCCGCCAGGATCTGAAGCCGGGTGTGCCGTTGAAGCGCGGCGTGTCGATTACCGATGCGTGCATCGGCTGGGGGCAGACCGAGCCGGTGCTCGATGGTCTTGCACAGGCGGTGCGCGCGCGGCGTCAGCGCGGTTGAACGCACGCGCGTACGCACGCGTACAAACGTACGGCTGACGTCGCGGGGCATGTGGCTTGCGCCGCCAGATGCGCAATACGACCGGGCCCGGTGCCCGGCCACTTCTAACCCGTCGCACGAGGGAACATGAGCAGCGTCATTGAATATGCAAAGACCGCGCCGGCGCGCGCGGACATCGATGCGCTGGCAGGCGCGACCGTGGTCGAATTCGGGACCGACTGGTGCGGTTACTGTCAGGGCGCGCAGCCGCTGATCGGCGCGGCGTTTGCCGGGCATCCCGGCACGCGTCACCTGAAAATCGAGGATGGGCCGGGCCGTCCACTCGGCCGCTCGTTCAAGGTCAAGCTGTGGCCGACGCTGATCTTCATGAAGGACGGTGCAGAAGTAGCGCGCGTCGTGCGACCGACTGCCGCTGCGCAACTCGAAGAAGCCTTCGGCGCGCTGTGCGTATAGCCGTGCACAAACGTATCGGCGAGCGGCTTCCCGGCGCTCGCGCAGCCTGCGCCATCTGTTGACACCACATCGGCGTGGATGCGGCATGCTTCAATCCAGACTCGTACGAAACGCAGTTTTCGCGCTTCCAGGAGTCTGAACCATGTCGACACCGTCCGCCGGAATCACAGGCGCAAGCTACCCGCACGCGATCATCAACGACGCTGACGAAATACCGCAACGTTCTCAGTCCGATACCCAGCGCGGCCGCGGCGGGCAAGCGCCGACGCGTCGCGCCACGACGCGTGCCGACGTGCTGCGCGGCGCGCAACCCGATCATCACATCGTTGCGCGTGCAGCCGGTGTGCGAGGCGAACTGCTGCCAGTGCCACCGAAGCGCGGCGGGGTCCTCGGCACCTGCGCGCAAGGCTCACCGTTTCGCGAATGCCGCGGGGGCGAAGCCCTCGAGTCGAGTTCATGGTCGTACGATCCTTTCGATCAGGCCGACTACACGCACCGCGACGGCAGCGAAGGACGCGGCGCATGCGAAGGCTGGGTGCGCGAAGCCCTGCGGCGAGTCGACCAGGGCCATCGATCGAATCTGCAGAGCGCCGTTCGCAGCATGCGAACCGATGCGAGCACCCGGCGCAACGACATCGCGAGCGATATGTTTGGCCGTGTCGACCGGTTCCAGAACAATGCGCAGGCGCTGGCCGTGCGCGACTATGCGACCGGCCTGCACGTGCAGCTGGACGGCAGTGCGACGCGCGGTGCGGTGACCCGCGACATGTTCCGGAATATGCGCGACTATCTCGGCGTAGGCGACGTGGTGCTGATCGGCGTCGGTGCCGTGAACCCCGGCACGAACGACGGACAGTACGGTCACGCGCTGCTGCTGCAGCGTTCAGGCAACAGTCAGTTTGTGTTGTTCGATCCGAATAACGGCGCTTTTGCCTATTCGAGCCGGCGCGACATGGAAATCGCGCTGCGTCGCTATCTGGACGAAGCGTTCGGCGAGACGGGCTTGCAGATGAGACCCGACAGTCTGCAGTTTTACGGTCTGCCGTCGCCGCCGGTCGGCATGCAGGTGACGCGGCCGCAAAGCGAGGTTGTGCTGGCGCGGCAGTTGCGCGAGCCTCCCGCGCCGCCGGCGCGTGTTGTCGACCCGTTGACCGACGCGTACCAACTCAGCGCCGAGACGTCCAACAGCCTTTCTGCGCAAACGCTCAGCGCGTCGGCCGGGCAGCGCGACGCACTGTCCCGGGCGCCCGGCGGACTGGCGCTGTACGCGCTGCAGGACATCGCGCAACGCCGCTCCGGCAACCTGACCGATGCGACGGAAGCCGTCCGGCAGCGGTTGAGCGAGCGAGCTCAAAGGCCGCTGTCGCTCAATGCCATCCGCGATCTGCAGCAGCAGAATCCGTATGGATTGGTTGCAACGGTGCCAGGCTATGTGAGGCGCAGCGGTGCGATCGACATGCGTTCCGGCGAAAGTCTCGTCGCCGATCTGCAGCAGCATTTCAGCAGCCTGCACAGGGACAGTGACTCGCGTTTCGGCTACCCGATCGATATCGCTACGGTCAATGTCCGTCTGCCGCAACAGCCTCCTGCCACAGATGGAGCGATCGCGACCGCAGCCCCGGCCACAGGCATCGTACGGCCTCCAGCCACGCAACCCATCGTGGTTCAGCGCTTGCGTGCCTCGTCCGACTATCGTGCCGATCCGTACCAAATCTACGATCCGCAGGCAGGCGTGTTTCACTACGCCAATTTCGACGCGATGGCTCAGGCGATGCGCGCCATGTTCGACTCGGGCTACAGCACACGGGGCGGCGTCGACCATGCGGACACGACCTATTACGCGAACACGGCGACTTTGATTGCCGCTGCGGGTGTGAGCGAAGCCGCGCCGGTCCTCCCGCCCGTCGCGAACATGAGCATGAGCGAGGTCGAACGCCGGCTCGACGGTGTGACCGGCTCGCCGTCGCTGACGAGACCGCGTCCGGATCTGCCGCCGCCGCCGCTCACCGTCGAACCGCCGGCGTTCTCGCTGCGCGTGGACCTGAAGCGGTCCGCGACAGAGCCCGCCAATCCGAAGCCGGACGGCCTGTTCCGCCCGTCGAGGATTCCGCCGCATAGGTTGAAGGAGCACGGTGGCTTCGACTGCGAAAGCACAAAAGTGGGGGACATCGATCTGGCGCTGCATGACCGCGACGTGGCCGCGACTCCGGGCGTGATCGACAGTGCCGGGTATCTCGGCACGTTTCGCAACGAGCGTGCCGCGCTGGCGCGCATGCCGGGCGACTCCGGCAACGGCTTCATCTATTACGTCGCGCCGACGCCGAACATGGTCGACGTGCCTGGCACGCTCGGCAAGCATGCGCGCGCGGCGTCGGAGGGCGAGGTGGCCGCGATGGGGTGGATCGACTATCCGCAAATTCGCGGATGGCGTGTAGTCGAGCACGGTGTACCGGGGAAATACGTTCGCAACCCCGACTATCGATGGGACGTGTACGACCAGACCCGCACCTCCGGCGCACAGCCGCAGCTGGCGCGTTTCCCGGTCGACAGCGAGGCGTGGCGCGAGGAGCCGTTCAAGCCGTTCGTTTCGACTCACGGCGCTGCGCCGGGCACCGCGCAGTTCAACCGCGACCCGAACCTGACGCACGCACTCTTCTACGACGCGGCATGGGCAAAGGTGCGCGCGCTGAACGGACTGCAAGCCGCGGGAGTCGACTATCGCGGCCCACTGCGCCTCCAGGCCTATGACGAAGGGGATCGATCCAACACGCAGATTTATGTCGATGGCCAGAATAACGTCTACGTCGACACCCAACGCGCGCCCTATTCGCGAAGCGGCGATACGAAACACGACTTTGCATTGAGCGACGACGGCCGCTTCCACGTGATCGGCGATTACAGCAAGGTGCTGCGCGTCGGTCACGACGGCTATCTCTACCTGGGCGACATACCGTCCGATCCGAATTCGCTGAACGGCGTGTTCGAACACACGGGACATCATCTGATACATCAGGAAGACAACAAGTTTTTGACCACGGGGGTGTCGTCCTATACGCCGTTCGTCGATTCGGTAAACCGCGGTGCGCGCAGCGACTGGCACCTGCACACTGCCGACGGCAAGGAAGTGGTGCCATCGCGAGTCAACCAGCATTCGTTTCGCGCGTCGACTGCCGGCAGTGCATCGCAGCTCTACGCGTTCTATTGCGATCCCGACAGTGCGCTGCCATCGAACGCAACGCGCTTCGTGACCAAGCTGCCGGACAATGCCCATAGCGGCAAATTCCTCGATTGCGTGCAAGCGATCACACCGGCTGAGGCACGCGCTGCCGCCGCGTGGCTGAGCCGGCAGAACGCTGTCTGGCTGTTTCAGGATGGGTTCTACGCAACGGCGAATGACGCCGGCACGCTGGAGGTCCGCAAGCTCGACGGCACGCCGGTATGGCGCGCCGAGCAGCTGACGTCGGGATGGGGCGAGGTGAAGTTCACCTCGCTGACCGCGCTTTCGTCGAACTACGACGTGCCGGGAGACACGTGGCACCGTATCCAGGGGCGCGAAGAACGGTACGCGCGAGTGCTGGCGGAGCTGAACCGCCCGGCCGCCGCAACGCCCGCATAAAGCCCGTGTGTGCCCGATGCGCCGCGGCACGCGCGCGTGGTCGAGCAGCGTCGACGTGTTACGCGGTCACCACGCATGCGTGTGCGACGCATGATGCAACGTCGACTCCATCGAAGTGACATGTCGCTCGAGGAGTCCGACATATGAATCTCGCCACGGTTGGATCCGCGGCCGCCGACCCGCGCTGCGCAGTCGCGGATGAGCCGCCGGCGGACAGCGCGAACCGCGACGCAACCGGCCGCCGCGAGGCGCCTCGTCTAGCCGCCCGCGCGCCTGCGCCGCAGACTACGCCAGCGGAACCGCGCGCGCCGGCAGCATCGCAAGCATTAGCCGCGCCGGCGCGCGTCAAACGCGGCGGTTCACTGCCCAAATGCGCTACCGATGCTCCGTTTCGCGAGTGCCGCGGCGGAGCGCTGCAGTCGAGTTCCTGGTCATACGATCCTTTCGACGAGTACGGCTACGCCGGCGAACGCGGCATCGATCCGCACGGCGCGTGCGAGGGCTGGATTCGCGAGGCCATGCAGCGCATCGACGGACGGCTACGAGTTGTATGACCCCGATGCGGGCGTCTTCAGATATGCGACGCGTATGGCGGCGGCGATCCTGCCGGCACGCATCTGCTCGTCGCATCGGGCGAATGGCCCGCCGTCGCAAAGAGATCGTCGAGCCATGCGATCACGCCGGACAGCCGGCACGAGTTCACGATGGGCGAAGACGGACGACTGCATCTCGCCAACGACTATCGCAAGGTATTGCGCGTGGGCAACAATGGATACGCATACGTAGGCTCGATTCCTCCCGCC
Source organism: Paraburkholderia sp. (assembly GCA_035536055.1). Taxonomy (GTDB): domain Bacteria; phylum Pseudomonadota; class Gammaproteobacteria; order Burkholderiales; family Burkholderiaceae; genus Paraburkholderia. Next base: position 6,227 of record DATLOW010000488.1, on the reverse strand, counting down.
AACAGCAACAACGGCGGACTCGAATACGACGGACAACATTTGATCCATCTGGAAGACCGCAAATATCTGACGGTCGGCAGGTCCGTTTATACGCCGTTCGTCACGAGTTACGACGCTGGCGAGCGTTCGGCCTGGCAACTGACGAAGCCCAACGGCAAGCGCGCCGTGTTGCCGCCGGTCAATGAATTCACGCATTGGGGAAAAACCGGCGGCCGGCTGCAGCTATACCGGTTCGAGAAGGATCCGGATTCGGCGTTGCCGCCGACTGCGCAGCAGTTCGTCTACGCAGTGCCCGGCATCGGATACCGGGGCGGCTTTCTCGGCTACGCGAGCACCATCGGTCCCGCAGACGTGCAGCGAGCGGCGGCCTGGCTCGGCTCGCACAATGCGGCGTGGCTCTTCAGGGACGGCCTGTATCTGGTCGCAGCGGGGCCCGCTACGCTCGAAGCGCGCACGCTGGACGGCGTACCGCGCTGGCGCAACGGTCACGCCCGATGACGGCTTCGGGACCTTCAGGAACCTGACGCCGCTCGCATCGAATTACCGGATCGGCGACGACGCATGGCAAATGATTCAACGGCTGGCGGACCGCCGCGCGAAGCTTACCGCCGTACTCGACCGCGCGTTCGGCTGAGGGCCTGCGGGCACGTCAGCTGGCTGACGGGTCGCCGAACAGGCTATCGAGGCTCTTCGTTTCCGTCGACAGATTGAATTCCTTGCGGACCGCCGCAAGCACGTCGGCGATCGCGCGGTCGTAGCCTGCCGCATTGCCGAAGTGCTTCATGTTCCAGTTGCAGCCGCTGGCATCGGGCTCCTGCAATTGCGGGCGTGGCACGCGGATCTTCGCCCCTTCCTCGACGAGGTCGGGCAGGCGCTGCAGGCGCCGGCTCACTTCATCCTGCAGTTGCGAGGCCGTGCGTGTCTTGCGGATCATGCGAGTCTCCTTTCAGGTCTCGCTGCAGTCTAGCGCAACGTGCCGCGGCGTCCGCTTCTGCGTTCGCAGCGGCGCGCGCGCCGATGCGTGCACGTCAGGCCTCGCGGACCGCCGCTGCGCTGCCGCTGATCTGCGCCCGTTGATGCGGCGCGCCGAAATCGAGCAGCGGGCCGCTCGGCACAATGCCCGTCGGGTTGATCGTGCGATGGCTCGAGTAGTAATGCGCCTTGATGTGCATGAAATCGACAGTGCCCGCGACGCCCGGCTGCTGATAGACGTCGCGCGTGTACGCCCACAGGTTCGGATAGTCGGCGATACGCCGCAGGTTGCATTTGAAGTGGCCATAGTAGACCGCGTCGAAGCGCACCAGCGTGGTGAACAGGCGAATGTCAGCTTCGGTCAACCGGTTGCCCGCCACGAAACGCTGCGAAGCGAGTCGCTGTTCGAGCCAGTCGAGCGTATCGAACAGCGGTGTCAAGGCTTCTTCGTACGCTTGCTGGGTGGTCGCAAAGCCCGCCTTATAGACGCCGTTGTTCAGCGTGTCGTACACGCGCGCGTTGATCGCGTCGATGTCGCTACGCAGTTCCGCCGGATAGTAATCGCCCGCTTTCGCGCCGATGCCGTCGAATGCGGAGTTCAGCATGCGCACGATTTCCGCAGACTCGTTGCTGACGATCGTGCCGAGCCGCTTGTCCCACAGCACCGGTACCGTGACGCGGCCGGTGTAGTGCGGGTCGGCGGCCGTGTAGACGTCGCGCAGAAAGCGCGCGCCGTTGACGCTGTCGGGCGCCACGCCGGGACCTTCGGCAAAGGTCCAGCCGTCTTCCAGCATCAGCCAGTGCACGGTCGACACGCTGATGGCCGTTTCCAGCCCTTTCAGCGCGCGCATGATCAGCGTGCGGTGCGCCCACGGACACGCAAGGCTGACGTACAGATGATAGCGGCCCGCTTCGGCCGCGAAACCCGCGCGGCCGCTCGGGCCCGCGGCGCCGTCCGGCGTGACCCAGTTGCGGAACGCTGCGTCCTTGCGCACGAAGCGTCCGCCGGTCGACGCGGTGTCGTACCAGCGGTCGTGCCATTTGCCCTCGATCAGCAATCCCATGCTCTGCTTCCTCGAAAAAGTATTGGCGCGGCGCAGATATTCGAAAATTCCGCACGAAAGCCGCACCTACATCGTCATAATGGACGGTTATCGCCGGTTTGCCGTACGATTTTCCCGAACGAAGCGTTCGATGGAGTCGCACATGTTGTCCGACGAAGAACTCGAGTTGCTCGAAGCGATCCGCGAAAGCGGCAGCCTGTCGCGCGCCGCGGCGCGCCTCGGCAAGGCGCCGTCGACCATCTCGCATGCGGCGCGCCAGCTCGAGACGCGCTTCGATGCGCTGCTGTTCGACCGGCGCCGCTATCGGCTGCAATTGACGCCGGCTGGCCTGCTGCTCGCCGAGGAAGCCGCGCGGCTGATGCAGGACGTCGCGCGCATGACACAGCGCGTGCGCCAGGTGGCGAGCGGCTGGGAAGACCGCCTATGGATCGTCGCGGACGATCTGATGGAGTTCGAAACCATGATGCCGGTGGTCCGCGCCTTCGACGCGCTGCAGTCCGGCGTGAAGCTGCGTTTCACCAACGAGGTGCTCGGCGGCACCTGGGAAGCGTTGCGCGATGGCCGCGCGGATCTGATCGTCGGCGCGACCAACGAGCCGCCCGCGATTCCCGGTCTGCGCTGGTTCGAGCTCGGCGTGGTCGAATGGGTGTTTGCGCTTGCGCCGCGCCATCCGCTTGCCACGGCGAAAGGTCCGCTCAAGCGCGAGCAACTGTCGAAGCAGCGTGCGGTCGTGGTGGCGGATTCGTCGCGCGCAAGCGGCCGCGCGTACGGCATGGTGGGCGGCCAGGCGTCGCTCGCAGTGCCGACCATGCGCGCCAAGATTCTCGCGCAACGCGATGGTCTCGGCATCGGCTGGCTGCCGCGCCAGCGGGTCGCGTCGCTGCTCAAGCGCGGCGAACTGGTCGAAAAAGAGACCTCCGACCCGCGCGAGCCGAATGTGTTATACGTCGCGTGGCGCGGCGATCACGAAGGCCGCGCGCTGCAGTGGTGGATCGATCAGCTGCGCCAGCCGCGGCTGGCAAAGCGCCTCGTGCAGGGTATCGATGTGTTCGTGTAAGGCCTGGTTTCAGCTTGTCTTCGCGATGTCACGCCATTGGGTAATGCCGTGTAATGACATCCACCGGTTTTGATGCAATCCGCACGAAACCGCGCGCGCCCGTCAAAGACAAATAAACGACCGGAATAAACAAGCCTGTCTAATCGTTAATCTGCCAGGCGAGCTTACTGGGTAACTGACGGTAATTCGCGTTTCAATTTCGAACGGCTTTCGCCGCCAACCCATTTTCTGACAAACCGATTCATGACCACACCAATCGAGTCCCGACATACGGTTCTCAGCCAGCATGCCGACCCGACGCAATACACGCGCACGGCTATGGTGCTGCATTGGGTTATCGCAGTGCTGATTATCTGCAACGCAGTGCTGGGACTCACTGCGGAATCTTTTCCCGACGACTGGATCCGGCCGATCGTCGATACGCACAAATCGATCGGCATTACCGTGCTCGGTCTCGCGCTGCTGCGTATTCTGTGGCGTATGTCGCATCCGGCGCCGGCGCTGCCGCGCGAGTTTCCGTCATGGGAACGGATCGCCGCGCACGTCGCGCATTTCCTGTTGTACGTGCTGATGATCGGCCTGCCGCTGTCCGGCTGGGCGCACGATTCGGCGTGGAAAGACGCCGCGACGCATCCGATGCAGTACTTCCATCTGTTCGAGTGGCCGCGTATCGGTTTCATCATGAATCTCGATCCGGCACTGAAGGAACACCTGCAATTGCATGACCGGCTCGGCACGCTGCATGCGTGGCTCGGCTACGGGCTTTACGCGCTGCTCGCGATGCACGTCGGCGGCGCATTGAAGCATCAATGGATCGACCGTCATTCGGTCATCAAACGGATGGTGCCGTAATGTGCGCAGATATCGTGGCTGAAGAAGCCGAAGTCGTGAATGGCACTGCCGAGCGTGCGCGTCCTGCGCCGCGCCGCTCGCTCGAAGAGGCGCTCGCCGCGGTGTCGCCGCGCATCGTGCCGCGTAAGGCGACGTGGGCCGGCCGGCTGATTCACGGCGGCGTGACCGCGCTGTGGATCCTGCTGTTTGCGCGGGCGTTCTTCCTGCATGGACTGGTTGCGTGGGCAACGGGTATCACGTACGTGCTGTATGACACGGTGCTGCTGTTTTTCGTCACGATCAAAGCCTGGCCGCTGGCGGGGCGTCTGATCTCGGGACAGGCCGTAGCCCACGGGCGGCGCATGCCGGAGATGGGCGTGATCGTTGCGTCTCACAACGAGGCGGCGGTGTTGCCGGTGACCTTGGCCGCGCTGCTCGAACAGGTCGACGGTCCCGCGCAGATCGTGATCGCCGACGACGGTTCCAGCGACGGCACCGAAGCGTTGCTGACCACCCGCTTCGGCCTGAGCACGCCGGCGCTCGGCGAAATGAGCGCGGCCAGCACGCGCTATCCGAATCTGTACTGGCTGCGCCTGCCGCACGGCGGCAAGGCGCGCGCGTTGAACGCCGCGATCGACCGCATGACGACCGAAACCGTGATGACCGTCGACGCCGACACGCTGCTCGCCACCGACGCGACCCGTGCAATGCGCAGCGCGTTTGCGCAGAGTCCGAATCTCGTCGCGGCCACCGGCATTCTGGTGCCGGTATGCAGCAAGTCGGTCAGCGGCCGGCTGTTCCAGTGGTTCCAGACGTACGAGTACATGCGCAATTTCATCTCGCGCTTTGCGTGGATGCGCGCGGACAGTCTGCTGCTGGTGTCGGGCGCGTTTGCATCGTTCCGGCGCGAGGCGCTGGTCGCGGTGGGCGGCTTCGACGGGCAATGCCTTGTCGAAGATTACGAACTGATTCACCGGCTGCGGCGCTATTCGGTGGACCACGATCTTGGCTGGGATGTGCGCGTGGTCGGCGACGCGCATGCGAAGACCGATGCGCCCGATACGTTGCCGAGCTTTCTGCGTCAGCGGCGGCGCTGGTTCGCGGGCTTCCTCGAAACGCAGCACTGGAATCGCGACATGACCGGCAACCGCCGCTTCGGCACGCTCGGTTTGTGGATGCTGCCGGTCAAGGCGTTCGACACGATGCAGCCGATCTACGGCCTGACCGCGTTCGGCTTGCTGCTGGCGTTCCTGTTCGGCGGCCACGGCGTGATCGTGATCTCGATCTTCAGCGTGATTTTCCTGAAGACCGCGCTCGATCTGGCGTTCTACGTGTGGAGCATTTATCTGTACCGGCGCTGGACCGGCTTGCGCGAGGGCACCAGCCTGCCGATGGCGGTAGCCGCGGCTATCGCCGAGCCGTTCACGTTCCAGCTGCTGCGGCATGCGGGCGCCGCGCTCGGCTGGCTGCATTTCCTGCGCGGCGGCAAGTCGTGGGGCAAGCAGCATCGCTCGGGGCTGATCGCGCCGGGCTCGGGTAACAGCAACTAGGCACGCGGCCGTCTGCCGGCCGCTTCGTGAAGCGCACGCGCCGCATCCGCCCGAAAGGGCGAATGCGGCGCGTTTCATTTGGCGCCGCCGGTATCTGCGCTGCGCCGCTTTTGATCGACCGGCTGCCGTTGCCGACCGCCAACGGCACGGCCATTCCACAGCTACGCATATACCCTGCCTCGCGACGGTGGCGTCAGCCTGCGCAGCCACCGATATTTTCCGAACCTTAAAATTCAGCCCCCACTTCTAGTAGACTGAGCAACGAATTCAGTAATTCACTAGAAAGCTTCGATTCTTCGGGTCTGCCGAGGTCGGACAAAGTTGCGCCAGGAGGGCGTCATACATGCACGCAGTCAGTTCTGTGGAGAGCAGCAAAGTCGAGCTTCCTGCCGAGGCGCCCGTACGCGACCTGCGTCGCGTCAATATCCATCCCGATCACTGGTATCCGCTCGCGTGGTCGCGCGAAGTGAAGCGCGGCAAGGCGCACGGCGTGAAATTCGCGGGCGAGCCGATCGTGCTGGTGCGCACGGAGTCGGGTAAGGTGTTCGCGCTCGAAGACCGCTGTGCGCACCGCCAGGTGCCGCTGCACGGTGGCGTGGTCGACGGCGAGGCGATTCGCTGCTGCTATCACGGCTGGACCTACGACTGCACCGGCAAGTGCATCGACGTTCCCTATCTCGGCCGCGAGCGCTTGCCCAATGGCGTGCGTTCGTACCCGTGCCGCGAAGTCGAGGGGCTGATTTTCGTGTTCCC
>DATLOW010000487.1:0-10688 GCA_035536055.1 Paraburkholderia sp. | reverse complement strand
GGCGGCGTCAACTTCCGCAAGGGCTGCTATCCGGGCCAGGAAGTGGTGGCGCGCAGCCAGTACCGCGGCACCATCAAGCGGCGCACCGCGCTCGCCCATGTCGCCGGCGAGACCGACACGGTGTTGCCCGGCCTCGAGTTGTTCCATGCCGACGATGCCGGCCAGCCGTGCGGCATGGTGATCAATACGGCATCCGCGCCGGACGGCGGCGTCGACATGCTGGTCGAGCTGAAGCTGACGGCGCTCGCCGGCGGCAGCGTACATCTGGGCGCTGGCGACGGACCCGCGCTGACGTTCCTGCCGCTGCCGTACGCGCTGCCCAGCGAAGAAAACTGATCGATTGCCGGCAGGCGGGCGGCGGCAGCGCGGTCCGCTCGCGCGCTTTAGCTTGCACGGTTCGCCCGCACGGTTAGCCCGCACCGTCCGCGCAATGCCCGATCCGTCAACCACCATATGTGCGTCTGCACCGCAGGCGCGCCGCAGGAGACCCGCTTCGACAATGTGCCTGATCGTCTTCGACTGGCAGCCCGGCGCCACTGACGGCCCGCTCTTCACACTCGCCGCGAATCGCGACGAATTCCTGCGCCGCACGGCCGAACCGATGCATTGGTGGGACGAGGCGCCCGGGTTGTTGGCCGGGCGCGACCTGACGGGCGGCGGCACATGGCTCGGCATCACGCGCGACGGCCGCTTCGCGGCGCTGACCAACTACCGCGCGCCGCACCAGACGCGACCCGACGCACCGACCCGCGGCACGCTGGTCAGCCGCTGGCTGAGCGAGCCGGCCACCCGCACGCCGCTCGACTATCTGCACGAAGTGGCGCAAAGCGGCGAACTGTACAACGGTTTCAACCTGCTGGTCGGCGACTGGACGCGGCGCGAGCTCGGCTGGTACTGCAACCGCTCGCCGCGCGCGCCGGCGCTGCTGCCGGCCGGTGCGCACGGCATTTCGAACGCGGTGCTCGACACGCCGTGGCCGAAGCTGGTCAAAAAGCGCGCCGAACTGGCCGCGCAGATCGCCGACGACCCGCTGACGCCGCTCGAACGGCTGATCGATCTGATGCGCGACACTCGCGAAGCGCGCGACGACGAATTGCCGGCCACCGGCGTTTCGCTGGAATTCGAGCGGCAGCTATCGGCGGCCTTTATCGAGACGCCGGACTACGGCACGCGCGGCACCACCGCGCTGCGTGTGCTCGCGCATGCGGACCATCTGAGCGTGCAGGCGGCGGAGCGCAGCGACGATAACGGCTCGCACCGGATCAGGCGGCCCGGGGATTTCGAGCGTAGCTTTGCGTTCGAGATTACGCGCTAGCGGTGTTGCCGGGTGCTGCCGGCTGCCGCGCGGCGCACATCGACCTCATGTGGGCGCGCACATGTGACCGGCGCGACACACCGCGCGGACGCGTGACGCACGCGGCGACGGTCGCACCTGTGCCGCGTGCTGCTACGGTAATGGCGTAGTGATCGAGTCTAGCTACAGTGACCGGTGCGACACGCCGCACAGTCGCTCGATACACGCTCGATACACGCGCGTGACCGGCGCGACGTACCGCGCAGACGCGCGACGCGTACGTGAGACCGGCGCGACACGCCACGCAGATGCGGATGCGCGCGTGTGACCATCTCGACTTGCCACGCACACGCTTGCCGCTACCCGGCTCTTCAATCGACCCCGAATGCCGCGCGCAGCGCCGCGGCCGCATCGGCATGCGCGTGGGCGACGTCCGGCACGAAGCCGCCCATCTTGAAGAACTCATGGATCATCCCGTCGTAGCGGCGGTGCACGACCGGATTGCCCACGTCGCGCAGTTTGTCCGCGTACGCGGCGCCTTCATCGCTGAGCGGATCGTATTCGGCGGTCGCAATCCACGCCGGCGCGACGCCGCGAAAATCCGGCGCGCCGCGCCAACCGTCGAGCGGCGCGAAGCGCCAGTCCGCGCGATCGTCGGCGCTGCGCAGATACTGCGCAAAAAACCACTGGATGGTTTCACCGGACAGCAGATACCCGTTCGCGAGCCGCGTATGCGACTCGGTCTGCTGATGACCCGTCGCGCCCGGATAAATCAGCAGCTGCAACGCGAGCGGGATACCCGCGTCGCGCGCCAGCACCGCGCATACCGTCGCGAGCGTGCCGCCGGCGCTGTCGCCGCCGACCGCGAGACGCGCGGCGTCGATGCCGTATAGCGCGGCGTTGGCATGCAGCCACGTCAGCGCATCGAATGCGTCGTCGACGGCGGTCGGAAACTTGTGCTCGGGCGCGAGCCGGTAATCGACCGACAGCACCGCGCACTGCGCGTCGCGCGCGAACATCCGGCACAGCGCATCGTGCGTCGCGACGCTGCCGACCGTGAAGCCGCCGCCGTGGTAGTAGACCAGCGCCGGCGCCGGCTGCGCCCAGTGCGGCTCGACCGGCTGATACAGACGCGCGCGGATCGCACTGCCGTCGCGCACCGGCACGTCGAGGTCTTCGACCGAGTGCATCGGTGCGCTGGGAATCTCGAGAATCGGCGCGCTCTTTTCGTAGGCCGCGCGTGCCGCCTGCGCGCTCAGTTCGTGATACGGCGCACGCTTCATGCGCGCGATCATGTCGAGCACCTGCTCGACCTTCGGGTTCAACGGCATCGAAAGTAACGAGACGCACGCGTCTCTCGTTGAGAAAAACATCGATGATGCCATGACCGTTGCATCGCCGGGATTCGCGGCGGCTCCGCCACACCGACCGGCCCGCACACATTGTGACAAGAGCGAATGCGGCGTCGGATACCTATCACGCGGATCTCGCAATGGATGCGCAATCGCAGCCCATCTTCGGCATGCGCGAGCGTTTCGACGCCATCGCTTTGCGTGCCGAACGACGCGAAGCGCGCGCCGCTGACGCTTGGCGCTTGGCACCCGGCACCCGGCACCCGGCGCGCAGGCGGCTGGCGCCGCCCCCGATACCGCACGCGACACTGACCACCCCCGCCCCACGCGCCGTTTCAGCACCGCAGGCGCCGCTTCACTGCGCCTGCTTCGACTCCAGCTTGATCGGCACGCCCGGCGCGCGCCCTTCCTCGATATCCGCGTGGCGCAGCCTGATCGACTCCATGATCGCCGGATGCGTGAGCACGTAGAAACGGCCTTCGCGCACCGCGTCGAAGGTCAGCTCGGCAATCTCCGCGGCGCTCTTCTTGCCCGATTGCACCGCGCGCTGCAGTTGCAGCCCGGCGGCCAGCTGCGAGCGGGTCGGCGCCGCATCGTTGCGCAATTCGGCGGGCCGCGTGCGCTCCGCCGCGGCGATGCCGGTCGGCACGAATGCCGGGCACAACAGCGAGCAGCCGATCGGCGCGCCCGCACTGTGCAGATCGTGATACAGCGTCTCGGACAGCGCGACCACCGCGTGTTTCGACGCGTTGTACACGCCGATGCCCGGTGCCGTCACCAGCCCCGCCACCGATGCCGTGTTGACGATATGCGCCGGCTCCTGCTGCGCCAGCATGATCGGCGTGAACACGCGCACGCCGTTGGCCACGCCCATCACGTTGACGCCGAACACCCACGACCAGTCGTGCGCGGAGCTTTCCCACACGAAGCCGGCGGTCGCCACGCCCGCGTTGTTGAACAGCAGATGCACCTTGCCGTACGCGTCGAGCGTGGCCTGCGCGAGCGCGGCGACGTCGGCCTCGCGCGACACGTCGGTGCGCACGCCGAGCACCTGCGCGCCGACGCTGCGCAATGCGTCGACGGCCTGCGCCAGCGCGGCTTCGTCGACGTCCGCGAGCGCGAGCCTCATACCGAGCGCGGCGGCCTTGTCCGCGAATGCGCGGCCAAAGCCGCTGGCCGCGCCGGTGATCACCGCAACCTTGCCTGCGAAGTCGAACATCGTATCCCCCGTAGTGTGAACGGCACGCCCCGTGCGCGCCGCCCCCCATTGAATCAGATCAGTTTGACGATCTGTTTGCCGAAGTTGTGGCCTTTCAGCATGCCGAGAAAAGCCTGCGGCGCCGCGTCGAGGCCGACGGCCACGCTCTCGCGGAAATGCAGCTTCTTCTGCGCGACGAGCCCGCCCAGTTCCTGCAGCGCCTGTGGCCACACGTCCATATGCTCGCTGACGATAAAGCCCTGAATCATCAGGCGCTGCGTCAGGATCAGTTCCGGGTGCTTCAGCGGCACCGCGGCGCCGTCGTAGCGCGCAATCATGCCGCACAGCGCGATGCGGCCGAATGCATTCATCTGCGCAAGCGTCGCGTCGAAGCCGTCGCCGCCGACGTTCTCGAAGCAGCCGTCGACGCCGTCCGGCGTCGCCTCCTTCAGGTCCTGATGCAGGTTGCCGGCCTTGTAGTCGACGCACGCGTCGAAGCCGAGCGAGTCGACTACGTAGCGGCATTTGTCGGCGCCGCCGGCAATCCCGACCACGCGGCAGCCGGCGAATTTCGCGAGCTGCCCGACCACGCTGCCGACCGCGCCGCTGGCCGCGCTGACCACTATCGTATTGCCGGCCTGCGGCGCGATGATGCGCTTGAGCCCGTACCAGCCGGTCACGCCGGGCATGCCGACCGAGCCGAGATACGCGGACAGCGGCACCTGCGTCGCGTCGACCTTGGCGATGCCCTTGCCGTCCGACGTGCCGTATTCCTGCCAGCCAAGCATGCCGACCACCTTGTCGCCCGCCGCGAACGACGGATGCTTCGACTCGACCACTTCGCCCACCGTACCGCCGATCATCACCTCATTGAGCGGCTGCGGCGCCGCGTATGACTTGCTGTCGTTCATGCGGCCGCGCATGTACGGGTCGAGCGACAGATAGTGGTTGCGCACGCGGAACTGGCCATCGGCAAGCGGCGCCAGCGGCGTCTCGACCAGCTTGAAATTGTCCAGCGTCGCGGCGCCCTGCGGACGCGATACGAGCAGCACCTGACGATTCATTTCGGCCATCTCTGTCTCCTTTCGATCTGCGTGGGTGCGGCGCCCTCGAATTGGCGCGCCGCGGCGGGTGGGCGGCCGCGCCGTTGCTTGCGGGTGGCGCAGCCGTTGCTCATGGGTTGCTCGCAGGTTGCTCTTACGTTGCTCGTGCGCGGTGCTCAACCGTCGCTCGGACCGGGCTTCGCGGACGGATCGCTGCGCAGCCGCTGCTGCGTCACGTCGCGGCCGACCGCGAGACGCCGCATGTACTTGAACGTGCCGAGCGCCTTCGCGACGAAGTGGCCTTCGCTGTCGCGAATCTCGCCTTCGCAGTACGCCATCGTGGTCGAGCGATGCAGCACGCGGCCGCTCGCGCGCAATTCGCCGCGGCCGGGCTGCATGAAGTTCACTTTGAGCTCGACCGTGACGACGCCCACGCCGTCCGCGGCGAGGCTGCGCGCGGCCATGGCGAGCGCGACGTCGGCGAGCGTCATGGTGACGCCGCCGTGTGCGACGTTCCACGTGTTCAGATGAGCGGCGGCGAGCGGCAGCACCACGTCGCTCGCGCCGTCGGCGGCCGCGACGACGCGCACGCCGAGGTGGTCGACGAACGGGCTTTCGATCGCGGGCGGCGTAATGGCCGGTGTGGGGGCGGCGCCGGTTGGGTCGCCTGCGTGGTGCGAATCAGTCATCGTAGTCGCTCAAACTTCGAAATCGAGCGCCGCGCGCGATTCGCGCACCGCGGCGACGAAGGCCTTCAGCGCCTCGTGCTGCGGATGCACCTGGTAGGCTTCGAGGGCGGCCTTGTCGGCGAAGTCGGATTCGAGGATCACGTCGTGCGTCGCGTCGAAACCGGGCTGCGCGAGGCCCACTTCGAGACGCAGGATGCCCGGCACGATATCGCGGCAGGCTTCAAGCTTCTGTTTCAGTTTCAGCGCGTTCTCGGCGCGCGAGGCGCCTTCGGCTTGTTCGTGCAGCTTCCACATCACGATGTGACGGATCATGGTGTTCGTACCTGTTTGCGGGTTCAGAAATCTGGCCGGTCCTGATCTGGCGAGCGTGCAAGCACGACGGCGCGCGAACTCTTGCCAGCGAAATATCGGGTAGGCAAAGGCAGATGGTAAGCCGCTCGAGCCAACCGACGCAAACGGTCTGAACTGGAATATGCGACCGAGCACCGCCAAAGCCAGGGCAGTAGCCGTACGGGATCGCACACTCAAAGAAGAACGGGCCGATTGCGCATCCTGCCGGGAAAGTTCACGCGCAGGATCGCTGCTGCGCCAGTTAGCGCAATCGAGTGATTCGGGTATGGAAAATATTGCACCTGGCGCTACCCTCCGAGGTTCGAAAAAACCTCATGACGCTGGCTGAAAATGGCGAAGGCACGATTCAAAGGTGATGCATTCGACGCGATCCACAGCGCCAAAGTGCTGGCATAACGCCGCATACCGCGCACCGCATATTGCGGACCCGGTGCGTGCACCCATTGCGTACGCTGATCCATCCGGGCGGCTTGCGATGAGCGCGTGAAACATCTGCGCGTGTCGCGATGTCGCGCGCTGCGACGACTCCGCGCAACACGGCAACGTCCCCCGCCGCACACTCCGCGCACCGCGCGTGGCCCGCGGTGCACAGGCACCGGTACAATGGCCGGCACATCCCCGCTTTCGTCGAGGTGTCGGCCATGGATTCGGATCGCGCGCGGCGGCTTGTCCGCTTTCTGTTCGTCGTATTGGCCATGGCCGTTGCGCTGGACATGCTGGGCGGCTGCGCCGCGTTCAATCGCGAGCAGGTGCACGTCAGCATCGCCGGCATCGATGCGCTGCCCAGCGAAGGCATGGAAGTGCGCTTCAATGTGAAGCTGCGCATCCAGAACCCGAACGACACCGCAATCAGCTTCAACGGCGTTTCGATCGAACTCGAACTGAACGGCCAGTCGTTCGCCACCGGCGTGACCGGCGAGTCGGGCAGCGTGCCACGCTTCGGCGAGACCGTCGTCAGTGTGCCGGTGACGGTGCCCGCGCTGTCCGCGCTGCGTCAGGTGTTCGCCTTTGTCGAACGCTCTCAGTCGGGACAGATTCCGTATATCTTGCGCGGGCGGCTGTCCGGCGTCGGCATCACCGGCAGCACGCGCTTTATCGATCAGGGCGCGTTGTCGCTGCCGCTGGCGATCCCGCAGGTGGGCGTCGATTCCTGACGGCCGTGGCGATCATGATGACCGCGACAGTCACGATGGCCGCGACGGTGCACGCCGCACATCCCGCGCAGCACCTTCACACGTGCGGTCCGTCCGCCTGCTTGCCGCGCAGCGCGACCGCAATCGAACTGCCGATCACCAGCGCGATGCCCGCCAGCGCCAGTGGCCCGATCGTCTCGCCCCACGCCACATAGCCGAACAGCGTCGCCCACACGATGCTCGTGTAGTTATACGGCGCGAGCGCGCTCGCACTGGCATGGCGAAACGCCATCGTCATCAGCAGTTGTCCGGTGCTCGCCAGCACGCCGATCAGCGCCAGCAGCGCGAGCGCATCGAGCGTCGGCGTGCGCCACAGGAACGGCAACGACAGGCCGCTTACCAACGTGCCGAGCAGCGTGAAATACAGCACCGCGACGCTCGAATCCTCGCTCGGCTTGAAGCGCTTGATCTGCACGATCGACAGCGCGCCGAACACCGCGCTCAGAATCAGCAGCAGCGGCCCGAGCCAGTTCGCATGGTCGCCGGCGGGCCGCAGGATCAGCAGCACGCCGACGAATCCGGCGGCCGCCGCAGCCGCGTCGCGGCCGCGCAGCGTCTCTTTCAGCAGCAGCGGCGCGAGCACGATCACGAACAGCGTCTCCGAATAGACGATGGCCACCGCCACGCTCAGCGGCACATACGGCAAGCCCGCGAAAAACAGCCCGAGCGTGACGAGCAGCGTCAGCGCACGCAGCGTTTGCGCGGGCAGATCGAGGGTCCGGAAGCGCTCGCGCAGCGGCCGGCCGCGCAGGCAGATGGCCAGCGCCGGCGCGAGACCGAACAGCATGCGGAAGAACGTGACCTCGTTGGCCGGATAATGCAGCGCGACCGATTTCGCCAGCGCATCGACCAGCGCGAAGCAGAACATCGCGAGCAGAATCTGCGCGATGCTGCGCGACGTAACGGCATGCGAACGGGCGATCGGGACGGACACGGGTGCGTAGGTGGGTAGCGTTAAGGCGCGGCTGGCAGCGATGGATGATGCGGTAGCGAATGCGGCGGCGTCAAGGCGAGCCGCCCGCCACGCTTGCCCGTCAAACCACTTCGAACAGGCCCGCCGCGCCCTGCCCGCCGCCGACGCACATCGTCACCACCACATACTTGACGCCGCGCCGCTTGCCCTCGAGCAGCGCATGGCCGGTGAGCCGCGCGCCGGACACGCCGTACGGATGCCCGACCGCGATCGCACCGCCGTTCACATTGAGCCGCTCGTCCGGGATGCCCAGTTTGTCGCGGCAGTACAGCACCTGTACCGCGAACGCTTCGTTGAGCTCCCACAAGCCGATGTCGTCGACTTTCAGGCCGGCGCGCTGCAGCAGTTTCGGCACCGCGAACACCGGCCCGATGCCCATTTCGTCCGGTTCGCAGCCGGCCACCGCAAAGCCGCGGAAAATGCCGAGCGGCGTGAGCCCCTCGCGTTCGGCAAGCGTCGCGTTCATCACCACGCAGGCCGATGCGCCATCCGAAAACTGGCTTGCATTGCCGGCGGTGATCACGCCGCCGGGCAACGCGGTGCGGATCTTCGCGACACCTTCGAGCGTGGTATCCGCGCGAATGCCTTCGTCGGCGGCGAGCGTCACTTCCTTCGTGTACAGGCGGCCGCTCGCCTTGTCGGCGATGCCGGACAGCACGGTCAGCGGCACGATTTCCGCGTCGAAGCGTCCGGCCGCCTGCGCCGCGGCGGCGCGCAATTGCGACTGCACGCCGTATTCGTCCTGACGCTCTTTCGAAATCGCGTAACGCTTCGCCACGGTCTCCGCGGTCTGCAGCATCGGCCAGTAGATCTCCGGCTTGTGCTGCGCGAGCCAGCTTTCGCGCAACATGTGCACGTTCATCTCGTTCTGCACGCACGAAATCGATTCGACGCCGCCCGCTACATACACGTCGCCCTCGCCCGCGATCACGCGCTGCGCGGCCAGCGCAATGGTCTGCAGGCCCGACGAGCAGAAGCGGTTCACCGTCATGCCGGGCACGCCGACCGGCAGTCCCGCGCGCAGCACGATCTGCCGCGCGATATTGGCGCCGGTCGCCCCTTCCGGATTCGCGCAGCCGATCATCACGTCATCGACGCGCGCCGGATCGAGCCGCGCGCGTGCTACGGCCGCCTGCACCACGTGGCCGCCGAGCGTCGCGCCGTGCGTCATGTTGAAGGCGCCGCGCCACGATCTGGCAAGGCCCGTGCGGGCCGTCGATACGATTACGGCATCGGTCATCGGTGTCTCCTGGTGGTTCTGAATCCGGCGCGACGGTTGCGGGTACAACCATGCGGGCGGGTCGAGGCGGCGCGCGCGGCCGCGTGGGTTATCGCGTTCAGCGCATCAGGTCGGCGGCGCGCACGCGCCTGATCTCCGCCCGGTCCATATCGCGCCATGCCGCCGCGAGCGAGCCGTTCAGGTCGATCGCGCGCGTCGCATCGTCGATCACCGTCACGTCGAAGCCGGCCGCGCGCGCATCCAGCGCGGTCCATACGACGCAATAGTCGGTCGCGAGGCCGCAGCAATATACGTGCTTCACGCCGGTATCGCGCAGATAGCCGGTCAGGCCAGTCGGCGTCGTGCGGTCCGCTTCGACGAACGCCGAATAACTGTCGACGTGCTCGTGATGCCCTTTGCGGATCAACGCGCGCGCATGCGGAATATCGACGTCGCGATGCAGCGCGGCGCCCGGCGTGTTCTGCACGCAATGCACCGGCCACAGCACCTGCTGGCCGTACGGCAGCGCGATCAGTTCGAACGGCGCGCGGCCCGCATGATTCGCGGCAAACGACACATGCGAACGCGGATGCCAGTCCTGCGTCAGCACCACATGGCTGAAGCTGCGCGCGAGGCGATTGACGAGCGGCACCACTTCGTCGCCGCGCACGACCGGGAGCGCACCGCCCGGCATGAAATCGTTCTGCAGGTCGACGACCAGCAGCACATCGTCGGCGTTTCTCATCGATACTCCGGGTTAAAGCTGCGCCGCGACACACTGCGCGGCCAAATGGGTTAAGGGTTAGCGATTGATGGCGATCGGTGCCGTTCGGCTACGGGTTGAAACGCTGTCCTTGCGCGGCGCGTTCGGCGAGGCCCGGCGCGAGCTCCCACGCATCGCCGTTGTGCGCTTGCGCATAGCCGCGAATCGCGCGCTCGACGTTGAAAAGCCCCACCGTATCCGCGTACAGCATCGGACCGCCGCGCCACACCGGAAAACCATAACCGGTCAGATAGACCATATCGATGTCCGACGCCTTCGCCGCAATGCCTTCATCGAGAAGCTTCGCGCCCTCGTTGACCAGCGCGTAGACCAGCCGCTCGACGATTTCGGCGTCGCCGAGCGTGCGTGCTTCATGGCCCGCTTCATGGCCCGCTTCGAGCCGATGCGCAACGATCAAGTCATTCACCACCTGCGACGGATACGCGGTGCGCTCGCCCGGCCGGTAGTCGTACCAGCCGCCGCCGGTCTTCTGGCCAAAGCGGCCCAGTTCGCACAGGCGGTCGGCAATGGTCGGATAGCGGAACGCCGGATGTTCGGCGCGGCGTCGCTTGCGGATCGCCCAGCCGATATCGTTGCCGGCCAGGTCGCTCAT
>DATLOW010000486.1:0-6224 GCA_035536055.1 Paraburkholderia sp. | reverse complement strand
GGTGGCGCTGGTCAGCGCGCTGGCGACCGTGCCCGACACGCCGAGCGCGGCGAGGATGCGCAGCGGATACCACGCGACGCCCCATACCGACGCGCCGCACATGATCGCGAGAATCGGCCAGCGGCCAGGCGAATGGCTCATTGCGCGGGAGTCCGCTGTGGGTGCCGCGCCTGCGCGCGGGCTGCTGCGTCGGCCGCTTCGGCCGTGATCGACTGCATGTCTACTCCACTTCCATTGATCTGCGCGCCGTTCGTGCGGCGAGCGCAGCATCGTTGCATTCAGGCGTGGCGCGCCCGCTTCCGCCGCGGCGCGCCACGCTATAATCAGGCCCTTGCATCAGGCCCTTGCAGTGCCGCAGCGCGGAAGCCGCGGTGCCGGCTGCTGGCGGGCCGGTCCCCGGTGGCTGCGGGGTACTTCATCGCGAACCTGCTTCATCGCGAACCTGCTTCATCGCGCTGCGCATCCCGCAGGCCGCGCGCACGCAACACGAGGCAAGACCACGCAACACAAGGCAATCCCGCGCAACACGCATCGCATTCGTCACCGCATCGCACCATCATCGCCCGACCTTATCAGGCCCGAATCGCCAAGTGAACCCGCTACTCGACACTCTCCAGCCCTATCCCTTCGAAAAGCTGCGTTTGCTGTTCAAGGACGTCACGCCGCCCGCTGCGCTCAAGCCGATCAGCTTCGGCATCGGCGAGCCCAAGCATCCGACGCCGGCGCTGGTGCGCGACGCAGTGGTCGCGTCGCTGGGCGGTCTCGCGTCCTATCCGGCCACGCTCGGCTCGGCGCCGCTGCGCGAGGCGATCGCCCGCTGGGCCAGCGAACGCTACCACTTGCCGCCGCTCGATCCGGCCACCGAGGTGCTGCCGGTGGCGGGCTCGCGCGAAGCGCTGTTCGCGCTGGCGCAAACCGTCATCGATCCGCGCCGTCCCGCTGGCGGCGAGCCTGCGATCGTACTCTGTCCGAACCCGTTCTATCAAATCTATGAAGGCGCTGCGCTGCTGGCGGGTGCGCAGCCGTACTTCGTGAACAGCGACCCGGCACGCAACTTCGCCTGCGACTACGCGGCGATCCCGGCCGACGTGTGGGCCCGTACGCAACTGCTGTACGTGTGCTCGCCGGGCAATCCGACCGGCGCGGTGCTGACGCTCGACGACTGGCGCGAACTGTTCGCGCTGTCGGACCGCTACGGCTTCGTGATCGCCTCCGACGAGTGCTATTCGGAAATCTATTTCGACGAAACCAGACCGCCGCTCGGCGGCCTCGAAGCCGCACACAAGCTCGGCCGCGGCTACGAACGGCTGGTGATGCTGTCGAGCCTGTCGAAGCGCTCGAACGTGCCGGGCATGCGCTCGGGCTTCGTGGCCGGCGATGCGGCGATTCTCAGGCAGTTTCTGCTGTACCGCACCTATCACGGCACGGCGCTGTCCACCGTGTACCAGATGGCCAGCATCGCCGCGTGGAACGACGAAACGCACGTGCGCGAAAACCGCGCGAAGTACGCGCAGAAATTCGCCACCGTCACGCCGATGCTCGCCGACGTGCTCGACGTGCGCCTGCCCGACGCCGCGTTCTATCTGTGGACGAATGTTGCGCGCACCGGCCTCACCGATACCGAGTTCGCCCGGCGCCTGTACGCCGACTATAATGTGACGGTTCTGCCCGGCTCCTATCTCGCGCGCACCGCGCAAGGCACGAACCCCGGCCGCGATTTCGTGCGTATCGCGCTGGTCGCCGACGTCGCCGAGTGCACCGAAGGCGCGCAACGCATCGTCGATTTTTGCCGCGGGCTCACGCGCTGAACCGGCATGGCGCGATACCGCGCCGAAGCCGCCCGCTTAGGTTGCACACCGACGCTGCACGCTGCCGATTTCAACTTCTTCAACACATCACGAACCTATGTCGCAACAACTTCAGCAGATCATCGACACCGCCTGGGACAACCGCGCCGAGCTGTCGCCCAAAGCCGCCAGCGCCGAAGTGCGCGACGCCGTCGCGCACGCGCTCGAACAACTCGATAAGGGTGCGCTGCGCGTCGCCGAGAAAAAGGATGGCGACTGGGTCGTCAACCAGTGGCTGAAGAAAGCGGTGCTGCTGTCGTTCCGCCTCGAAGACAACGCGCCGATGCCGGCCGGCGGTTTCTCGCAGTTCTACGACAAGGTGCCGTCGAAGTTCGTGAACTACAGTGCCGCCGATTTCGCCGCGGGCGGCTTTCGCGTGGTGCCGCCGGCGGTCGCGCGCCGCGGCTCGTTTATCGGCAGGAACGTGGTGCTGATGCCGTCGTACGTGAACATCGGCGCCTACGTCGACGAAGGCACGATGGTCGACACGTGGGCCACCGTCGGCTCGTGCGCGCAGATCGGCAAGAACGTGCACCTGTCGGGCGGCGTCGGCATCGGCGGCGTGCTCGAGCCGCTGCAGGCGAACCCGGTGATCATCGAAGACAACTGCTTTATCGGCGCGCGCTCGGAAGTGGTCGAAGGCGTGATCGTCGAAGAGAACTCGGTAATCTCGATGGGCGTCTATCTCGGCCAGAGCACCAGGATTTACGACCGCGAAACCGGCGAAGTCAGCTATGGCCGCATTCCGGCCGGCTCGGTCGTGGTGGCCGGCAACCTGCCGTCGAAGGATGGCACGCACAGCCTGTACTGCGCGGTGATCGTCAAGAAGGTCGACGCAAAGACGCGCGCGAAGGTCGGCCTGAACGAACTGCTGCGAGGCGACTGATGGCACGCGGCTCGGCCCGAACCACCGTCGTGTACGGCATTCCGAACTGCGACACCGTGAAGAAGGCGCGCGTGTGGCTCGAAGAGCACGGCGTGACGTTCGAGTTTCACGATTTCAAGAAGGCCGGCGTGTCCGAGCCGCTGATCCGCGACTGGCTGAAAGACGTGCCGCTCGAGTCGCTGGTCAACCGGCGCGGCACCACGTGGCGCGGCCTGTCCGACGACATGAAGGCCGAGGCCGATAGCGAAGCCGGCGCGATCGCGCTGATGATCCACAAGCCGTCGGTGATCAAGCGGCCGGTGGTGGTGGTCAACGGGCGCGTGAAGGCGCTCGGGTTCGCCGCGGAGCAGTACACGGAGTTGTTCGCGTAAGCGCACGCGCCGCCTGCGGCACGCGCGTGCGGCAGGCGCTCCGATCCGGTTGCCGGCCTCAGCGCATTGCAGGCCGGCATTTTTTTCACTCGAAGTCTCGACGTTCGTCCCGACGTTTCCCCGGCACTTCAACACACTGTTAGCGGTCGATTCCATGTCCGGCACCCTTGCCCTTACCGAAGCGCTGATCGAGCGCGCCTCCGTCACCCCCGACGACCAGCATTGCCAGCGCCTGCTGATCGAGCGTCTGTCCGCAATCGGCTTTGCGTGCGAAACGATCGAATCGAACGGCGTGACGAACCTGTGGGCCGTGCGGCACGGCAGCGCGGGCGAACAGGGCAAACTGCTCGCGTTCGCCGGCCACACCGACGTGGTGCCGACCGGTCCGCTCGAACAATGGAACTCGCCGCCGTTCGCGCCGACGCATCGCGACGGCAAGCTGTACGGGCGCGGCGCGGCCGACATGAAAGCGTCGATCGCCGGCTTCGTGGTGGCGAGCGAAGAGTTCGTGGCCGCGCATCCGCAGCATCGCGGCTCGATTGCGTTTCTGATTACCAGCGACGAGGAAGGTCCCGCCACCGACGGCACCGTCAAGGTGGTCGACGCGCTGGCCGCGCGCGGCACGCGGCTCGACTATTGCGTGGTCGGCGAACCGACGTCCAATGCGCAGTTCGGCGATATGGTGAAGAACGGCCGGCGCGGCTCGATGACCGGCAAGCTGACCGTCAAGGGCGTGCAAGGGCATATCGCCTATCCGCATCTGGCGAAGAACCCGGTGCACCTGCTCGCGCCGGCGCTCGCCGAACTGGTCGCCGAGCGCTGGGACGACGGCAACGAATACTTCCCGCCCACCACGTGGCAGGTGTCTAACCTGCATAGCGGCACCGGCGCGACCAATATCATTCCGGGCCACGCCGACCTGATGTTCAATTTCCGCTTCTCGACCGCCAGCACCGTCGAAGGCCTGCAAGGCCGCGTGCAGGCGATTCTCGACCGGCACGGCTTCGACTACGATCTGCAGTGGATCGTCAGCGGGCTGCCGTTCCTGACGCCGCGCGGCGAGCTGTCCGCCGCGCTCGAGAGCGCGATTCACGCCGAAACCGGTTTGACGACCGAACTGTCGACCACCGGCGGCACCTCCGACGGCCGCTTTATCGCGCGGATCTGCCCGCAGGTGATCGAGTTCGGTCCGCTGAACGCGAGCATCCACAAGATCGACGAACATATCGACGTGGCCTGCATCGACCCGCTGAAGAACGTTTACCGCCGCGTACTCGAACAACTGATCGCCTGAAACGAGGCCTATTGCGATGACCCAACCGTCCCGCCCTTTCTCGACCGTGCGCGACGTGCTGCGCTACGCGGTATCGCGCTTCAATCAGGCGCAGCTGTCGTTCGGCCACGGCTCGGCCAGCGCGTACGACGAAGCGGCGTATCTGGTGCTGCATACGCTGCATCTGCCGCTCGATCTGCTCGAGCCGTTTCTCGACGCGCATCTGACCACCGACGAAATCGACAAGGTGCTGAAGGTGATCGACCGCCGCGCGACCGAGCGCGTGCCGGCCGCGTACATCACGCAGGAAGCGTGGATGCACGGCTATCGCTTTTACGTCGACGAGCGCGTGATCGTGCCGCGCTCGTTTATCGGCGAGCTGCTGCAGGACGGGCTGCAGCCGTATGTCGAAGATCCGGAACAGGTGTCCGCGGTGCTCGAACTGTGCACCGGGTCCGGGTGCCTCGCGATTCTCGCCGGGCATGCGTTTCCGAATGCGGACATCGATGCGGTCGACCTGTCGCCGCAGGCGCTCGAAGTGGCCGAGCGCAACGTGCACGACTACGAACTCGACGAGCGCATCGCGCTGTTCGAAGGCGATCTGTTCGCGCCGCTGCCCGAGCGCCGCTACGACGTGATTCTCGCGAACCCGCCGTACGTGAACGCCGAGTCGATGCAGACGCTGCCCGCCGAATACCGGCACGAGCCGGAACTGGCGCTGGCCGGCGGCGCGGACGGCATGGACGTGGTGCGCAACATCATTCGCGGCGCGCGCAACTGGCTGACCGACACAGGCGTGCTGGTGGTCGAGATCGGCAACGAGCGCGAACATGTCGAAGCGGCATTCGGCGGGCTCGATCTGGTGTGGCTGTCGACCAGCGCCGGCGACGACAATGTGTTCCTGCTGCAGGCGTCCGATTTGCCGGGTTGAAGCCGCGATAGACGCCAGACGTGCGTTGAAGTGCGTTGAAGTGTCTTGACCTGCGTTGACGTGCCGGTCGCGGCCGGTGCTTCGGGCGAGCCGACTGCCACGTGCGATTCGGCATGTGCTTCGACCTGTGCTACAACCCGTGATGCGACCCGGTGCGCAGGCGGCGACACCGGATCGTCCGCTGCGGCAGCGTCGCTACGCGCTCCGGTAACATAAAGGCAAGCGACAAACCGGCCGCACCCGCGCGGCCCCGCTGCCGCACGATTTGACGGAGCTTCGCGCCCTTCGCGCCCGCTTATGCGATTCGATCTGCTTCACATCGGTACGCTGGTGTTCCTCGCTCACCTGCTGGGCGTGATCGCCGCTTGCCATGCGATCCTGCATACCCGCACCTCGCAAGGCGCCATCGCATGGGCGGTGTCGCTGGTCGCGATGCCGTACCTGACGCTGATTCCTTACCTGTTCCTCGGCCGCAGCAAGTTCGCCGGCTACGTCGATGCACGACGCTTCGAAAACGAACTGCTGCGCACGCGCGCCAACCCGCCCATCTGGCACGTGCAGACGCCGCCGCAGGACTTGCCGGCGCAGGTGCTCGGCCCCCAGTTCGTGCGCTCGCTGACGCAACTGGGCGGTATGCCGTTTCTGCCGGGCAATTCGGTGCGCACACTGGTGAACGGCGAAGCGACCTTCTCGGCGATCTTCGAGGCGATCGAACACGCGCGCAGCTATGTGATCGTCCAGTTCTTCATCGTGCGCGCCGATGCGCTCGGCGAACTGCTGAAAGAGGCGCTGCTCGCGAAGGCGGCCCAGGGCGTGCGCGTGTATGTGCTGTACGACAGCATCGGCAGCTTCGACCTGCCGCACCGCTACGTGGCCGAGCTGCGCGCGGGCGGCGTCGAAATGCAGCCGTTTGCGA
>DATLOW010000485.1:0-13470 GCA_035536055.1 Paraburkholderia sp. | reverse complement strand
CACGCCACGTGCGGCCAATCCTAAAGTTCAACCCATGCCGTGACGAACGGTAACCACCCACAAGGTTGATCATCATGAAGCGCCTGAACCAAGCTCTCGTTATCGCATCGCTCGTTGTCCTGCCGCTCGCCAGCCATGCGGCGGATACCAAGCCCGTCAGCCGCGCCCAGGTGCGCGCCGAACTGTTTGCCGCGGCCCGCACCGGCCAGTATCCGCAAAGCCATACGCACTATCCGGATGCAGCACCGGACGCCGCGGTCAGCTACGCGGCACGCAAGGCCGAAGCACGCGATGCGACGCAAACCGCGGCAAACGGCACGGCCGGCAGCGACACGTCGTATGGGCCGTCGGTCAACGGAACTACCGACTCGGGTTCACGAGTCGTGACGATCTCGACGGGCGCCGATGCGCAGCCGAACTTCGGCAACCTGTATCGCCACCACTAAACCTGTGCAGAACAACTTATTCGTAAATGGAGGTCAATCATGGTCGCAACGTTCGCAATTGCTTATTGGATCAGCCTGTTCGCCATCTTCGCCGTGTTCGCGGTGACCGGCATGTTCGGTATCGGTGCTGTGGTGCGCAGCGCGCTGCACCTGCAAACGTATCAGGCGCGGGTGGCAGGTGCGGTGGCCGGTACGGTGCTCGGTTTCGCACTGTTGGGCACGATGCCCATCTTCGGGTGAAGCGGTTTGGCTTTGCGCAGCGTTCATTCGGCGCGGTGCGTTACCGGCAAAGTTTCCGGAACGCACCGCTCGCCCATCACAGCGCACTTCGTTTACTGCTGATCGTTGCGCATGCATGCATCGACCCGGCGCAACGACTCCACCGCACCGCCTGCAATACCTACCCCAACATGCGTTGCAATCCCCGCTTCGCGCGGATTGATGCGAATCACACGCGGCCCGTGCCTTTCGCTGAAACGCCGTACCGTCGGCAATGCGCTGCCCGCGCCGAGTTCCACCACGACTAGCCGTTTGACGCCTGTCAGCCACCTGCCCAGACGCAGCAATTGCTGCCGCGTCGTGTGCTCGACCCAGTCGTAGTCGCCGAACATCAGGATGTTCGGACGCGCAATACGCCCGCAATGCGGACAACGCGGCGCTGCATTCACAAGTCTCGCGCTTTGCGCATCGATGACCGGCTCGAAGCCCGCCGCGCTCCATGTTGAATCGGTGCACGCGCGCGAACACTGCAACGCGTGAATCGTGCCGTGACACTCGGCAACGCGTTCATCCGCGAATCCGGCCTTCTGGAATTGCCCGTCGACATTGCTCGTGAACACGAACGCACCGTGCTCGAGTCGCTTCGACCATTTGCGCAGAATCGCAAACCCTTCGTGCGGCACCGTGGCGCGATACAGCGCTAGCCGGTGACCATAGAAACCCCATGCGAGCGCTGGATCGTCATTGAAATGCGCGGGATTGGCGATCTCCTCGAACGACAGCCCGCGCTGCCGGAGCGCCGGATAAGCGCGCCAGAAGCCCTCCGGGCCTCGGAAATCCGGCAGCCCCGAATCGACGCCCATGCCGGCGCCTGCGGTAATCAGCAGACCGTCTGCCGCACGCAGCCATGCAGCGGCTTGTTCGACGACAGCGTCGTGGGTATTCATTGTGTGCTTGCTCCGCAAATGTGATGCGCCTGTATGTGAACGGCCCGGCTTCAGCTCCCGAATCTCCTCACCTTTTCCCATGCTGCCCCATCGAAGCATTCAGCCGGACTGGCAACACGGGTTTGCTGCGCTTACAGCAACACGCATTTGCCACGTTGCCAGCAACGTTTTCGAAATCTTTGCATACTACGGCGGCCGGCCGCCACGACCGAGCGGGCCAGGCAAAACGAACAGAAAACACACGGGGTAGCAAAGCAGATGAAGACCAACACGGGGTGGACCGTGCGCCGGCGCCTGATCGCCGGTTTCGGAACCGTACTTGTCGCGATGATCGCGCTGGCCGCGATCGCGATTTCTCAGGTCCAGAACGTACGCATGCGGCTGGACGACATTATCGATGTCAACGGTGTCAAGGAACGTTACGCGATCAATTTCCGCGGCAGCGTGCACGACCGCTCGATCGCGCTGCGCGACGTCACGCTGGTGCCGGCTGACGAACTGCCCGCAGTCGTCGATCACATCAACAGCCTGCAGGCCGATTACACGCGCTCGGCGGAACCGCTGGACGCCATCTTCGCGAAAGGCACCGACATCACGCCCGACGAGCGCCGCATCTACGAGCGCATCAATGCCGCGCGCGACCGCACGCTGCCGCTGATCGACCGCGTGATCAAGCTGCAAACCGGCGGCGATGCGGGCGGCGCGCGCAAGCTGCTGCTGGCCGACGCGCGGCCCGCATTCGTCGAATGGCTCGCGGCGATCAACCAGATGATCGACTATCAGCAGGCGCGCAGCGAACAGGAAGGCGCGCGGGCGCGTGAAATCAGCGCCGAATTCCGTCTGCTGATGGCCTCGCTGACGGCGCTCGCGTGCCTGTTCGGCATCGGTGTCGCGTTCGTGGTCGTGCGCAATATCACGCGCACGCTCGGCGCCGATCCGCGCGAGATGATCGCCTTTGCCGAATCGATCGAGGCCGGCGACCTGTCCCGCACTGCGCCGGTACGCGCAGGCGATACGTCGAGCGTGATGGCCACCGTCACGCGGATGCGCGACAACCTCGCCGAAATCGTGCGCCAGGTTCGCCTGGCCGCGCACGGTGTGGCCGACGCCAGCCGCGAAATCGCGCAAGGCAACGGCGACCTCGGCACCCGCACCAGCAGCCAGGCCACCGCGCTCGAACAAGCCACGCATGCGCTCGGCAAGTTTGACGTCAGCGTGCAGTCGAATGCGGACAACGCGGGCCACGCCGACGAACTGGCCAAGCGCGCGTCCGTCACGGCAAGCGATGGCGGCAGCGCGGTCGGCCGTGTGGTCGATACGATGCGCGGCATCAATGCATCGTCGAGCCGCATCGGCGAAATCATTTCCGTGATCGATTCAATTGCGTTCCAGACCAATATTCTCGCGCTCAATGCGGCCGTCGAAGCGGCTCGTGCCGGCACGCAGGGCCGCGGTTTCGCGGTCGTGGCCGGCGAGGTGCGGATTCTCGCGCAGCGCAGCGCGGAGGCCGCGCGCGAAATCAAAACGCTGGTCGAAGACAGCAGCGCAAGGGTCGGCGAAGGCACGCGTCTCGTCGATGCAGCGGGTTCGACGATCGAAGAGGTGGTGTCCTCATCGGGCAGCGTGACGACCATCATGGGCGAGATCAACGATGCATGCCGGCAGCAAACGCAGCAGCTCGGCGAGGTACGCGCGATGATCGATCACCTCGAAAACAGCACGCGGCAGAACGTCGCACTGGTCGAGCAATCGGGCGCGGCGGCCGCTTTGCTGCTCGAACAGGCGGAAACCCTGCTCGCCGCGGTCGGCGTGTTCAAGCTCGGCGACAGCGGGCTGGTCGAGCAGATCCGATCATAGAAATTGGCGATTTCAACGATTGGAACATGCAATTTCCCCAAACGGGACCGGCACTGGATACTTGCGTCTCCCCTGAACGAGAACCAAGGAACCCAACGCTATGCCGATCATCAACAGCCAAGTCAAACCCTTCAAGGCCACCGCTTACCACAATGGCGACTTCGTCCAGGTGAGCGAAGAAACGTTCAAAGGCAAGTGGTCTGTCGTGGTGTTCTATCCGGCAGACTTCACGTTTGTCTGCCCGACCGAACTCGGCGACCTGGCTGACCGTTATGCGGAATTCCAGAAACTCGGCGTAGAAATCTATGGCGTGTCGACCGACACGCACTTCACGCACAAGGCGTGGCACGACACGTCGGACACCATCAGCAAGATCCGTTACCCGATGATCGGCGATCCGACGCAAGCGATCTCGCGCAACTTCGACGTGTTGATCGAAGAAGAAGGCATGGCGCTGCGCGGCACCTTCGTGATCAACCCGGAAGGCCAGATCAAGCTGTGCGAAGTGCACGACAACGGCATCGGCCGCGATGCCGGCGAACTGCTGCGCAAGGTGCAGGCCGCGCAATACGTCGCGTCGCATCCGGGCGAAGTGTGCCCCGCCAAGTGGACGCCGGGCGCCGAATCGCTGACGCCTTCGCTGGATCTGATCGGCAAGATCTGAACGCTGCAGTTGCCGTACGCGGGCGACGACTTCCCCACTGGGGCGTCGCCCGTTTCCTGTCACGCGCTTCGATGCAGCCGCCGCGCTGCCGTCGCATCGAAGCCGACGTCCGGCTTTCCGGCACACGCCCTTTCTGTCGTGCCACCTCGATCCTACCGCCATGCTCGACGATAACCTGAAGAACCAGCTCAAGACGTACCTGCAGAATGTGAAGCATCCGATCGAAATCGTCGCGGCCACCGACGATAGCGGCAAATCGAAGGAACTGCAGCAGCTGCTGCGCGAGATTGCCGGTCTGTCGGAACGTATTACGGTGGTGGAACGCAGCGGCGGCGACGAGCGCACGCCGTCGTTCACGATCGGCCGGCCCGGCGAAACGGCAAAAATCCGCTTTGCCGGCATTCCGATGGGACATGAATTCACGTCGCTGGTGCTCGCACTGCTGCAAACCGGCGGCCACCCGATCAAGCTCGACGACGCGACCATCGAACAGATCCGTGCGCTGGACGGCGACTACCAGTTCGAAACGTACTTCTCGCTGAGCTGCCAGAACTGTCCGGAAGTCGTGCAGGCGTTGAACGTGATGGCGTTGATCAACCCACGCATTCGCCACACTGCCATCGACGGCGCGCTGTTCCAGAACGAAGTGGAACAGCGGCAGATCATGGCGGTGCCGACGATGTTCCTGAACGGTGCCGTATTCGGCCAGGGCCGCAGCGGCGTGAAGGACATTCTCGCGAAGCTCGACAGCAATGCCGGCGCGCGCGCCGCGCAGGCCCTGAAGAACAAGCCGGTCTTCGACGCGCTGGTGGTAGGCGGCGGCCCGGCGGGCGCGGCGGCGGCGATCTATTCGGCGCGCAAGGGCATTGCAACGGGCGTGGTGGCCGAGCGCTTCGGCGGACAGGTGCTCGACACTCTGGCGATCGAGAACTTCGTTTCGGTGAAGGAAACCGAGGGCCCGCATTTCGCGAAGGCGCTCGAGCAGCACGTGCTCGCCTACGACGTCGACATCATGGACGGCCAGCAAGCCGCGGCGCTGATTCCGGGCAGCGTGCACGAGATCCATCTGGAAAACGGCGCGGTGCTGCGCGCGAAAACGCTGGTGCTGGCCACCGGTGCGCGCTGGCGCGAAATCAACGTGCCGGGCGAGCGTGAGTACCGCAATCGCGGCGTCGCGTATTGCCCGCATTGCGATGGCCCGCTGTTCAAGGGCAAGCGCGTGGCGGTGATCGGCGGCGGCAATTCGGGCGTCGAAGCGGCGATCGATCTGGCCGGCCTCGTCAGACACGTGACGCTGATCGAATACGGTACGCAGCTGCGCGCCGATGAAGTGCTGCAGCGCAAGCTGCGCAGCCTTGCCAACGTCACCGTGCTGACGCAGGTGCAAACGCTGGAAATCACCGGCGACGGCAGCAAGGTCAGCGGCCTCACATACAAGGACATGTCGCTCGACATCACGCGGCAGCTCGAACTGGAAGGCGTGTTCGTGCAGATCGGCCTCGTGCCCAATACCGAATGGCTGAAGGGCGTCGTCGAATTGTCCGAGCGCGGCGAGATCGTCGTCGATGCGAAGGGACAGACGTCGGTGCCGGGCGTGTTCGCTGCCGGCGACGTGACGACGGTGCCTTACAAGCAGATTGTGATTGCGGTGGGTGAAGGTGCGAAGGCTTCGCTGGGCGCGTTCGATTATCTGATCCGGCAATCGGTGCTGGAGGAAGATGCGGTTGGCGCCGAGCGGGAACTGGTAGCGGAATCGGTTTGAGGGGCGCGCCGTAGTCGGCAGTTTGCGCGCGTGTAGTACGGGCGCGGGTGTATTCGAGCTCGCGTATCGGTCGGCCGCGACCGGCGGAATAGCGCCGGTCGCGGCCGAGTTTTTTAACGGTGTGCCAAGCCGCGGCGGTGAGGCCCGTGCAGATCACGCAGATGCGTCGCGATACCTGGCGAACTTCGAGGTCTGGCCGATGCCCGGGTTGAAACAGTTGCACGGATCGAGCTGCTGGTAAAACGCCGCCAACTCAGGCTTCGCGCGATACAGGTGGCCGACGTTGTGTTCGGCCGGATATTCGGCGCCGCGCCGGTCGAGCAGCGTCCACATCTGGTGTTCGACGTCGACGCAGTCGTTGCCTTTCTTCACGATATAGTCCTGATGGAACACGTGACACAGAAAGTGCCCGTAATACAGCTTGATCGCGATCTTCTCGTCGATTTGCGCGGGCAGCGTTTCGAGCCAGTCCCGGTCGTTGCGGCGTAATGCGATGTCGAGCGCGACGATGTCTTCCACGTCGCGTGTATGCACGGCCCGATAGCGGACTGCTGCGCCTGCTGCCGCAAAGCGATGCAGAAAGGCCTTTTCCCCTTCTTCGTCGGTGCAGGCAAAGTAACTGCCGGTGTGGTCGGCAAAGTAGTGGTCGAGAAACGCCTTCGTTTCGGCCACGCCCTGCGCTGACACCTTCAGCAGCAGATGATGTTCGTACCGGTTGCGGTATTCCTTCATGCGCGCCGGCAGGTGGCTCGGAAACAGGCCGCTCAGTGCTTGCAGCACGCGGTCGGTGAAATGCGACGGCAGAAAGCCCAGCTTGTCGAACCAGCCGTCGAAGCGGTTCTTTAGCCCGAACAACGCGGGCAAACGCGACGTGCCCAGATAGTTGATCATCAGGAACGTGTCCTTGCCGTATTTCTCCGCGATGTCGAACGCATCGCGATGCAGGTACTCGCCGGAAATCGGCAGATGCTCGAAATCGTGCAGCGCGTGGCGGCGAATCTCGGTCAATTCGCCGGGCTCGTTGGTGCCGATGTAGAACACCTTCGCGCCCTGCTCGATCGGGAACGTGTCGAGCCGCACCGCGAATACCATCAGCTTTCCGGCGGACCCGGACGCTTCATACAGACGATGCGGGTCTGCGTTGAAACGCGCAGGCGTATCCGCATCGATTTCACGTACGTGGTTGACGTAGTTGCGATCGGATCCGGCGCCCGCGTCATGCTGGATGTCTGCCGGCGTAAAGTCGCCTTGTTCGAGCCGCTGCAGGATCTGCTCCGGTGCGTCGCCGAGCTGGATTCCCAGGTGATTGACGAGCTGCAGCTGGCCCTGCGCATCGACCTGACCGAACACGGCCATCTGCGTAAAAGCAGGCCCGCGTTGCACCAGTGCGCCGCCCGAGTTGTTGCACACACCACCAAACACCGACGCGCCGATACAGCTCGAACCGATCACCGAATGCGGCTCGCGCCCGAGCGGCTTCAGCGTCTTTTCCAGCTGGTCGAGCGTCGCGCCGGGCAAGCACACCACCTGCCGGCCTTCGTCGATCACATACACCTTCTTCATGCGCGCGGTACTGACGATAACGATGTCGCGATCGTAGTGGTCGCCGTCCGGCGTCGAGCCGCCGGTCAGGCCGGTGTTCGAGGCCTGCGTAATGACGATCACATTCGCTGCAACACACGCCTGCAGCACATGCCATTGTTCCAGCACCGTGCCGGGCCGCACGACGGCCAGCGCCTTGCCTTCGCCGAAGCGAAAACCGGTGCGATAGCGGCGCGTCGCCGCGGCATCCGTCAGAACGTACTGGCTGCCGACGATCTGCTTGAGCGCATCGACCAGACCGTGCGGGTCGCCATGCGGCTGCTGGGTCGTTGCGGCCTCTGCGGTCTTTGCGGTCTGTGCGTCGCGAACGGCTGACATCGTAATCTCCTTGAAAGTGGTGGTTGGCGGCTTGCCGGCGGGCTCTGTTTTGCTGGCCAGCGCGCGTCATGCAACGGAGGTTAGAATCCGGGCATCCATTAGTCCAATATCTCGAAGACGTTATTTGGAGACGAAAAACATATGGAATTTCGTCAGCTGCGGTACTTCCTGGCGGTCGCCGAACATCTGCACTTCACCGAGGCCGCGCAGCGCCTGGGCATTGCGCAGCCGCCGCTCAGTCAGCAGATCCTGAAACTGGAGCGCGAAATCGGCACGCCGTTGTTTATCCGCCATCCGCGGCGCGTCGAGTTGACCGAAGCCGGGCGCCTGTTTCGCGAAAGCGCGCGGCGCATCGTCGACGACGCGCAACAGGCGCTGATCGATGTGCGCAATGCTGGACGCGGCGAAACCGGACGCCTGTCGATCGGCTTCGCGGGTTCGACGGTGTTTCATCCATTGGTGGCGAAGGTGATGCAGAGCTATCGCAGTTCGTATCCGCGCGTGGCGATCACCTGCGTTGAGAGCAACAGCGTGGCGCTACTGGACGAAGTGGCCGAACGGCGCCTCGACGCCGCGCTGATCCGTCTGCCTTTAGGATGCGGCGAGCTCAAGGTCGAGCCGCTGGTCGACGAGGACATGATCGCGGTGCTGCCGGCCAATCACCCTCTGAGCCGGCGCCGGCGCATCGATCTCGCGGATCTGGCCGGCGACTCTTTTATCTTTTTTCCTCGTCCGATCGGACCGGACCTGTACGACTCGATGATCGAAGCGTGCCGCGCGGCAGGCTTCACACCAGCCATCGGCATGGATTCGCCGCAGATCTCGTCGACTGCGAACCTGGTCGCGGCAGGATTCGGCGTTACGCTGATTCCAGCTTCGATCAGACAGTTTCAGGCAGAGGGTGTGACTTTTCACGAGTTGCAGGGCAAACCGCTGCGCACCGGCATTGCGCTCGTGCACCGGCCGCGAGAGCGGGCGCAAACGGTGCTCAATTTCATCAAGGTGATGCGGGACGCGAAGCGTTGAAACAGCGCGGGCTGACGAATAACGGCGCGATAACCGGTTAGCCCGGCATTTTCGGCGCACTCGCACCGGCCCCGCGGATCGCGCCGACGAGCGCGTCTTCGCTGCCGCTCAATGCGTTCACCACGGCATACATGCCGCCTCCGCCGGCCGGTTGCTGCTGCTGCTGCGCGGACACCATCGCCGAGGAGGCATCTGTGAACACCGCGGGCTCTTGATGCAGTAGTGCCGCAATCGTCACCACCGCCATCACGACGACGCCTGCCGCGCAAAACGCAATCGAGCGCTGCACGCACGTCCTGCATTTCTGCCGGAAAACCGGGCTGGTTGTATCGATCAACATGATCCGCTCCGTTGCGATTGGGCTGAAGGCGATTCGCCTGCCGGCCATCAATTGCAAGAACCGCGCGAGCAGCGGATCTATTCCAGTAGAGCCTTGTACGCTGGGGCCGAGCGGCCTCTACGGTGCATTGCGCAGACAAATGTAAAGGCGCAAAGCGTTTTGCGGAATACGACAGTTCGCCGCGAACTGTTTGGACGCGGCATACATCGATAACAGTCGATATTAGCGCGCACGTATGCAGTGCCTGTGTTCAGTTCACCGCGTACGCCTGCGCAATTCCTGCGCCGTGCATCTGCGATAAGTCGGCGCGCGCCGAACTGCTTCAATTGGCATGTGAAAGGCCCACGCACCTATGGATGTCCGCAATACATTCGTACCAAGGAGTTCGCCATGAGATCCGACCGCTGCACGACGCTGGCAGCAGCGGCAATCGCCATGCTGCTCGCTGCAGCGAATGCACACGCGTACGGCGAACCCGCGCGCGACGGAGGCGCAGCCGCACTCCCCACCGAACGCTCGATCGGCCATATCGAACCGGTTTTCGAGTTCTACGACGCGATGCCGGCCGGCGTCACGAAGGCGCCGAATGGCCGGCTGTTCGTCAACTATCCGCGCTCCGGCGACGACGTGCCGTTTTCGGTCGGTGAGATCGTCGGCGGGCACGTCGTGCCGTATCCGGACGCGCGGATCAATCGTGCCGATCCTGCGCATCCAGCCGCAAGCTTTATTAGCGTGCAAAGCGTGGTAGCCGATTGCCGGAATCGGCTATGGATTCTCGATACGGCTGCGCCGAAATTTGCCCCGCCGCTGCAGGGCGGCGCGAAACTCGTCGCCGTCGATCTGTCGACCAACAAGGTAGTGAAGACCATCGTGTTCGGTCCGAAGGTGCTGTTGCCGCGGTCGTATATCGGTAACGTGCGCTTCGATTTCCGCTATGGCAAGGAAGGCATCGCGTATCTGACCGACTCGTCGGAATATGGACCGGGCGGCATCATCGTCGTCGATCTGGCAAGCGGCGACGCGTGGCGCACGTTGAGTGCGCATCCGGCGGCACAGGGCGATCCATCGTTTGTCGGCGTGGTGGAAGGCATGACGATGAACGTCGACGGCCCCGACGGCAATCCGGAGCCGTTACATGTCGCGTCGGATGGCCTCGCACTGTCGTCCGACGGCAACCTGCTCTACTTTGCGCCACTGTCGAGCCGGCATCTTTATTCGGTCGCCACGCGCTTCCTGCGCAATCGCGACGCTGGCGACGATGAGGTGGAAGCGTCGGTCAGAGACCTCGGCGAAAAAGGCGCATCGGATGGTCTCGCGTCGGACGCGAGCGGCGCTGTCTATGCGGGCGACTACGAGAACAACAGCATCCGCAAGATGCTGCCGGATGGCACGTGGATCACGATTGCGCACGATCCGCGTATTTTGTGGCCCGAGTCGCTTTCGGTGGGCGCGGACGGTTACCTGTACTTCACCGCGAACCAGTTGAACCGGCAGGCGCGCTATAACCGTGGCCGTGATCTGCGCAAGAAGCCTTATACGCTGTTTCGCATCAGGATCGATGCGAAGCCGCTGGCGCTTGCGCCGTGAGATCTACTGCTGAACGCACATAGCGCAAATTCCGTTGCGCGAGCAACGGATGCGCCCACAACCGCATCACATCCGCATGACTGAATAGCGCGGTAATGCGTTTGAGCGTCAGCGACGGCGCCGCGTGTCTCTCCGGCGACACCGGTTGCGACAAGCTCCTCCCGATAGAAAATCGAAAGCAAAGGTCATTCCCCACAAAATTACAAACACCTTCCATCACCCCGCTGCAGTCATATCTCTCCGCACCATCCCTCCGAATAATTCCCCATAAGAATCAACGTGATCCGCAAAAATCGTGGCTTTTCGCCCAAATGCTCGATGCATCTCCAATTTTGTATATGCGAATCATTCTTATTTCGGTAGAATCGGGGCCGCCTTCAACCATTCATCCGACATACAGCTTCATTGCCGCGTCAGTGCCGCGCGGTCGACAACAACACCAAGGGGTTTCGCCACACTCATGTTCAGCACCGGTTCTTCCAGGCCCCGCGTTCGGCCTCTGCACGTCGCCGTGCGCCACGCTTTCGTTCTTGCGGCGCTGCCGCTCGCGCTCGGCGCGTCGTTCGCTGCGCATGCGCAGTCCGATCCGCCGGCAACGCCTGCTGCTGCGGACAACACACTGCCCACCGTCAAGGTACAAGGCATCGCCGACACGCTGCCGGGCGACTTCGCGCCGACCTACTCCGGCGGCGAAATTGCGCGCGGCGGTCAATTCGGCATCCTTGGCAACCAGAAGCTCAGCGACGTGCCGTTCAGCATGACGAGCTACACGTCGAAGGCGATCCAGGACAAGCAGGCCCAGTCGATCGGCGATCTGCTCGCATACGACCCGGGCGTGCGGCCAGCGTCAGGCTTCGGCAACTTCTCCGAAGTGTTCGTGATTCGCGGCTTCCAGCTGAACGGCGACGACATCTCGCTGAACGGCCTGTACGGCATCACGCCGCGTCAGCTGGTAGCGCCTGAAGTGCTGGAGCGTGTCGACGTCTTCAAAGGTGCGAACGCGTTTCTGAACGGCGCGTCGCCCACCGGTACCGCTATCGGCGGCGGTATCAACCTCGAACTCAAGCGCGCGGCAGACAAGCCTCTGACGGAAGTGACCGTCGAAGGCACGGGCTCGGGCCAGCTCGGCACACACGCCGACGTCGGCCGCCGCTTCGGCAACGAAGGGCAATTCGGCATTCGCGTGAACGGCGAGATTCGCGGCGGTGAAACCAGCGTCGACGACGAATTCCGTCACGACACATCGACTGCCGTATCGCTCGACTATCGCGGCGACAAGCTGCGCCTGTACGGCGATTTTCTCTATCAGCGCCGCAACGTCGATCAGGGCCGCTCGACGGTATCGGTAACGGGCACCGAGATGCCGGCGCCGCCGTCGGCGACGCACAACTGGGCGCAGCCGTGGACGCAGAGCACGCTCGAGGACACGGTCGGTATCGTGCGCGCCGAATACGACTTCTTGCCGGCGTGGACGGCCTACGTGGAAGGCGGCGTGCATCACGCGCATGAAAACGGCACCTACTCGTCGCCGACCTTCAATTCGGTTGCGGGCACAACGGCCACCGGCAGCGACATCCTGCGCACCACCGACGCGCTCTCCGCACAAGCCGGAGTGCGCGGCCGTTTCTCGACCGGCCCGGTTTCACACTTCGTGTCGGCGGGCTTTGCGATTACGAGCC
Source organism: Paraburkholderia sp. (assembly GCA_035536055.1). GTDB lineage: Bacteria > Pseudomonadota > Gammaproteobacteria > Burkholderiales > Burkholderiaceae > Paraburkholderia. The sequence continues at coordinate 1,023 of DATLOW010000485.1, read as the reverse complement.
TGCAGGACCGGGAGGCGTTCGCCTTCAGCAGTTCGTTTCCGACCAGCCTTTACGGCGGCGGCATCGTCGCGCAACCGCCGTTTACCAGCTTCGTCGCGGGCAATTTTGCCGATCCTGGGCTTGCAGACAAGGTTCTCACGCGCAGCGTCGCGGTATCCGATACGCTCGGCTTCCTGCACGACCGTGTGCTGTTCACGATCGGCGCGCGCCACCAGCAACTGCATCAAAACAACTACACGGTCGGCACCGACACGGTTTCGAACACCTTCGACCAGTCGATCAATACGCCGATCTTCGGCCTCGTCGTCAAGCCGACCGAAAACATCTCGCTGTTCGCCAATCGCGCGGAATCGCTAGCCGCGGGCCAAACCGCGCCGATCGGCGCAGCGAACGTCGGACAGACACTCGCGCCGAATCGCACGAAACAGTACGAAGTAGGCGCGAAATACGACTCGAATCACTTCGGCGGCACACTGTCGCTGTTCCAGATCGAACAGCCGACTGCGTATACCGACAGCTCGACAATGATCTTCGGAACCAACGGCACGCAGCGGCATCGTGGCATCGAGCTGTCGGTGTATGGCGAGCCGGTCAAGGGCGTGCGGCTGCTGGCCGGTGCGACGCTGCTCAATGCAAAGCAGCTCGATACGAACGGCGGGGTCACCGACGGTTATCGCCCGATCGGCGTGCCGAGCTATCTGTTTAACGTCAGCGGCGAATACGATCTGCCGTGGGTGCCGGGCCTGACCTTCGACGCCGCGTGGATTCACACCAGCAACCAGTACCTCGACGCGCAAAACAAGCTGTCGATTCCGGCGTGGGACCGCTTCGACATCGGTCTGCGCTATACGGTGGACGTGTACAAGCACCCCACGACTTTCCGCGCTACGGTGCAGAACGTGACGAACAAGGCATACTGGGCGTCGACCACGGGTGCATATCTGACGCAAGGCAAGCCGCGTACGCTGTTGATGTCGGTCACGACCGACTTCTGACGCGCGTACCCGCAGCGGCCCGGCAGCC
>DATLOW010000484.1:0-8394 GCA_035536055.1 Paraburkholderia sp. | reverse complement strand
GAACGTGACGATTTCGGGCACGCCGGCGTCCGGCGATTCGTTCACGGTGACGCCTGCCACGCAGGGCAATACCGATGTATTCGCAACCATCGATTCGGTGATCACGGCGCTGCAGCAGCCGGTGGACGGCAATCAGGCTGCTGCGGCGAATCTGACCAACGTGGTGTCGACCGCGGCGGGCGAATTGGGCAATTCGCTGACCAACGTGACGACGGTGCAGGCCGCGGTCGGCGGGCGGGAACAGCAGGTGAAGACGCTCAATTCGGTGAACGGTAACGAATCGACGCAAAACACCAATAACCTGACCAACATCACCGACATCGACATGTCCACGGTGCTGTCGCAGTTCGTGCTGGTGCAAAACGCGCTGACCGCGGCACAGAAGACCTTCGCGGCAGCATCGAATCTGAGCCTGTTCCAGGTGATCAACCCGTAACAGTCTGCGGGCAGTTCGAGGGGGAGGGCGCGGTGCCGCAGTCTGGGGGCCGCGCCCTTTTGTTTTTGACCAGTGGGGCGGCGTTGCGCGAGCGAGTTTGCAGGTGGGGGCTTGCGGGTTCGTACCGGCGACTGGGCTCGAGCGAGCGCGCGGTTGTCGCATACGCGGTGAATCTACCGCACCGGCTGCAACGCCGCCGCCACTCGGCCCATTTCATCGATGCCGTTGCCGATCATCCGCGCGAAGAACGGAATCATGTTCGGCAGCATCAGCTGGATCAACAGCAGGCCGACCAGCATCGTCAGCGCGAAGCCGACCTGGAACACGCCGATTTGCGGCGCCGCGCGGTTCAGAATACCGAGGCACAGGTTGGCGATCAGCAGCGCGGTGACCACCGGCAGCGCCAGCATCATGCCGCCCGCGAACAGCGTCGCACCCCAGCCGGCCAGCGTGCGCCAGCCCGGCGCGCCGAGCACGTCGGCGCTGATCGGCAGCGACTGGAAGGTCATCACCAGCGCGCCGACCATCTGCAGATGGCCATCGAGCGCGAGGAACGCAAGAATCGCGATCATGTTCAGCAGCATCGACAGCACGTCGGTCGAACCATGCGACTGCGGGTCGAACAGCGTCGCGAAGCCGAGCCCCATGCTCAGGCCGATGATGCCGCCGGCCGTTTCGACCGCGGCGAACACGATCTGCATCGTGAAGCCGAGCGCAACACCGATCAGCAACTGATTCACCAGGATCCACGTGCCGGGTGCGGAAAACACCGTGACCTGCGGCAGCGCGGCGAGCGTCGGCGCGACGATCATCGCCATGAAACCGGCAAGGCCGATCTTCACGCGGATCGGCACCGACGTATGGCCGAACACCGGCGCGGTCGCGATCAGCGCGAGGATGCGCACGAACGGCCACAGGAACGCGGTGAGCCAGGCGTTCAGTTGCGCGTAGGTGACGGTGAACATGGATCGAAGGGAGGAGGGGTGAGGTGGTGCAGTGCGGAGCCGGCGCAAAGCGGACGCGCATGACCGCGCGCCGCTCTGCCACGTGCTCAGTTCGCCACGTTCGGCACGTTCATCAGCACCTGGCGCATATAGTCGATCATCGTCGTCAGCATCCACGGCCCGGCGATCACCAGCGTGATCGCAATCGCCGCGAGCTTCGGAATGAAGGTCAGCGTGCTTTCGTTGATCTGCGTCGCTGCCTGAAACAGGCTGACGACGAGGCCGACCACCAGCGCCACCAGTAGCAGCGGCGCGGCCAGCAGCATGGTCACGCGCATCGCGTCGTGCGACAGGGTCATCACGGTTTCAGGGGTCATCGCGTCGGGCTCCGTGTGGTATTCGAGCGGGAATTCGGTCATTGAACAGGCAACTTGCGCCGCTTACGTAAAGCTCTGCGCCAGCGAACCGATCAGCAGCTGCCAGCCGTCGACCAGCACGAACAGCATCAGTTTGAACGGCAGCGAAATCGTCACCGGCGACACCATCATCATGCCCATCGACATCAGCACGCTCGCCACTACGAGGTCGATGATGATGAACGGAATGAAGATCGTGAAACCGATCTGGAAGCCGGTTTTCAGCTCGCTCGTCACGTAGGCGGGCACCAGCAGCGACAGCGGCACGTCTTCCGGGCCCTGCATCGGCGGCGTGTGCGCGATCTTCGCGAACAGCGCGAGATCGGTCTCGCGGGTCTGGCGCAGCATGAAGGTCTTGAACGGCGCGACGCCGCGCGACACCGCATCTTCCATCGGCAAGGTGCCGGCCGAGAACGGCTTGTAGCCGTCGTTATAGGCCTTGTCGAGCACCGGCGACATCACGAACAGCGTCAGAAACAGCGACAGGCCGACCAGCACCTGGTTGGGTGGCGTGGTGGTGGTGCCGAGCGCCTGGCGCAGCAGCGACAGCACGATGATGATGCGCGTGAAGCTGGTCATCATCAGCACCATCGCCGGCAGGAACGACAGCATCGTGAGCAGCAGCATCGTCTGCACGCTCAGCGAGTACGTGGTGCTGCCGTTCGGGCCCGGCGTCGCATTCAGCGCGGGCAGGCCGGCCACCTGGGCGAACGACAGCGACGGCAGCGCGAGCATCAGCGCGGGCAGCGCCAGCGCCGCGACGATCGCGAGCGGCTTGCGGGCCGTCGCGGGCACGCGCATGCGCGCCCAAACTGCGGACAATACTCGGGCCGCGCTGCTCGAGCGCAGGACGTTTCGATTCGCTTGCATTTACCGCTCTCCGCCGCTGTGACGTTGCAGGCGTTTTGCCGTTTCGTTTTTTAGCGCGTCGCGAAAGCGCTGGCCGAAGCTGCCTTGCAGGCCGCTGCCGGATGACGGAGTGCCGGTGGCCGGATCGATATCGGGGCCGGCGTGGCTGCCGCCTTTGCCGATGGGCGCGCTGCCGGCCGGCATTTCGCACAGCAGCCGCACGTTGCCGGGCGCTGCGCCGAGCACGAGCCAGCGGTCGCCGATTTCGACGACGGCCACGCGCTCCTTGCCGCCGAGCGACGCGCCGCCGATCGTCTTCACGAGGCCGCCGCGCTGGCTGCCCGGCTGCAGGCCGAGGCGCCGCGCGAGCCATGCACAGCCGAACACGAGGCCGATCACGACGACCAGCGCGATCAGCGTTTGCAGCACGGCGCCCGCACCGAGTGCCGGTACCGCGGTGCCGGCGCCGACGCCGGAGGCGACCTGCGCGGCGCGATTGATCGCGTTCATGTCCGCCGCGTGGGCGGCGCAGGGCGCGAGGGCCAGGGCAGCAGCGATGGCCGCCACGGCGCGATACGCGGACGTGATCTGCCCGGCCGCGGCGACTGCGGGTTTCATCGGTTCAGCTTCCGGATCCGCTCGGACGGCGTGATGATGTCGGTCAGACGGATACCGAACTTGTCGTTCACGACCACCACTTCGCCTTGCGCGATCAGGCAGCCGTTGACCAGCACGTCCATCGGTTCGCCGGCGAGGCCGTCGAGCTCGACCACCGAACCTTGCGCGAGCTGCAGCAGGTTGCGGATCGCGATCTTGGTGCGGCCCAGTTCGACCGTCATCTGGACCGGAATGTCCAGAATCATGTCGATGTCGTTGCGCGTGGCAGTCGAAGCGATCTTCGACAGCGGCTGGAACACGCCCGCTGCAGTCGCGTTCACTTCATTGCCGTTCTGCTCGGCGAGCGCCGACGCCCAATCGTCCATCGCGGTGTCGGCCGATTCGGCCGACGCGGCTTCGGCCGCGTCCATCTGCGGCGCAAGTTCCGGCAACGGCATCGTCACCGGGCTGGGGTTCGGGGTGGGGGTCGTGTTCAGATCACTCATATCCGCCTTCCTTCATCGTGTCCGCGGCGCTGATCATCTTCAGGACCCGCAGCGCGTATTGACCGTTAAAAATTCCGTAACCGCATTCCATCACCGGCACGCCGTCCACTTTCGCGGTGATGAATTCGGGGATGTTGATCGGCAGCACATCGCCTGTTTTCATGTTGAGGATCTTTTCGAACGTCACCGGAATCTGCGCGAGATCCGCGGTCAGCTCGACTTCGGCAGCCTGCACCTGCTGCGACAGCACGCGCACCCAGCGGCGGTCGACTTCGAGCGCCTCGCCCTGGATCGGCGACGACAGCACGTCGCGAATCGGCTCGATCATCGAGTACGGCATGCAGATATGCAGCGTGCCGCCGGTCGGCCCGAACTCGATCGAGAACTGCGTGACCACCACCACTTCGTTCGGCGTCGCGACGTTGGCGAACTGCGTGTGCATTTCCGAACGCACGAACTCGAACTGCAGCGGGCGCACGCTCTTCCATGCGGTCGTGTAGTGATCGAATACGAGGTTCAGCAGCTTGCCGATGATGCGCTGCTCGGTCTGCGTAAAGTCGCGGCCTTCGACGCGCGTATGAAAACGTCCGTCGCCGCCGAACAGGTTGTCGACCACGAAGAACACCAGGTTCGGATCGAACACGAACAGCGACGTGCCGCGCAGCGGCTTCACGTGCACGAGGTTCAGGTTGGTCGGGATCGGCAGGTTGCGGGTGAATTCGCTGTACTTCTGCACTTTCACCGGACCGACTGAGATCTCCGCCGTGCGCCGCATGAAGTTGAAGATACCGACGCGCAACAGCCGCGCAAAACGCTCGTTGATAATTTCGAGGCCGGGCATCCGGCCGCGGACGATACGCTCCTGGGTCGCGATGTTGTACGGCCGGACACCCGCCCGTTCGGCCTGTTCGGACGTATCGTCGTGCTCTCCGGTGACGCCTTTCAGGAGGGCATCGACTTCCTCCTGGGACATGAACTCTTCGTGGCCCATCCTAGGTTCCTCGTGCGTCTGTACGCGGTTGTGAGGTGCGCATGCTGGCGCGGCGCAGCAGCGTCACTGCACGACGAATTCGGTGAACAGCACGTCTTCGACGTGCAGCGGCTGGCCGCCGGCATCGGTCGGCTGGCCGATCAGTGTGGCGAGTTCCTTCGCGAGCGCGCGTTTGCCGTCGAGCGGCGCGAGTTCCTCAGGGTGCTTGTTCGACAGCGCGAGCAGCACGCGGCTGCGGATTTCCGGCATATGCGCGCTCAGGTGTTCCTGGGTTTGCTGGTCGCTGAGCTTCAGCGTCAGACCGATACGCAGGTAATGCTGTTCGCCGTCGTCGGACTGCAGGTTGACGGTCATCGGGTCGAGCGCGAAGAACACCGGCACCGGTGCGGGCGCCGGCTTGGCCTGCGCAGCCTGGGCCGGCGCGCTCTCGTGATGGCTCATGTAGAACCAGACGCCGCCGCCGGCAATGCCGGCAGCCGCGAGCGCGATCAGCAAGATCACGAGCAGTCGTTTGATGAGCCCGGGCGAGCGCGGCTGCGCTGCGGCTTGCGGGTTTGCGGTCGTGGTGGCCATGTGTCGTGTCGGTGAGTGCTGCGGCTCTCGCGAGTCAGCGTGAGGTCAATTGGTTAGCGTGCATTGTTGGTTAAACGCAGGCAACGCGATGGGTCGAAAAGAAGGGGTATTCGCGGTTAGCTCATGGGTTTGGGTGCCCCATCAGCGGCGCTGGTGCTGCTATTTCGTTATCGGCCGGATCAGGGGCGGGCTTGAGCCGACGCGCGGGCGCGCGGCTTGCCGGCGTTGAGGGGCGGGCGTGGAGCGTCGCTGCGGAGGTGATGTGGCGGGCGGGCCGCGATGCCGTGCCGCGCGCCAACCGGTGGCGCCGGTGGCGCTCGGCGGGAATCGAGGTGCCGCGGTAAAGATGCATGGCGGGCAGCCCGTTGGCGCCCGCCGCTCGCTTACGCAAACGTATCGACGAGCCCGACCTTGCGGCGCGTCGGCACCGACACCGTCGCGGCCGTTGCCGAGCTGTCGGCAGCATCGGCATAGCCGCCGCGGCCACCGCTATTGCCGCCGCCCTGGCGTTCCTGCTGGCCCGTCTGGCGCGCGAAGCCGTCGCTGACGCTGGTGCTGCCCAAACCAATGCCGTTTTGTTCCATCGCTTCGCGCAGCTTCGGCAGTGCTGCCTCGACGGCCTCGCGTACCTGCTGATGCTGCGAGACGAACAGCGCGTGCGCATGGTTGTCGGCTACCTGCAGCACCACCTGCAACGGCCCGAGGTCGGCCGGGTTCAGCGTCAGTTCCGCGCTTTGCTGATGCGCATTCGACATGAACACGACCTTCTGGCTGAGCGCCTCGTCCCAGTCTTGCGAGCCGACTTCCGGTGCGAGCGATGCAGCGGCGGACGCACCGGCGCCCGATTTCGCCGCTTGCGATGCCAGCGCGTTGCCGGTGGCTGCCGCGCCGCCCTGCACGGCGGCAAGCGCGGCGTTGATCGCGTCGGTGTTTTCCTTCGGGGTGGCCGTGCTGCCGGCAGTCTCGGCCGCCGCAGCGGCTGCAGCAGCCGCTGCGTCTCCCGCGGACGGATTGCTTTGCGCGGCTTGCGTGGTTGCGGCCGTCACGGCCTGGCCATTGGCTTCACCCATGCCCTTCATGCCGTCGGCGCCCTTGCCGTTGCCGAACAGGCCGGCGGCTCCGAGGCCCTTGCCGTCCGCTGCACCGCGCACGCCGCCGGACAACTGTGCGGCCGCCTTGTTGCTGAGTGCGTTGCTGACCGCATTCATTGCATAGTTCTGCAGCGGTACGCCGCCGACGTTTGCCCCGCTCAGCGCAGCGAGCGCCGAATCGGACCTCTGCTGCACGGTCTTGCTCGTTACCTTATGACTGGTCGCCCCGTCGCCGCCCTTGGTCGCGTCTCCCGCTACGGATGCCGCTGCATCGGCTGCAGCATTCGCGGCTGCCGCGGCTGCGTCTGCGCCCTGCGCGTTCGCCGCGGCGTTGGCGCGTGCCTGAGCCTCGGCTGCCGCCGCTGCCGCGGCCGTCGCCGCAGCAGACGCATCCGCCGCGTTAGCGGCTTGCGAGTCCTTCGATTTCGAATCGCTGTTCTTGTCGTCGCCGGATTTGCCGTTGGCCTGCTGCGTGCCATCGGCGGGCTGCGCCGCCGGTTTGCCCGCCGCATCCTGCGTCGCGTCCGACTGCGACGATCCTTTCGTGCTGTCGCTGTTCTGCGCATTGTTCGCGCTGTTTGCCGCGCTCTGCGCATCGGCCGGCTGCGGTGCGTGCACGGTGCCGCCGGGCGGCGGCTGAAACGCCTGTTGCTGCTGCTGCGGCGGCGGAGCCGCATTCGCCGCATTCTGCTGCGCTTCGATGCTTTGCTGCAGCGTCTGCGCAAACAGCGCCGCGCTGTTCGCGCCGGCCGCGTTCGATGCGGCAGCGCCTTGCGCCGCGCCGAACAGCGAATCGATCAATGAAATATTCGACATAGTGTTTCCCCGTCGGTCGGCCCGCACCGCGGCGTATGCCGCAGTCGCACCGTGAGTCGTCAGCGGCCGGCCGCGTTATGCGTTGCCGGTGCGCATTCTCAGCATGCGCGCGCCGTATTCGTCCGCGTCGCGCTGCTCGCGGCGCGCCGTTTTGACTGCTTCTACCGCATCGCCGCGTGCCTGCAGCACTTCGTACGAGCCAAGCTTTTGCCGTTGCTTCTGCCATTCCGGCTTGGCCGCTTCGACGCGCGCGCCGGCATTGGCGAGCAGGCGCCGCTGCTGTTCGATCGCCGCGTCGAGCGTATCGATGAAGGCCTGAAAGTTGCGCATATTGCCCGCCGCCATGCCGAGCTGCGCCGACGTCGTAAAGCGTGTGTAGTACTCGTTGCGGTATTCGATCAGCGCGTTCAACTGGGCTTCGATTTCGCTGCGCTCGCGCTGTGCGCGGCCCAGACGCTGCGCGGCGGCGTCCAGTTCGTCCTGCGCGAGCTCGATCAGTTTCTGGATCGGAGAGGGATGCGCCATCGTCAGACTCCTTCGTTGAACAGCGAGCCGAGCGCCGCGAGGCTCGGGGCGAAAGCGGCGGATTCGCGAAAACCTTGTTGCAGGAACGCTTCCATGCGCGGATACAGCGCGATCGCGCGGTCGAGCAACGCGTCGCGGCCGCTCGAATAGGCGCCGACGTTGATCAGGTCGCGGTTGCGCTGGTAGCGCGACAGCATCTGCTTGAACATACGCGTCTTTTCCAGATGCTTGTCGTCGATCAGCGCGGTCATTGCACGGCTAATCGACGCTTCGATATCGATGGCCGGATAGTGGCCGGCTTCGGCGAGCGTACGCGACAGCACGATATGGCCGTCCAGAATCGCGCGCGCCGAGTCGGCGATCGGGTCCTGCTGGTCGTCGCCTTCGGTCAGCACCGTGTAGAACGCGGTGATCGAGCCGCCGCCTTCCGGCCCGTTGCCGGTGCGCTCGACCAGCGCCGGCAGCTTGGCGAACACCGACGGCGGGTAGCCTTTGGTGGCCGGCGGCTCGCCGACTGCCAGCGCGATCTCGCGCTGCGCCATCGCATAACGGGTCAGCGAATCCATCAGCAGCAGCACGTGCTTGCCCTGGTCGCGGAAATATTCGGCAAGCGACGTCGCGTAGGCCGCGCCCTGCATGCGCAGCAGCGG
>DATLOW010000483.1:0-4186 GCA_035536055.1 Paraburkholderia sp. | reverse complement strand
CCCATCAGGCCGAAGCTCGGCGTGTACGCGTTGCGCAGATCGGCGCCTTCGAGCAGCTTGCCCGCGTTGAAGCGGCCATGCGGATCGACGCGCTGCTTGTACGCGCGGAACTCGGAGATTTCGTCGTCGGTGAGAAACTCGAGCTTCGTGATGCCGATGCCGTGCTCGCCGGAGATCACGCCGTCCAGCGACCGCGCCAGGCGCATGATGCGCGCCACGGCCGTGTGCGCGTCCTGCAGCATCTCGTAGTTGTCGGAGTTGACCGGAATGTTAGTGTGCACGTTGCCGTCGCCGGCGTGCATATGCAGCGCGACGAACACGCGGCCGCGCAGCACCTGCTTGTGGATCGCCTGCGCTTCTTCCAGGATCGGCTTGAATTCGCCGCCGTTGAAGATCTGCCGCAATTCGGCGCGGATCTCCTGCTTCCACGACACGCGCACCGTGCGGTCTTGCGCGACGTGGAACACGGTGACGCCCTGCTGTGCGTCGACGCGGTCCGCGAACCGCTCGGCGAGCCCCGCGTAACCGAGTCCGACCAGATAGTGCTGCGCTTCGCGCAACGGCATATCGAGCTTGTCGAGCACGAAGGCCCAGCGCGCGCGCACCTGCTTCAGCAGATCGAGCGCATGCTGCACGCGGTCTTCGAGCAGCTCGGCGCTCGGAATCTCGTTGGCGTCGTCGCTCTTGCCGAGCGGCAGCTTGCCGGCCTTGAAGAACGCTTCGAGCGCATCGACCAGTTGCAGCTTGTTCTTGATCGACAGCTCGATATTGATGCGCTCGATGCCGTCCGTGTATTCGCCCATCCGGTTGAGCGGAATCACCACGTCTTCGTTGATCTTGAACGCGTTCGTATGCTTCGCGATCGCGGCAGTGCGGCTGCGGTCGAGCCAGAAGCGCTTGCGCGCCTCCGCGCTGACGGCGACGAAGCCTTCGCCGCTCTTGCCGTTGGCCATGCGCACGACTTCGGAGGTTGCCGTGGCCACTGCATCGGCATCGTCGCCGACGATGTCGCCGATCAGCACCATCTTCGGAAACGCATTGCGCTTGGATTTGGTCGCATAGCCGACCGCGCGCAGATAACGTTCGTCCAGATGCTCGAGGCCGGCGAGAATCGCGCCGCCCTGGCGCGACGTCTCGAACATATAGTCCTTGATCTCGACGATGCTCGGAATCGCCTCGCGCGCCTGGCCGAAGAATTCGAGGCAAACCGTGCGCGTATGCGCGGGCATCTTGTGCAGCACCCAGCGCGCGGACGTGATCAGCCCGTCGCAGCCTTCCTTCTGCACGCCCGGCAGGCCGGCGAGGAATTTGTCGGTAACGTCCTTGCCGAGGCCTTCCTTGCGGAAACGTCGCCCTTCGATATCGAGCGACTCGCTGCGCAGCAGCTTTTCACCCGGCGCGTATTCGCCGTCGAACCACTTCAGTTCGAAGCGCGCCACCGGAATGTCGTGAATCTTGCCGAGGTTGTGCTCGACGCGCGTGACTTCGAGCCAGTTGCCTTCCGGATCGACCATTCGCCACCACGCGAGGTTATCGAGCGCCGTGCCCCATAGCACCGCCTTCTTGCCACCCGCGTTCATCGCGATGTTGCCGCCGATACACGATGCGTCGAGCGACGTCGGATCGACCGCGAACACATAGCCGGCCTGCTCTGCGGCCTCGGTCACGCGGCGTGTCACGACGCCCGCGCCGGAGAAAATCGTCGGTACCTTGCGCTCGACGCCGGGCAGATCGGTCAGTTCGACCGCGCCAAGCTGTTCGAGCTTCTCGGTATTGATCACCGCGGAAAAGGGCGTGAGCGGCACCGCGCCGCCCGTATAGCCGGTACCGCCGCCACGCGGAATAACGGTCAGCCCAAGTTCGAAGCACGCCTTTACGAGACCGGCGATTTCGTCTTCGCTGTCTGGCGTCAAGACAACGAACGGATACTCGACACGCCAGTCGGTCGCATCGGTCACGTGCGATACGCGCGCGAGACCGTCGAAACGGATGTTGTCCTTCTGCGTGCGCCGGCCCAGCTCGCGCAACGCACGGCGCCGCAATTCGGCGGCCTGCTCGAACTCCTGCGCAAACGCATCGACAGCGCGCCGCGCCGCAGCCACCAGCGTTTCGACGCGCGCCGCGCGATCCACGCCGGCATCGTCGCGATGCTCGCTCAGATCCGCGCGGCGGCGCTTTTCGATTTCGGTCAGACGGTGGTTCAACGCCTCGATCAACAGCGCGCGGCGCTTCGGATTTTCCAGCAGGTCGTCCTGCAGATACGGATTGCGGCGCACCACCCAGATATCGCCGAGCACTTCATACAGCATCCGCGCCGAGCGGCCAGTGCGGCGCTCGTTGCGCAGTTCGTCGAGCGCGGCCCACGCCTCTGCGCCGAGCAGACGAATCACGATCTCGCGATCGGAAAACGACGTGTAGTTGTAAGGAATTTCGCGCAGGCGCGGAGCGGGATCGGTGGCCACCGCGTGAGCGGCGCCGTGCGGATCGAAAACTTGAGGTGCGTTCATAATGGACGACTCGGTGGGGCAGCCCGGGCGCGCTGCTATCTATGTATAAGGCGGCGCCGGCTGACGATGCGCGTGGGGCGCAATGCTGGGAATTCTTCTCTTGGGCGAAGCCATAGACCGGCGGACCAACCCACGCCGGCCGCTTCGCAGCGCTCAGATGCCGCTACACGATCGTGCGTGGCGCACGTGCCGCTGCGCCGCGGGCCGGGACTCACGCGGGGCGGGCATCAAATGGGCGATCCGAGGCTGCCAGTGCATCTGCCGATCCTTGTTCCAAAAAGCAATTCTACCGCATCATCCTAGTGCGCGTTGACGCTACCGTGACGCTGCAATGGCCTTTTCGGGCCGTCGGCAGCGAATCTGAAGCGCGCCGCAAACTTCGAAACTGAAGCAAATTGGCCGACCGGACGGTCGGCTTGACAGGCATCCGGCTTCGGGCGTCCGCCGCTCCCGTTTGCGCACCCAACGAAGCCCAGTGGCCAGCGCGCGGACGGTTGGCGCTAAAATCGTTCTTTTCCCGTTCCGCACAGCGCATCGAGCGTCCATCGCATGGCTTCCCACGACTATCTGAAGAAAATCCTCACCGCGCGTGTCTACGACGTCGCCCGGGAGACCGAACTCGAACCTGCGCGGAATCTGTCCGCACGGCTGCGCAATGCGATTTACCTGAAGCGCGAAGACAATCAGCCGGTGTTCTCGTTCAAGGTGCGCGGCGCGTACAACAAGATGGCGCATATCCCGGCCGAGGCACTGTCGCGCGGCGTGATCACGGCGTCGGCGGGCAATCATGCGCAGGGCGTCGCGCTGTCGGCGGCCAAGCTCGGCGTGAAGGCGATCATCGTGGTGCCGGTCACCACGCCGCAGGTGAAAGTGGACGCGGTGCGCGCGCACGGCGGCCCGACGGTCGAGGTCGTGCAGGCCGGCGAGTCGTACAGCGACGCTTATGCGCATGCGATGCAGTTGCAGGAACAGCACGGCATGACCTTCGTGCACCCGTTCGACGATCCCTACGTGATCGCCGGCCAGGGCACCGTTGCGATGGAAGTGCTGAGCCAGCACCAAGGTCCGATTCACGCGATCTTCGTGCCGATCGGCGGCGGCGGGCTCGCCGCGGGCATCGCTGCTTACGTGAAAGCGGTGCGCCCGGAGATCAAGGTAATCGGCGTGCAAACCGACGACTCGTGCGCGATGGCGCAATCGCTGAAGGCCGGCAAGCGCGTGACGCTCGGCGAAGTCGGACTGTTTTCGGACGGCACCGCGGTCAAGCTGGTCGGCGAAGAGACGTTCCGCCTGTGCCAGGAGTATCTGGACGAAGTGCTGACCGTCGATACCGATGCGCTGTGCGCTGCGATCAAGGACGTGTTCCAGGACACGCGCAGCGTGCTGGAACCGGCCGGTTCGCTGGCGGTAGCCGGCGCCAAGCAATATGCGCAGCGCGAAGGCATCGAGAACCAGACGCTGATCGCGGTGACCTCGGGCGCCAACATGAACTTCGACCGCATGCGTTTCGTCGCCGAGCGCGCCGAAGTCGGTGAAGCGCGCGAGGCCGTATTCGCCGTGACGATTCCTGAGGAGCGGGGCAGCTTCAAGCGCTTCTGCGAACTGATCGGCACGCGCAGCGTCACCGAATTCAACTACCGGATCGCCGATGCGAATTCGGCGCATATCTTCGTCGGCGT
>DATLOW010000482.1:0-39452 GCA_035536055.1 Paraburkholderia sp. | reverse complement strand
CAGACGGGCGCCGAGCGGTTCGGTGGTCATCACGTAGGTGGCGATCGGCAACACCGCGCGCTCGACCTGGCGATACACGTTGCGCGCATAGCCGCCGCCCGCCATCACGACGTGCTCGGCTTCGAGCGTGCCATGCGCGGTTTCGACGACGAAGCCGCCGCCGCGCTGCGCCCGCAGCGCACGCACCGGCGAATGCTCGAACAGCCGCGTGCCGGCGGCCGCGGCGGCTTGCGCCACGCCGAGCACGTACTTTAGCGGGTGGAAATGGAACGCGTTGCGCTCGAACAGGCCGCCGTAATAGCGGCGGGTCTTCAGGCGCGCAGCAAGTTCCTGCGCGTCGAGCGGCTCCCAGTCGACGCCGAACGATTCCTTCATCAGCCGGCGCTGCGCATCGAGCCGCGCCGGTTCGTCGAACCAGTTTGCGAGGATCACGCCGGCGTCGGTCGCGTCGCAGTCGATCCGGTATCGGCGAATCCGTGCGCGCATCAGATCGACCGCGTCGACGGTCAGCGCGTACAGTTCGCGGGCCCGTGCCGGCCCAAGCATCTTCAGCAGGTCTGCGCAGTCGAGGCTATAGCCGCCGAACACGAAACCGCCGTTACGTCCTGAAGCGCCGAAGCCCATCTGTTGCGCTTCGAGCACGGCAACCTCGGTCACGCCGCGTTCGGCCAGTCCGAGTGCGGTCGACAGACCCGCCAGCCCGCCGCCCACGATGCACACGCGCGCACTGTGCGGGCCGCTCAAACGCGGGCGCTCGGGGCGCGTGACGGTCGCTTCGTAGAAACTCTGCATCGGGCTGGCGAGTGAGATGTGTGTCGGGCGCATGACACCGGCTTATACCAACGAACCGGCGACGATGCACCAACGAAGCGCGCTATGGTACTGAAAAAGATGCAGCGCTCCTATTGGGCTTTTCATGGTCTGCAGGGCCGCGCGGCACAAGTGTTGCGCGGCGTACTCACAACGGTGGCGGCTTTCCTCGACAGTACGTCGAAAGCGCCCTTTACGCGCTAGACTGATACGAGTCGCATTTTTTGTGGTCCGGCATCTGCAAGGAGACGCCACCATGAATCGGCCGCTGCTACGGGTTCCGCTGCGTACCACCAGCCCCGCCTCCTTCTGGAAGTGGTTCAAGTGGCTGCTTGTCGTGGGGTTTCTGGTCGCCGTCGCCGCATTCGTGCGCTTCGTGCAGATCGAAATGGATACGTCGCGGCTGCAGGCGCGTTACCTGTCCGAATTGACCAGCGAAGTCGGTTTTACCGTATCAGCCGGCCCGAGCGACCACATCCGCTTTCCCAAAGACGGTCCTTACGACATCCGCCTCGGCTACACGTTGCTGCCGTCGATCGAACGGCGCCTGCGCGAGCGCGGCTTCCAGGTCGCATCGCAGGCGCGCGATTCGGAGCGCATGATTTCGCTATCCGACGACGGCCTGTTCATCCCTTACCAGGAAAAAGACCAGGCAGGTCTGCGCCTGTTCGATACGACCGGCGAGCCGCTATTCGGCGACGACTATCCGAAGCGCATCTATGCGGATTTCGACGCAATTCCACCGCTCGTCGTCAATACGCTGCTATTCATCGAAGACCGCCATCTGCTCGACGCGGACCAGCCGAACCGCAATCCGGCCATCGACTGGACGCGGCTCGGCCGCGCGATCGCCGACCAGGGCGCGCGTCTGTTCAACCACAACCAGCAGACACCTGGCGGCAGCACGCTCGCCACGCAGATCGAGAAGTTTCGCCATTCGCCGGGCGGACGCACCGCGACGCCTAAAGAGAAGCTGCGCCAGGTTGCTTCGGCTTCGCTGCGCGCGTATCTGGACGGGCCGCGCACGCTCGACGCGCGTCGCCAGATCGTGGTGCGCTATCTGAATTCGGTGCCGCTCGCCGCACAGCCGGGCATCGGTGAAATCAACGGTATCGGCGACGGGCTGGTCGCGTGGTACGGCCGCGATTTCGACGAGGTGAACCGCATCCTGAGCCAGCCGTCCGGCGCGGACAATCTCGCTGCGCAGGGCCTCGCGTTCCGTCAGGTGCTGTCGCTGATGATCGCGCAGCGCGGGCCGTCGCATTTCCTGCTGCGCCGGAACGGCGATCTGGCTTCGCTGACCGACAGCTATTTGCGGCTGCTCGCAAACGGCGGCGCGATTTCGCCGGCGTTGCGCGATGCGGCGCTTGCCGCTCCGGTGGAACTGCATCGGGCGCAACTGCCGCCGCCGACCGAATCGTTCGTGTCGCGCAAGGCGGTCACTTCGTTGCGCGCGCATCTGATGGGCGCGCTCGGTGTGAACAACCTGTATGACCTCGACCGGCTCGATCTGAGCGTGACCTCGACGCTCAACGACGAAGTGCAGCAAGCGGTCAGCGAGCGTCTGGCCGCCGTCGCGACCAAGGATGGCGCGCGCGCCGCTGGCCTCTACGGCAAGGACATGCTGCGCCCGCAGGACGATCCTTCGAAGATCGCGTTCAGCTTCACGCTGTATGAAATGCGCGACGGCGCGAATCTGGCGCGGGTGCAGACCGATAGCGTGAACCAGCCGCTCGACATCAACCAGGGCGCGCGGCTGAATCTCGGTTCGACGGCCAAGCTGCGCACCATCGTCACGTACCTGCAAATCATCGCCGAACTGCACGGCCGTTATGCTGCGATGAGCACCGACGAGTTGCGCAACGTCAAGCCGGACCGTATGGATGCGCTGTCGCGCTGGGCGGTCGATTATCTGGCGCATACGCAGGACCGTTCGCTGTCGGCCATGCTCGATGCGTCGGTGGAGCGCAAGTATTCGGCGAGTGCCGGCGAGATGTTCTTCACCGGCGGTGGCGGCCAGGTGTTCACGAACTTCGAGTCGAGCGACAACGGTCGCATTCTGACCGTGCACCGCGCATTCCAGCATTCGGTGAACCTGGTGTTCGTGCGCATGATGCGCGACATCGTTCACTACCAGATGATCCAGACGTCAGGGCCGCCGTCGCAATGGCTCGACGATCCGGCCACGCGCAATATGTATCTGACGCGTTTTGCCGATCAGGAAAGCCGCGTGTACATGAATCGTTTCTACACGAAGTATCACGGCAAGAGCGCGGACGCCGCGTTGGCCGCGTTGCTGCACGGCGTGCGCAAGTCGCCGCCGAAGGTGGCGACGGCGCTGCGCAGCGTGGCGCCGAACGAGTCGCAGCAATGGTTCAACGCGCAGATGCGCGCCGCGCTGAAAGGCACACCGGCCGCGACGATTCTCGACAACGAGGACCTTGAAAAGCTGTACGCGAAATACGGTATCGACAAGTTCAATCTGAACGACCGCGGCTATATTTCCAGCGTGCATCCACTCGAACTGTGGACCGTCAACTATTTGCGCGCGCATCCCGATGCGACGCTGAACGAAGTGCAGGAAGCAAGCAGTTCGGCGCGCACCGACGCCTACAAGTGGCTGTTCAAGACCCGCTATCACGCCACCCAGGATCGCCGCATCAAGCGGATGGTCGAGCAGCGCGCATACGAGGAGATCGGCAAATCGTGGCGCGCGCTTGGCTATCCGTTTGCGAAGCTGACGCCGTCGTATGCGGCGGCGATCGGTGCATCCGGTGACCGCCCGGTCGCGCTGGCGCAACTGATCGGCATCATCGCGAACGGCGGCAATCAGGCACCGACGCAAAGCATCGACGAACTCGAGTTCGCGAAGGGCACGCCCTATGAAACGCGCTTCACGCGCGCCGCCGCGCAGCCGAACCAGGTGTTGCAGCCGGAGATCGCGCAGGTCGTGCATATGCTGACGCGCGACGTCGTGGCGGGCGGCACGGCGCGCCGTCTGGCGCAAGGCATCACGTTTCCGAACGGGCAGACGTTGCAGCTGTACGGCAAGACCGGTACCGGCGACCAGCGCTTCAACGTATGGGCGCGCGGCGGACGGCTGATCGAATCGCGCAAGGTGAACCGCACGGCGACTTTCGTCTTCGTGCTCGGCGATCGCTTCTACGGCACGTTGACGGCGTTCGTGCACGAGCCGTATGCGGCGCGCTACGACTTCACCAGCGCATTGTCGGTGCAATTGTTGAAGTCGATGGGGCCGGCGCTCGAACCGCTGCTCGAAACTGCGGCGCAGGGTAAAACGAAGCAGAAAGTGGTGGCGGTCGAGGAGTCCAGCATGGTTGCGCCGTCGACCAAATAGCTTTGTCTCGCGGGCAACTGAGGTAGCGGCTGAGCTGCCCGACGGCTTACCTCAGTAGCCCACCTCAGTCGCCGCCGGTTTCAGAAACAGCTCGTGAACCGGCGCGAAATGCGCATACAACGGCAGTATCGCGCCGCCCATCGCGCGCGCGTCGGCGCCGATCGAGCCTTCCAGCAACTGTGGGCGCACGATACCTTCCCATTCGAAACGGTCGAGCACCCGCCCGGTACGGCGGATAATTTCGCGCACCAGCTGACGGTCGAGCTCGCCGTCGATCACCACCGCTTCGAGATCGAGCAGCGCCGCGGCGCCCGTCAACGCATGGGCAATTGCCGGACACGCGGTGTCGAGCCATCGATCGGTCAGGTGCCACCAGTCCGCCGACATCGCGCGCTGATCGTGCACGGCCGCGGGCGGCGCACCGGCATCTTCGAACAGCTTTTCGAGCACGAAGCCCGATGCCGCATGCAATAGCTGACGCGCCCGCGGCTGGCGGCTGCCGGTCGCGACGAGCGGAATCGAACCGACCGCGCCGGCATTGTCGTGCGGGCCGCCATGCAGCCGTCCGTCGATCACGAGGCCGCCGCCGATGAAGGTGCCGACGAACAGGTACAGGAAGTTGTGGATGCCGCGCCCCTGGCCCATCACGAGTTCGGCTGCGCAGGCCGCGGTGGTGTCCTTGGCGAATTCGACCGGCAGGCCGGTCAGCTGTGCGATGCGCGCGCGAATGTCGATGTCGTTCCACGCATCGAGCGCATCGCGCGGCGCGCCGAGAAACTCGCGCCAGCCGCCGAGCCACAGCGGCGCAGCCACGCCGACGCCGACTACATTGCGCTTACGCGCGGCACCAAGCGCCGCGTCGATGCGGGCAAGCTTCTTCTCCAGGGCCGGAAACAGCGTGCGCGGATCCGGATACGCATAGTCGAGCACTTCGCGGCAGCAGACGCGGCCGACGAAATCCATCGCCAGCACGTCGAGACTGCGTCGACCGACCTTGATGCCGATCGTGTACGCGCCGTCGGGCCGCAATGCGATCGGCACCGACGGTTGGCCAATCCGGCCGCGCACGCGGGCCTGCTTTTCGAGCAGCCCGTCGTCGATCAGCCGCTCGACGATCATCGAAACGGTCTGCATCGACAGGCGCGTGAGACGCCCGACGTCTGCCTTCGGCAACGGGCCGTGCAGCCGGATCGCCTGCAGCACGATGCGCTCGTTGAACTGCCGCATGCCGACCTGGTTCGAGCCGACCGGGCGTTTCAGCGAGGCACGGGTGCCGGTGCTATCCATGGTGGTCGCGCGCGGCTCAGCACTGCACACTGCTGGGTGCGTCGGGCGACGCAGCGGTCCGCACGCGGGCTCGGGCGATGGTTGCGCGCACACGCATCATGCAATTGCCTTCACGTCGGCTTCCTTGGCGCCGGTCATGATCGCCACGGCCTCGGACATATGAATCTCGTCGCGCCGGACCAGCGCGGCGCGCCGGCCCAGACGCTGGATATGGATGCGGTCCGCGATCTCGAACACGTGCGGCATATTGTGGCTGATCAGGATCACCGGGAGCCCGCGATCGCGCACGCGGCGGATCAGTTCGAGCACCATGTTGCCTTCCTTCACGCCGAGCGCCGCGGTCGGTTCGTCGAGAATCACCACGTGCCGCGCGAACGCCGCGCTGCGCGCCACCGCGACGCCCTGGCGCTGGCCGCCGGACAGCGTCTCGACTGCCTGGCGCATCGAGCGGATGCCGATCTGCAGGTCCTTCATATGCGCGGTCGCTTCGTCGAGCATGCGGCGCTTGTCGATCATCTTGAAGATCGAGCCGCGCCAACCGGGCTTCACCAGCTCGCGCGCGAGAAACAGATTTTCCGCGATGCTCATCGCGGGCGCGACGGCGAGGTCCTGGTACACGGTTTCGATGCCTTGTTGCCGCGCATCGAGCGGGCTGCGGAATTTGACCGCTTTGCCGTCGAGCAGCAGTTCGCCCTGGTCGGGCACCAGCGCACCGGACAGCGCCTTGATCAGCGACGACTTGCCCGCACCGTTGTCACCGATCACGGCCATGATTTCGCCGGGCATCACTTCGAAATCGCAGCCGTCGAGCGCGGTGACGTGGCCGTAGCGTTTGATCAGGCCGCGCGCGGCGAGTACCGGCGTGGCGGAAGAGGAAGAGGTCGGCGTCGACATGACGGGCTCCTTGCTGGGTGACGGTCGCGCTTAGCGGCGCGTGGGCGTGACGTATTCGTGACTGCGTGCGCTGCGGGTTTATCGCGCGCCGCGGCGCGACAGCTTGTCGGCGGCCACGGCGAGAATCACCAGAATGCCGGTGATCAGCACCTGGTACACGGACGACACGCCGATCAGCGTCAAGCCGTTGCGAAACACGCCGACGATCAGCGCGCCGAGCAGCGTCCCCGCAATCGAGCCGCGTCCGCCGAACAGGCTGGTGCCACCGAGCACGACCGCGGTGATGCTGTCGAGGTTTTCGGTTTGCCCCGCTTGCGGGTCGCCGACGCCGGTGCGCGATACCGATAACAGCGCCGCGATACCGTAGATTGCGCCGGCGAGCGTATACACGGTCAGCAGGATCTTCTGCGACGACAGGCCCATCAGGCGCGCGGCTTCCGGGTTGTTGCCGAGCGCGTACAGGTGACGGCCCGGCACCGTATCGCGCAGCACGAACCACGTCGCCAGATACATCAGCAGCGTCAGCACGGTGCCGTACGTCACTTCCGCGGGACCCAGCTTGAACGTATTGCCGAAGAACATGATCGCGTCGGGCAGGTTCGACACGCTCTCCGCGTTCGAGTAAATCTGCGTGAGCGCGAACGCGATATTCAGCGTGCCGAGCGTGACGATGAACGAAGGCAGCTTGATACGCGTGATCAGCACACCGTTGGCGAGCCCGAACAGCGTGCTGGCGGCGATGCCGCACAGAATCGCCAGTACCGGCGGCACGCCGAGCAGCACCGCGAACTTGGTCATCACGATCGAGCCGAACGCCATCACCATGCCGCACGACAGATCGATCCCGCCGGTCAGCACGATCAGTGTCTGGCCGATCGCGATCACGGCGACCACCATCGTTTGTTGCAGGATCAACGAAAGATTCTGCGCGGACAAAAAGCGGTCGCTCTGCGAAATAAAGAACGCGCAGGCAAGCACCAAGGCGATTAGCGGGCCGGCTTCGGCAAGCGACGGCAAGCGGTCGGCAAAGCGGCGCTGATGCTCGGAGGCGGGGGCGGTGGGGGTGGTCGACATGATGTGTTTCCTCGATGCGATGCGAAAGGCGCGCGGCTTGCGACCGCCGCGCGCCTGCGCGGTGAAACCTTGCGCGCTGGCGGGTCCGCTGCGGGACGCGCCAGCGCCGTCGTTGCGCGTTACTTGTTGCCCCAGCAGTTGTCGAGGCCGAACTGCGTGTCCTTGCTATCGACGCCGGAAAGCGGCTTGTCGGTAATCAGCGTGACACCGGTGTCGTGATAACCCATCGGCTTCTTGCCGGTCTTCGCATACTCGACACCGGCATTCACGCCCAGCTCGGCCATCTTCAACGGGTATTGCTGTGAGGTGGCCGCAATCGCGCCGGCCTTCACGTTGCGCACGCCTTCGCAGCCGCCGTCGATCGACACGATCATCACGCCCTTGTCCTTGCCCGCTGCCTTCAGCGCGCGATACGCGCCAGCCGCGGCCGGTTCGTTGATCGTGTAGACCACGTTGATGTCCGGCGCCTTCTGCAGGCAGTTTTCCATCGCCGTCTGGCCCTTCGCCTGATCGCCGCGCGTGTCCTGGCTGCAGACGATCGACGGGTCGCCTTCCTTCACGCCGAAGCCCTTCAGAAAGCCGTTATGGCGCAGCACGCCGACCGATACGCCGGGCGCGAGGTCGAGCGTGGCGATCTTCGCGGGCTTGCCGGCAAGCGCCGCCTTCGCGTATTCGCCGATCAGCACGCCGGCCTTGAAGTTGTCGGTGGCGAACAGCGCGTCGGTGGCGTCCTGCGGCTCGGTCGGCGTGTCGAGCGCGATCACCAGTGCGCCGGCCGCGCGTGCTTTCTTGATGCTCGGCACGATCGCCTTGGTGTCGCTCGGCGTGATCAGGATCGCTTTGGCGCCGGCTGTCAGCATGTTTTCGATCGCGGTGACCTGGCTTGCGTTGTCGCCGTCGAACTTGCCGGCGGCGGCGATCAGTTTCGCGCCGTCTTTTTGCGCGGCCGCATCCGCGCCCTGGCGCATCTTGACGAAGAACGGATTGGTGTCGGTCTTGGTGATCAGGCCGATCACCGGCTGATCCGCCGCACGGCTCGCGCCGGCGGCGCACAGTGCGGATACGGCCACACAGGCGGCAACGATGCGCGCCGCGGTGCGTGGCCCACTGTTTTTCTGATTCATGGAAACGCTCCTCCAGATAATTGACAACGACGTTATGAATTGCGGTCGATTCAATGGTCTTGTACGGGCGCGGTGGGCCGGCCTTCGAGTTGTTGTGCGCGGGACTAAATCAATCTGTTTTATTTAGTACAGCAGCGGGACGCGCGACTGTCAAGAAAGGGGATGCCTGATGCGGCGCGCGCAGCGCTGCCTGTCCTGGCTGCGCAAGCGCCCGCCGGTAAAGGCCGGCCAGCGATCGTGCGGCGCGTCATCGGAGGCCGCGTGTTGGGGTAAATCAGGAGAACGAGGCTAAGCGGAGAACGCTCGGGCGGGCTTTGTTCAGCACATTGCGTGCGTGGAGGAGGGCGCCGGGCGTAGAGACGAGACGCCGCCGGGTGGCGCGGCGGCGTCGGTGCGGTGGATGTGGGTTTTCTGCCTGATGACGCGGGTCGAATCAGCGCGCCAGTTCGTCGAACTCGATCTTGCCGCCCTTCATCACCAGCGGAATGCGTTCGCCCTGTCCGGTCAGACAGGCGATGTCCTTGAACGGATTGCCGTCGACGACGATCATGTCGGCCCATGCGCCCGGCGCGATGCAACCGAGTTTTTCCGGCATGCCGAGCACTTCGGCGCCAACCAGCGTCGCGCTGCGAATCGCGGCGGCCGCGCCGAGCACGTCCGCGCGAATCAGGAATTCGTCGCTCTGCAGGCGCTGCGACGGTCCCAGCAGATCGGTGCCGAAGCCCATTTTGACACCTGCGTCACGAAAGATTTCGAGCGAACGCTTGCCGGCATCGCGCACGTCCTCGATCTTCGCGACGCTTTCTTCCGCGAGGCCGTATTGCGCACCTTCGCTGGCGAGCGCTTCGTAGGTGACCAGCGTCGGCACCACGTAGGTGCCCGTTTCGGCCATCAGCTTAGCGGTCGGCGCGTCGATCAGATTGCCGTGTTCGATGGTGCGCACGCCCCAGCGCACCACACGCGCGATCGCATCGGCGGTGTACGCGTGCGCCATCACGTAGGTATGGCGTGCGCGCGCTTCGTCGACGATCGCGCGCACTTCGTCTTCGGCGAAGCCGTACGCGCCCACCGGATCGGTCGGCGATGCGACGCCGCCCGACGCCATGATCTTCAGATGGTCCGCGCCCATCTGCAGTTCTTCGCGCGCGGCGCGGCGCACTTCGTCGACGCCGTCCGCGACGCGCGACAGCGCGCCGACCCGCACGCAGCAACCGCACGGCGCGCTGGCGCCGATATAGTCGGAACGCGAGCGCATGTCGCCATGACCGCCGGTCGGGCTCAATGCGCGGCCCGCGACGAACAGCCGCGGCCCAGCCGCGAGACCGCTTTCGACCGCCTGCTTGTGCGGCGCATTGGCGCCGCCCGCGTCGCGCACCGTCGTGAAGCCGCGCCGCAGCATGCCCTTCATCAGCGGCACCGAGCGCAGCGTGACCAGCACGTTCGGCATATGCACCTGCTGCGCGAGGTTCAGCTGTACCGCGATCACGTGCACGTGCAGATCGATCAGGCCCGGCATCAGCGTCTTGCCTTTCAGGTCGATGGTGCGCGCACTCGCGCTTTGCAGCGGCCGGTCCGATACTTCCTTGACGAGGCCGTTTTCGACCAGCACGTCGCGCGTTTCGAGCAGTTCGTCCTTGTGTGGATCGAGCAGGGCGGCATTCTTGAACAGGGTACTTTCCACGACTTCCTCCTCAGTCAAGCGGTTTGCGGATCGAGCAGTGCAGGCAGCACGAATTGCGCGAACGCACGCGCGAGCGGCACCTGGTCTTGCCGATACCAGTTCTGCGTATGCAACAGGTTCAGCGATGCGAGGGTCTGTCCGCGCCAGCGTACCGGCACGTTCAGCACGCTTTCGCAGCCGAGTGAAGCGATCAGCTCGTGATCGGCGAAGACGCTCGCGAGATCGTCGCGCGTGCGGCCGATATAGGACTCGCCGCGCTTGAGCACGATGTCGACCCAGGGGCCGCCGGCAAGCGGTTTTTTAACGCCGGTCGGATAGGGCTCCGGCATATTGCTGTAGATGCGCGCGGATTCGCTGGTCACCGGGTCGTACGCCAGGATCGTGAACAGCGTGTGGCCGACCGTGTGCGCAAGCGCGTGGTCGAGCGCGGCATAGAGCACGGGCGCGTTGCCGTGCGTCTGTGCGTCCGCAACATTTTGCAGCGCCTGCACGATAGCGTCGTTATCGATATCGTGCGCCACGCTGCCGGCGCTCATGCGGCCTCTCCGGCGGCGATTTCTTCCAGCGAGCGGCCGCGCGTGGGCACGCCCATCACCAGCACCGCCAGCGCGCCGAACAGCAGCACGCCGGTCGTCATGCCGAATACGCCGCCAAAGCCGAATTTCGGAAACATATAGCCGACCAGAATCGGCGACACGATTGCGCCGATGCGGCCGATCGCCGACGCGAGACCGGTGCCGGTGGTGCGCACGGCGGTCGGGAACACTTCGGCGGTGTACGCATAAACGCCTGCATAGGTGCCGTTCATAAAGAACGACAGGCAGATGCCGGCCACCATGATTTCATTGGCGGTGTTCGCGAACGCCATGCCGAGCGCGCATACGCCGCCGAGCACCATGTACGACGCGATGGTGGCCTGCCGGCCGATGCGTTCGTTGAACCACGACGCGCTGAAGTAGCCGGGAATCTGCGCCAGATAGATCGTCACCGAATAGCCGAAGCTTTGCGTGATGCTCATGCCGCGCTGCACCAGCAGGCCCGGAATCCACGTGAAAAACGCGTAATAGCTGAAGGTGATCGCCAGCCACATCAGCCACGTCATCGACGTGATGCGTGCCTGACGGCCGGCCCACAGCGCACGGAAATTGGCGACCAGCGTGCCGGTCGGTGCGGCGGTCGCGCCGCTTGGGCCCCGCAGTTCAGGCTGCGGCAACGCGACGCCTTGCGCGGCAAACTCGTTTTCGATCTTGTTCAGCACCACGTCCGCGTCCGCATGGCGGCCGCGGCTGTCGAGCCAGCGCGGCGATTCGGGCAGCGCGCGGCGCCACCACAGCAGCATTACCACCGGCAGCGCGGTGATGTACAGCACGATGCGCCAGCCTTCGGCAAACACGGGCACGATGAAGTAACCAAGTAGCGCCGCGCCGACGAAACCGAACGAAAAGAAGCCGGCAAGCGAACCGGTGAAGAGACCGCGATAGCGCCGCGCGACAAATTCCGCCAGATAAGGCGCGATGATCGCGCTCTCCGCGCCGGTGCCGATGCCGGCGACGATGCGCGACGCGAGAAACGCCGGCCACGTATTGGTCATTGCGCTGACGACGGTCGCAGCGCTATATAGCAGCAGCGCCCACATCATCACCTTGCGCCGGCCGATCAGATCGCCGAGCGTGCCCGCGCACAGCGCGCCGAAAAAATAGCCGATGAAGTTGCCGCTGCCGAGCACGCCGGTCTGCACGCTGGTAAGCGCCCAGTCGTGCCGCAGCACCGGCAGCACGAACGCGACGATCGCCGCATCCATGGCATCGAAGGTGTAGCCGAGGCCTCCCATCAACAGCAGGCGCTTGTGAAAGCGCCCGAACGGCAAGCGTTCGATGCGGCCGGATATCGTCGACACGTTTAGCTCTCCCTTTGTCGGAAACAACCATCGAAGCGGCCGTAGCGCATCTCGCCGTGCGCTTGACCGCATGCGAAATAGCGCATGCATGGCGATTCTAGGGCTTCGCGTAACGTCAACAATATTTATAATTGTGATCCGCTATATAAATGCGCTGAATGCGCGCGCCACTCGACCGCGATGAACTTCCGCACGCTCGACCTGAATCTGCTGAAAGTTTTCGAAGCGCTGATGTCGGAGGGCACGGTGACGCGAGCCGCTTCGAAACTGGCGTTAACCCAGCCGGCCGTCAGCAATGCGCTGAGCCGATTACGCGAGGCTTTCGACGATCCGCTGTTCGTGCGCCACGGCTCGGGCGTCACGCCCACGCAGCGCGCGCTGGCGCTATGGGGGCCGCTTGGCGAATCGCTGACGCGCATTCGCGCGGCGCTCGACGAAGAGTCGTTTTCGGCTGAAACCGCGCAATCCAGCTTTAGCCTGTCGATGTCCGACTACGTGGCCGGCATCGTGATGCCGCGGCTGATCGCGCGCTTCAGCGTGGCGGCGCCCGGTGTGCACTTTCATACCGTGCCGAACCTTTTGCTCGATGCGCCGACCTTGCTCGAAGACAATCGTGTCGATTGTCTGATCGGGGTTTACGTGAACGAAACGCTACCGCCTTCGTATATCCGCTCGCGCTCGCTATGGAGCGTCGACTACGCGTGCCTGATGCGGCGCGATCATCCGCTGGCGAGTGCAGGGCGGCTCACGGCACGGCGCTTTCTGAACGCGCGCCACGTCGACGTGAGTCTTGCCGGGCAGACACAGCCTTCATTCGATATATTTCTCGCGTCGCGCGGCTTCAAACGCAATCTGGTTTCGACGGTGAACCATTACACCGTTGCTGCGGAGATGGTACGCGCCAGCGATCTGATCGCCGTGATGCCGCGCGATCTGTGCGAGCGCTTCGGCATGGCCGGCGAACTCGTCAGCGTGCGTGCGCCGTTCGAAGCGCCGGAGCGGGTGATCAGCCTGTTCTGGCATCAGCGCAACGAAAGCGTGCCGGCGCACCGCTGGTTGCGAGAACAACTAGTCGGCATGTTCGGCGTGTAGCGCGGCAAGCGAAACGACATAACTTGCTGGCAAACTAGCAGGCTTGGCTGCTCGCGGCCAAATCAATCTCACATGTTGAACAAGGAGGGACGTTTGATGCAGATCAATCATCGCCGCTTCAGCCGCACCGGCTGGAATGTTGCGGAAATCGGTTTTGGCGCATGGGCGATTGGCGGCTCGTGGGGTGACGTGTCGGATGCGGATGCGCGGCAAGCGCTTCATGCGGCGCTCGACGCCGGCGTCGACTTTATCGATACCGCCGATGTGTACGGCGATGGCCGCTCCGAGCGCATCATCCGCGACGTGCTGAACGAGCGCGGCGGCGTGCGCCCGGTGGTGGCGACCAAGGCTGGCCGCCGGCTGAGCCCGCACGTCGCGGACGGCTATACGAAGGCGAATATCGAAGCGTTCATTGACCGCAGCCGCCAGAATCTCGGCGTCGACACGCTGGATCTGGTGCAACTGCATTGCCCGCCTACCGACGTGTATTTCCGCCCGCAACTGTTCGACGGGCTCGACGAACTGGTCGCGGCGGGCAAGCTGAAGCACTACGGCGTGTCGGTCGAGCGCGTCGAGGAAGCGCTGAAGGCGATCGAGTATCCGAACGTGGTGTCGGTGCAGATCATCTACAACATCTTCCGCCAGCGTCCGGCGCAGCTGTTTTTCCGTGAAGCGCAGGCGAAGAACGTCGCGGTGATCGTGCGCGTGCCGCTCGCAAGCGGCATGCTGACCGGCAAGCTGAACGCGCAATCTACGTTCGCCGCTGACGATCATCGCAACTTCAACCGCAACGGCGAAGCCTTCGATGTGGGCGAAACCTTCTCCGGCGTGCCGTACGAAGTCGCGCTCGAAGCCGTCGAGGCACTGCGCAGCAGCGTGCCGCAAGGCGCGACGATGGCGCAGTTCGCGTTGCGCTGGATCCTGATGGAACAGGCCGTGACGGTGGTGATTCCGGGCGCGAAGAATGCCGCGCAGGCTGAGGCCAATGCGCAGGCCAGCGCGCTCGCGCCACTGTCGCAGGAAACGCTGGCGCATGCGCGTCGGATCTACGACGAGATGATCGCGCCGCACGTGCATCACCGCTGGTAAGCAGGCAGGCTGTAAACGCGACACGGGCCGCCCTCAGCGCGGCCCGTGTTTTTTAACGGGGTTTTGACCCAGCTTAAACCCGAACTAAAACCCGTTTTGAACCACTCGGTCCAGTTGCGATCGCTCAGCCCCCGTCAGCCGAGATCCGTGCCGAGTCGCTGACGAGCGTGCCGCCATACGATACGTCTCGGTTCGGCGCCGAATGACGTTCCGCATACGCGCGCCGCATCGGCTTCAACACGAACAGCGCAAGCAGTGCGGCGAGCGCGGCCATGCCCGCGGACAGCATGAACACCGCATGCCAGCTGCCGGTTGCGGCGGTAATCACGCTGGTGAACGGCACCAGCAACGCGGCCGTGCCCTTCGCCGTGTACAGCAGACCCGCGTTGGTGGCAGCGAATTTCGGCCCATACGTGTCGCCGCAGGTGGCCGGGAACAGGCTGTAGATTTCGCCCCATGCGAAGAACACGATGCCGGTCAGCACGACGAACGCTACCGGGCTATGTCCGTAGCGCGACAGCGCGACGATGCCGACTGCTTCGATCGCAAAGGCGAGGAACATCGTGTTCTCACGGCCGATGCGGTCGGAGATCCAGCCGAAGAACGGACGCGTCAAGCCGTTCAGCACGCGGTCGATGGTCAACGCGAAGGTCAGCGCCGGCAAGGTCAGGCCGAGCAGCGAAACCGGCGAGTCGTGCAGACCGAAGTCTTTCGCAATCGGCCCGAGCTGGGCAGTGGCCATCAGGCCGCCGGCGGCCATCATCACGAACATCAGGTACATCACCCAGAACACCGGCGACGTGATCACTTGGCGCGGCGTCGCGTTGTGCACCACGCGTTTCGCTGCGTTCGCAACGTTTTTCGCGGTGGCGAGCAGGGTGGCCGGCGGCGCCATCAGCGCGAGGCCGAGCACGAATACGATCAGCCCCTGGCCAAGCCCGAACCACAGGAAGGTCGCTTCGTAGCCGCTGCTCTTGATCATGTTCGCGATCGGCACGACGGTGGCGGCGGAGCCCATGCCGAAGCCCGCCGCGGTGATACCCGCAGCCAGCCCGCGGCGCTCCGGGAACCACTTCAGCGCGTTGCCGACGCAGGTGCCGTACACCGCGCCTGCGCCGATGCCGCCGATCGCCGCCGCGAAGTACAGCATCGGCAGCGATGCTGCGACCGAGTTCAACGCCCACGCGATCGCGCACAGCAGGCCGCCGCCCACCACCACCGGACGTGGTCCGAAACGGTCCACCAGGTAGCCTTCCACCGGTACCAGCCACGTTTCCGTGACGACGAAGATCGTGAACGCCACCTGAATCGCCGCGCGGCCCCACTGGTACTTCTCGTTGATCGGGTTGACGAACAACGTCCAGCCGTACTGCATGTTGGCGATCATGGCCATGCATATCACGCCGAATACGAGTTGCACCCATGGCGACGCCATCCACGACGACGCTTGTCCCTGGTGATCCGTTCTCATCGCTGTCTCCTAGGCATGTATGCCTTGCTTTGTGTTTGCGGGGACGATGTGGCTGAGGCACCGCCTACCGTGTACGAAACCGCCGGTCATGGATTGACATAGTATGTGATATATCAAGTAAGTAAAGCGAAAGAAACGACGGGGTTTTCACCAGGCCTTTCGTCGAAAGAAAGCAAAATGAAGGCACAGCCCATGCTAGGGCGACGGACAAAAAAAAGCCCGCAAGTTGGGGCTTGCGGGCGGAGAACATGCAGCGAGACAAAGCGGGTTCGCAACATGCGCTACCTTTATAGATGAAAGTAAAACGTAATGTAAAGTTTTTTATTCGTATGGTTGTGAGGTGCCGCGCACAGCTGCGGCGAAGGCGTTGTCTATTTATGACGCGGCGTGCTGAATCAAGCGTCCTGTGGCTGCGCGCGATCGCGCTGCGCGCGTCACTGCTGTGTAAAGGCCTGCGCGTGTTTTGCGAGTGCGTCGGCGAGTGCCTCGATCACGTCGTCCCATTGCCCGAGGCGCTGCTGACGGAACAGGGTCGCGCTGCGATACCACGGACTGTCGTCGCGTTCGAGCAGCCAGCGCCAGCACGTGTCGACGCGGTTCGCGATCCACACCGGCTTGCCTAGCGCGCCTGCGAGGTGCGCGGTCGACGTATCGACGGAGATCAGCAGATCGAGCTGTTCGATCAACGCGGCGGTGTCGGCGAAGTCCGCGATGTCGTCAGTGAAGTCGATGATCTGCTGCGCGGCGGATAGTTGTGCGTTCAACGAAACGGCCTGCTGCGCGGCTTCTCCTTTCTGCACGCTGTAGAAGCGCACCTGCGGCAGATTAAGAAGCGGCGCGAATGTTTCGAGCCGCAGCGAGCGGCGCCGGTCGGTGCGGCGCAATTCCGGAACATGCGGCCGGTCGCCGCCAGCCCATACGAGGCCCACGCGCAAGCTGCCGGGCTCGCGCGGGCCGATCCGCTGCGTCCAGCGTGCGAGGTCCGCGGGACTTGCCTGCAGATACGATGCCGCGGCCGGAATCGACTCCACTGTGGTGCGCAACGCGAGCGGCAGGCTTAGCAGCGGACAGTGGCAATCGAAGTCCGGCAGCGGCGCGCCTTCTTCGATCACCTGCCCAACGCCTTCGAGGTTTTGCAGCAGGCGCGTCAGCGGCGCGGGGACTTCGAGCAGCACCGTGGCGCCAAGGCGTGCGACCTGCGTCGCGTAGCGGCAAAACTGCAGCGTGTCGCCCAGGCCCTGTTCCGCGTGCAGCAGGATCGTCTTGCCTTCGAGCGGGAAGTCGCCGAGCCATAGCGGCTGCGCGAACGCGCGCGGCCGTGCGCCGATCCAGCGCCGCTGCCAGCGCACTTCGTATTCCGGCCAGCCTTCGGCCAGCCGGCCCATACGCAGCAGACAGTTCGAACGGTTCCAGCGGCATTCGACATCGTTCGGGTTCAGTTCGAGCGCGCGCTCGAAGGCCGCGAGCGCCGCTGCGTGTTCGCCGAGATCGATCAGCGTGAGGCCGAGGTTGTTCCATGCATCGGCGAAGTCAGGGGCGATCTGCAGCGCCTGCAGGTAGCTCGCGCGGGCATCGGCTGCATGGTCGAGATCGCTTAGCGCATTGGCGCGATTGCTCCACGCTTGCGCATACGCAGGCTGCAGTTCGATGGCGCGCTCGCAACTGGCAAGCGCATCCTGCGGGCGATTCAGGTCGCGCAACGTGCACGCGCGATTGTTCCAGGCAGATGCCATCTGCGGCGCGACTTCGAGCGCCTTGTCGAAACTCGTCAGTGCATCGTGCGGCCGCTCGAGCGATGCCAATGCGGTGCCGTGATTGTTCAACGCATCGGCAAAGCGCGGCTGCAGCGCGAGCGCGCGATTCGCGCTTGCCAGCGCTTCGGTGGGGCGCTGCAACGCGTTTAATGCGTAAGACAGGTTCGAATGCAGCGCGGGCTGCTTCGCGTCGATTTCGAGCGCGCGCTGCAGTTGCGCGGCGCCTTCTTCGAGCCTGCCTTGCTGCAGCATCAAAGCGCCGAGCAACTGCAGCGCGTCGAAATGCCGGGGTCGCGCGGCGAGCAATTCGCGATACATCTCTTCGGCTTCGGCCAGCGCGCCATTCTGCTGCAACGCTACGGCCTGTTGCAGCAATGCTTCGATCTGGCGCGGGGGGAGGGTCTTTTTGCTCATGTTCGTGTCAGGCTTCGAGCGCGAGCGTCGCAAAGGTCGCCAGCCAGTGTTCGCCCATATAGTCGCCCGCTACGTGAGCCAGTGCGTTCCGCAGATGAAGATCGGCGGCTTCGAGCAGCACGCCGCGCCGCGCGTCGTTTTCTGACAGCGCGCCTGCAAGCGAGCGTTGGCACCATGCACGGCTGAGGTTCAGGCCGTCCAGATGCGCGATCTTGCCATCGCTGCGGTCGGTTACGGTGGCCGGCACGAACAGTGTGGACGGCTCACGCGCGGCGAGCCCGGGCAGAAAGCGCGCGAACCAGTCCGCGAATTCGCTGGGCCCGAGCGCGCGGCGCATCAGTTCTGCTTCCATCAGCGCCGGCGACAGAAATTCGTCGCCGCAAGGCTCCCACGCCTGACAGCCGGCATCGTTCAGATACCAGCGTTTCGCGGTGGCGACAATCAATTGCTCCAATGACGCATGCGCAGTCGTGCGCGCGAAATCGAGCGCCAACGCAAGCGCGAACGCGGTGTTGAAGTGCGTGCCGACGCGCAGCGGGTACGTCGCTTTCGGCAGGAACTCCATGAAGCGCTCGACGAATGCACCGGTGAGCGGCGCCAGCGCCGCAGCCCAGCGTGCACGCTGCGGCAGCTTCAGCGTGTCGAGCCGGGCGGCGAGGGCGAGCAGCCAGGCCCAGCCATACGGACGTTCGAAGCCGCGGTTGTGCGGCAGGTCCAGATAGGCGCGCTCACCCGCCATATTGGCCTCGGTGAAGTGCGCATCGACAAGCGCGACGATGCGTGCGGCTTCCGGTAAATCCGGAAAGCGATCGAGTAGATGCAGTACCAGCCAGTAGCCGTGCACGCATGAATGCCAGTCGTAGCTGCCGTAAAAAACCGGATGCAACGCACGCGGGCCTTGCACGTCTTGCGGTCCGGCGAGCGCATGCGTCAGCTTGTTCGGATATTCGCGCGTCAGGTGATCGAGCGCGAGTCGCGCGAATTTCGTTGCGGTAGCGGCATCGAGTTGCAGGTGGGCTGTCATCGGCGTTTCTCGCGAGTCGGGTTTGGATGGGCTGAGCGCGGGTCGCGTCGTACATGTCGGCGCGGCATCTGTGCAGCGGACCGTCGAAGCCCGCTATTTTGTCAGGTTTGCACAGCAGACGTGCGCGCGCCTTGTCGTTCGATCCGCCTAAACGATGCGTTCTTCATACGCGGGTTTTATTCGAGATCTGCGCGGTCATAATGGCCACGCAGCGATCGGATCACTGATCGACTGCATGTCGGCGGGTTTCCTGCAGGTCGATCGACCTGGCAAGCGGAGCCCGTGAAATTCCCATTCGTGTGGTTCACATTGATATAGCGGTGACTTGATGGACCTCACCAATCCTGACGACGGCTACAGGCAGACCGTAGCGGCGCTTGCTGTTCGTTCGCGCGACGATGGTGCGTGCCGTGCAGCACGTGAGCGGGTGCGGCAATGACTGCATGCGTAGAAGACGATATCGTGCGGCGGGCCCTGCTTGGGTTATTGATGCCGCAGTCCGTGGGCAACGCGAGCGGCAAGGCCAATTGCACGCTGCGCGTGAAGCGGCGGCGGCCGGCTTTCGATTCGTGCGACGACAGCGGCGGGCAAACCGTGCGGGTGAATATCCTGGACAAGCTGTCGTCGGTGACGATCAGCGTGTACTGGAGCGATCCGTGCTCCGGGCACTATGCTGAGCAGATCTGGCGGATGGGCTTCGCGCGGATCGACGCCGCGTGTGTGCTGACCGGCACGCCGATTCGCCGCGGCGATCCGGTATTTCGTCCGCATGCGCGTGCGACCAAGGCGCCGGCCAACGCAGGCCGAATGATTCTTGCCTCTGCGGTGCCGGGCTATGCGTGAGTTTCAGAAAGCGCTAGAAGAATTCACACAGCCGGTGATAAAGCATGCCGAGTTCGAGGACCGGCGCACGCAGTGCCGCACCGCCTGGAAAACGTGCATGCCTGAGCCGCGCGAACAGATCGAACATCGCGCGCTCGCCGGTGATGGCCTGCGCAAGCGCGCGGCCGGCAATGCCGGTCAATGCCACGCCGTGCCCGGAAAAACCTTGCGCGTAGAAGTAGTTCGGATCGATCGCGCCGAAGTCGGGCGCGCGATTGCGCGTCACGTCGACAAAGCCGCCCCACGCGTATTCGATGCGCACGTCGGCTAGCTGCGGAAAGACGGCCAGCATGCGGGCGCGAATCTCATCGGTCAGCTGTCCGGCGGGTGCGCCGCTCGATGTAGCCCGGCCGCCGAACAACACGCGATGATCCGCAGACAGGCGGAAGTAGTCGAGGAAAAAGTTATTGTCGCAAACCGCCTCGCGGCCGGCGATCAGCGCATCCGCGCGCGCCTTGCCGAGCGGCTCGGTCGCGATGATGTACGACGCGATCGGTGCAATTCGCGCGGCCACGCCGGCGGGCAACACGTTGCCGATGGTCGCGTTGCCGCATGCGGCGACGAAGCGGCAGCGCACTGCGCCGTCGCGGGTGCGTACCAGCGGCTGCGCGCCGCGCACCACTTCGACTACCTGTGAATTGGCGAACAGTAGCGCGCCTTCGTTTCGGGCGGCTTGCGCGAGCCCGAGGCAATACTTGAGCGGATGCAGATGCCCGGACAGCGGATCGTAAACACCGGCAAGATAGCGTTCGGAGGCGATCCGCTCGCGCATTGCATCGCGTTCGAGCCACTGCAGATCCGCATACCCCCAGCGCGTGGTAACGGCCTCCATCCAGCTGCGCAGGTCCGGCACGCGCTTCGTTCTGGTCGCGACCGTCAAATATCCGTGCGTCAGATCGCAATCGATAGCGTAGCGCTCGATCCGCTCGCGCACCAGTCTGACGCCTTGCTGCGACAGCGCCCATGCAGCGCGTGCACCATCCGTGCCGAGTTGCTGTTCGAGCACCTCGTCTTTCGCGAAGCCGACGATCATCTGCCCGCCGTTGCGGCCCGATGCGCCCCAGCCGGCGCGATGCGTATCGAGCACGGCCACCGTCAGGCCGCGCGCGCGGCATTCGAGCGCAACCGAAAGGCCGGCGAAGCCGGCGCCGATCACGCAGACGTCGACGTCGATCGTGTCGGTTAGCGTGGGGTCGTCGGCGGCAGCGCGCGGCGTGGTCGCTTCGTAGAAGGAGTGGGCAATCAGTGCGTCGGCGCGCTGGTCGAGAGTGTCGGGCATCGTGAGAGTCGGGTGGCCGTAGGTGAGCGGGCTCGCCATGTTTGCTCAGGTGAGCCCGCCCGGAATTCTACCGGCTACCCGCAGGCCTGCGCAGTCTTCGCGCAGGCCCGAGTCCCATTTAGACAAGCCCCACTTGCCGGGCGGTCGCATCGATTGCCATCGTTGCTTTTTCAACGATCTCGTCGATCTCAGCGCGCGTGATCACCAGTGGCGGCGATAGCAGCATCCGGTCGCCGGTGGCGCGCATGATCAGGTTGCCGTTGAAGCAGAAATCGCGGCAAAGCATGCCCACCTCGCCGCCGTTGGCAAAGCGGCGCCGCGCCGCCGGTTCCTCGGCTAACTGGATGCCCGCCACGAGGCCGGTGCCGGCCACTTCGCCGACCAGCGGATGCGCGGTGAACGCATCGCGCAAGCATCGCTGAAAATATGGGCCGGTTTCGTTGCGCACGCGCTCGACGATGCCTTCATCGCGCAACAGCGTCAGATTGGCCAGCGCGACCGCCGCCGCGACAGGGTGCCCTGAGTACGTCATGCCGTGATTGAATTCGCCATTTTCGGCCAGCGCGTCGGCGATCCGGTCGTGCACGCCGACTGCTCCCATCGGCACATAGCCGCTCGTCAAGCCTTTGGCCACGGTGATCAGATCGGGCTCGAAGCCGAAGTGCTGATGCGCGAACCATTCGCCGGTACGCCCGAAGCCGCCGATCACTTCATCGGCCGCCAGCAGTA
Organism: Paraburkholderia sp.; assembly: GCA_035536055.1. Lineage (GTDB taxonomy): Bacteria > Pseudomonadota > Gammaproteobacteria > Burkholderiales > Burkholderiaceae > Paraburkholderia. Next base: position 17,593 of record DATLOW010000482.1, on the reverse strand, counting down.
CGTCGTATTTGCGGCAAATGCGCTGGATTTCCGGCCAGTACGTGGCAGGCGGAAAGATCACACCACCCGCTCCCTGGAAAGGCTCACCGATAAACGCAGCGACATTCTCGACACCCAGTTCGAGAATTTTTGCCTCCAGCTGCTGCGCACAGGCGAGGCCGAACGCGTCGGGTGTCATGCCTTGCGGCGCTTCGCCGAAAAAATACGGCTGATCGATGTGCACGATGTGAGGCACTGGCGACGGCATCTGTTCATGCATATAGTCCATGCCGCCGAGCGTCGCGCCCGCGATAGTCGAGCCGTGATAGCCGTTCTTGCGGGAAATCACGTACTTCTTCGTGCTCTTGCCCTGTGTGGCCCAATAGCGATGGACGATACGCAGCACCGTATCGTTGCCCTCGGAGCCGCTGTTGCAATAGAAGAAGTGATTGAACGGCGCAGGCGCGAGTTCGGCCAGTAGCGCGGACAGCTCGATTACCGGCGGATGCGTGGTCTTGAAGAAAGTGTTGTAGAACGGCAGTTCCTGCATCTGGCGCCATGCGGCGTCGGCCAGCTCGCGGCGGCCATAGCCGAGATTGACGCACCATAGGCCGGCCATGCCATCGATGATCCGTTGTCCGTCCGAGTCCCACAGGTACACGCCTTCAGCGCGCACGATCACGCGGCTGCCATGGCGGTTCAGCGCGCCCATGTCGGAGAATGGATGGATGTGGTGCGCGGCGTCGAGCGCGCGATAGTCGGCGGTCGTGCGTGCGGCGCGCGGCGGCATTGCGGCGGGACAGACGGATGCGAGTTCCTCGGTCGTGTGGCTCATGATGGCTCCGTGATGTGGGCAATAGGGCGACGCGATCAAACATGCAGCAGCAGGTGCCGGCGTTCCCACGAGCTGATTACGCGGAAGAAGGCTTCGTATTCGGTTTCCTTCAGCGTCACGAACGCATTGACGAATTTCTCGCCGAGCGTTTCCGCGAGCGGCACGCATGCCGCCATCAGCGTCAGCCCTTCCTCGAGATTGCGCGGCAGCTGGTACGGCAGCTGATAGCCGTCGCTGCCCAGCGGTTCGGTGGGGCTCAGGTGCTGCGTCATGCCGAGGTAGCCGGCCGCGAGCGTAGCCGCGATCGCCAGATACGGGTTGCAGTCGACACCCGGAATGCGGTTCTCGATGCGTCGCGCAGCAGGCGCCGAATGCGGAATGCGAAAGCCGACGGTGCGATTGTCGTAACCCCACTGCACGTTGATCGGCGCGGCCATAAAGCGCGACAGCCGCCGATACGAGTTGATGTAAGGCGCGAAGATCGGCATCAGCGACGGCGTGTATTTCTGCAGGCCGGCCAGATAGCTGTGAAACAGCGCGGTGGGCGCGCCGTCGCGTCCGGCAAACAGGTTCTCGCCGCTATGGCTGTCGACGATGCTCTGATGCACATGCATGGCCGAGCCCGGTTCGCCCTCCATCGGTTTGGCCATGAAGGTCGCGTACATATGGTGGCGCAGCGCTGCTTCGCGCACGGTACGTTTGAACAGAAACACGCGATCGGCGAGATTGAGCGGGTCGCCGTGCAAAAAATTGATCTCCATCTGCGCCGCGCCGACTTCGTGAATCAGCGTATCGACTTCGAGCTCCTGCACGTCGCAGTACTCGTAGATGTCTTCGAACAGCGGATCGAACTCGTTGACGGCTTCGATCGAATACGCCTGGCGGCCGGTCTCGGCGCGGCCGGTGCGGCCCACCGGCGGCCGCAGCGGCAGGTCCGGGTCCTTGTTCATGTCGACCAGATAGAACTCCAGTTCGGGGGCGACGACCGGTTTCCAGCCCTTGGCTTCATAGAGCTCGAGTACGCGTCTTAGCACACGGCGCGGCGAAATCTCGACCGGCGTGCCGTCGAAATGCACGCAGTCGTGAATCACCTGGGCGGTTGGATCGACGGCCCACGGAATGATGCGGATCGTGGCGGGATCGGGCACGCACATCATGTCCGGATCGGTGACGCCGGTCAGGCTGCCGTCTTCCGGATAGTCGCCGGTGACGGTTTGCACCATCACGGCCTGCGGCAGCCGCATCGCTTCGCCTGCTTCGAACTTGCTGCGCGGAATGATCTTGCCGCGCGCGATGCCGGCCATATCGGGAATGATCGCTTCGATTTCGGTGATGTGGTGCTTCTTCAGAAATTCGTCGATGTGATCCATGATTGTTCTCGCTTTGGTTGGTGCGGGCCGGCTTATGCGTGAGCGGTCAGCGGGTCGCTGACGCCGCAGCCGGTCCTGATGCGCATTCGGGCGCGGCATGCGTCGCCGAACGCGCGAAAAATCGCGCTGGAAAGTGCGTCGCTGGCGAAGCGCCATTCGGGGTGCCACTGCACGCCGAGCGCAAACGTGCGTGCGTTCGCCACGCTGACGGCTTCGATCAATCCGTCGGGCGCGCGCGCCTCGACGATCAAGGTGTCGCCGAGCCGTTCGATTCCTTGCCCGTGCAACGAGTTGACGCGTACCGTCTGCGCGCCGCCGGCCAGCCGGTGCAGCAGGCCGCCTTCCGCGATGCGCAGCGCGTGCGACGGCGCGTATTGCGTGTCGATGTCGTGTTGCTTGTTCTCGCGGTGATCGTGGTAGCCGTCGATGTCGTGCACGCTCTGGTGCAAGGTGCCACCGAACGCGACGTTCAGTTCCTGGAAGCCGCGGCAGATCGCGAGAACCGGTACGCCGGCGTCGATCGCGGTCTTCAGCAGCGGCAGCGTGGTCGCATCGCGTGCTGCGTCGTGCGGTGTGCCGGCTGCGCTTGCCGCGCCGCCATAGCGGTGCGGCTCGACATTCGAATAGCTGCCGGTGAACAACAGGCCGTCGACCGCGGCGATAAGGTCCGCAGGCGCTTGCCGGTAGCCGAGCGCCGGCACGATGAAGGCGAGCGCCTCAGCGCCGTCGATCACGGCGGCCAGGTACTTCTCGCCGGCGGCGTGCGATGGATGGGCGCCGATCATCGAGCGGTCCGCACTAACGCCGATCAAAGGTTTTCTATGCATGGCTAACTTTTCGTGAAATTGTTTGGGCGGTTGCATTGGTCGCGTATTTTTCAGCGCGTGCAGGGTCGGCGCCGTCTGCGCGTCGAACCGCGGGGCATGAAGGGTCTTGCCGTATGTGCCGAGCCGTACCCGTACGGGTCAGCCGCGACGCAGCGTGCAGCGATGCACGTCGCCTCGCAGGCAAATGCAGGCGCGAACCCGCCCCACGCGCCACGTCGGCACGCACGGATCAGACAAACGGTAGTGGTGTAACGGGCAGGGGTGCTACGGCAGCAGCGACGCCACCCCGTCGCAATCCACGGGCACAAAGGCACGCGAACGCACGGCGTTATGGCGTCTGACGCAACGGCGGGAAAGAATCGAGAAGACTGACAGGAAGCGGCGAAATGCGTGGCTGCCGTTGCTGCCGTCGGCGCTGGAGCAATCAGCGCGAAGACACCTCGCGGGCTGATTGCGGTTCCACCTTACCAAAGGGCCTCGGACTTTCACGATGACACTCGACTGGCGACGTTGGAGTATTGAACATGCATCGCCTGAACGCGCACAGCGTTCAAACGAACCGCATGTCGGCGGAGCGCACGGCGAGGCGGGTGGATCTCACGTCGGGACGAGATGCCAGCCTTTCGATAGCCATGCGATTGCCTTCTGTCAGGATATACACGACGTCGAAATCGCGTCAATCGCTTTTTCGGCAAGGCACGGGTGGATTGGGGGCGGGCAGTGCAGCAATATGCTTGAAGAATGTTCGTTGTGCGCGCAATCGCGAGCCTCGGTGCATACCTTTGACGGCAGGCACCGGGGTCAAGCGAGTACCGCAGCAAACGACGCGCTACGCGAGCCGCGCGGCAATCGCCTTGCCCACTTCCGTGGTGCTCGCGCTGCCGGCCAGATCCGCGGTGCGCGGACCTTCACGCAGTGTCGCCTCGATCGCCGCGAGGATCGCATCGTGCGCCGCACGTTCGTTGCCGCGCTGGTCGCCGAGAAAATCGAGCATCATCGCGGCGGACCAGATCATCGCGATCGGATTCGCGATGTTTTTGCCTGCGATGTCCGGCGCCGAACCATGCACCGGTTCGAACAGCGACGGAAACTTGCGCTGTGGATTCAGATTGCCCGACGGCGCGAGGCCGATCGTGCCGGTACATGCCGGCCCCAGGTCAGACAGAATGTCGCCGAACAGATTGGTTGCGACCACAACGTCGAAGCGATCCGGATTCAGCACGAAGCGAGCGGCGAGGATGTCGATATGCTGCTTGTCCCACGCAACGTCGGGAAACTGCGCTGCCACTTCCGCGGCACGCTGATCCCACCACGGCATGCTGATCGCGATGCCATTGCTCTTGGTCGCCACGGTGATCTTTTTCTTCGGACGCCGCTGCGCGAAATCGAAGGCGAATTTCAGCACGCGTTCGCTGCCGTGCCGCGTGAAGATAGACTGCTGCACGACGAATTCGCGTTCGGTGCCTTCGAACATCACTCCGCCTACCGAAGAGTATTCACCTTCGGTGTTTTCGCGCACGATCCAGAAGTCGATGTCGCCCGCATGGCGGCCGGTGAGCGGCGACGGCACGCCATCGAACAGGCGCGCCGGCCGCAAATTCACATATTGATCGAACTCGCGGCGGAATTTCAGCAGCGAACCCCACAGCGAGACATGGTCGGGCACCCTGGCGGGCCAGCCCACCGCGCCAAACAAAATCGCATCGCAGCGCTGCAACTGCGCTTTCCAGTCGTCGGGCATCATTTGCCCGTGTTTTTCGTAATACGCGCAGCTTGCCCAGTCGATATGTTCGTATTCGAGTTCGATTGCAAAGCGCTTGCAGGCGGCGTCGAGCACGCGCAGCCCTTCGGGCATCACCTCGGTGCCGATGCCGTCGCCTGGAATCACTGCAATCCGATGCTTGTTCGCCATGTCGTCGCCTCTTTCGCGTTTCGTCGCGATCGTTCGTAAAAGAGGCTATTTTAGGCTGCAGTGTCGTGGGATGCAGTGTGCTGCAGAGCGGCGTCTGACCCGCTCGGCATACGGCATGGCCTGCTGCCGCGGTATCTTCAACCGATGGCCGCGCCGTTGTCCTTACGCGAGCGTTTCGCGGCCGGCGCGGTGGCCACCGCTTTATGCGCGGCCTCGTTATCTTCTAGCCGCCGCGTGGCTTCGGCGACGTCGTGGCGAAATTGCGCGAGCGCGGCGAGCGATGCATCGGGCGGCTGCAATGCAGACCACAGTACGTCGATCAGCCGCTCCGCGGTGGCGTCGATGTCGGTGCGGCGATTCGCGAGCGTTGCGTCCCACAGCACGTGCTCCATCGGTCCGAACACCAGCGAGCGCAACAACCGCAACGGCATGTCCGCGCGAATCTGGCCGGTGGCTTGCCCTTGCGCGAGCACGCGCATCAGCGGGGCGGTGTAACGCCGATGCAAGCCGGTGAGCGCTTCGCTCAACTCGTGCTGCTGCGTGCGGCCTTCGGATAGCACCAGCGAGCACAGACCGGTGCCGTTGACCAGCATCAGACGCAAATGCGTGCGCACAATGAACGCGAACTGCTGACGCACACTGCCGTCGCGCGGCAGCCCCGACTCGATTGCTTCGATGATCTCGTCGTACCAGTCGCCGATCACGCGCGCGCACAGTTCTCGCTTGCCGCGAAAGTAGCTGAACACGGTCGCCTCGGAGATGCCGAGCCGATGGGCGATCTCAGCGGTGGTGGTGCGCTCGTAACCCTTTTCCGCGAATACGTCGCGGCCGGCCTCGAGAATCTCCTTTACCCGCTGCTGCGACTTGCGTCCTGCCGGCTGCCGGCGCGACGCAGGTGCTTCGTCTTTCGCTACGCGCATATGAGTCCAATTCAGATTTCGGTACCGGAACGCCCCGGCGCCCTTCGATACTAGCACGTTGGTAGGCCATTAGCCGGCGCATATCTTTATGAGTTTTGCTCAAAAATACCTATTGACGCTTACGTAAATCTGGCGTGAAATGCTTGCTGACAGGCGTGCGCCGGCGGATTTGCGCTGGCCTCGCCGCCAACCTGCCGACTGATACTGAGCCCCGCTCAGAAAATGCCGGTGCGCGAGTGCCGCAGCAATACGCCACGCACACCGGCGCCATCGTGGAGACGCACAATGAGCAGCCTGCCCGGTTTGCAATTCCCGCTTGGTGAAGAAATCGAAATGCTGCGCGACACCATCACCGGCTTCGCGGCGAAGGAAATCGCGCCGCGCGCCGGCGAGATCGACCGCACCGACCAGTTTCCGATGGACCTGTGGCGCAAATTCGGCGACCTCGGCGTGCTCGGCATGACGGTGGCCGAAGAATATGGCGGCGCCAATATGGGCTATACCGCGCATATGGTCGCGATGGAAGAAATCTCGCGTGCGTCGGCTTCGGTGGGGCTGTCGTACGGTGCGCATTCGAATCTGTGTGTAAACCAGATTCATCGCAACGGCACCGAAGCGCAAAAACGCGCCTATCTGCCGAAGCTCGTATCGGGCGAACACGTCGGGGCGCTGGCGATGAGCGAGCCGAATGCCGGATCGGACGTGGTCAGCATGAAGCTGCGTGCCGACAGGAAGGGCGACCGCTATGTGCTGAACGGCACCAAGATGTGGATCACCAACGGCCCGGATTGCGACACGCTGGTGGTCTACGCCAAGACCGATCCCGCAGCGGGCCCGCGCGGCATTACTGCCTTTATCGTCGAGAAAGGCGCGAAAGGCTTTTCGGTTGCGCAAAAGCTCGACAAGCTCGGCATGCGCGGCTCGCATACCGGCGAACTGGTGTTCCAGGACGTCGAAGTGCCGGAAGAGAATATTCTCGGCGCGCTGAACAGCGGCGTGAATGTGCTGATGAGCGGCCTCGACTACGAACGCGCGGTGCTGGCCGGCGGTCCGACCGGCATCATGGCCGCGGTGATGGACGCGGTCGTGCCGTACATTCACGACCGCAAGCAGTTCGGCCAGTCGATCGGCGAGTTTCAGCTGATTCAGGGCAAGGTGGCCGATCTTTACACGACGATGCAGGCGTGCCGCGCGTATCTGTACGCAGTCGGCCGCCAGCTCGATACGCTCGGCAGCGACCACGTGCGGCAGGTGCGCAAGGACTGCGCCGGCGTGATCCTGTACACCGCGGAGAAAGCCACGTGGATGGCCGGCGAAGCAATCCAGATTCTCGGCGGCAATGGCTACATCAACGAATATCCGGTCGGCCGCCTGTGGCGCGATGCGAAGCTTTATGAAATCGGCGCAGGCACCAGCGAAATCCGCCGCATGCTGATCGGCCGCGAGCTGTTTGCGGAAACGATGTAAGCACAACCGTATCCATACTGCGCCGCAGGCCGACGAACAGGAGAGCCGCTCGATGCCGGTGATCGAAACCAGAATGAACCCGCGCGCGGACGATTTCCGCGCCAATGCGGCCGCGCTCGAGGCGCTGGTCGCCGATCTGCGCGACAAGATCGGGACGCTCGCAGCGGGCGGCGGCGAGGCCGCGCGCGAGCGGCATGTGTCGCGCGGCAAGCTGCTGCCGCGTGCGCGCGTCGCGCAGCTGCTCGATCCGGGCACGCCGTTTCTGGAGCTGTCGCAACTGGCGGCGTTCGGCATGTACAACGGCGACGCGCCCGGCGCGGGCCTGATCACCGGTATCGGCCGGATTGCCGGGCAGGAATGCGTGATCGTCTGTAACGATGCGACGGTCAAAGGCGGCACGTACTACCCGGTCACGGTGAAAAAGCATGTGCGCGCACAGGAAATTGCCGCGGAAAACCGCTTGCCATGCGTGTACCTCGTCGATTCGGGCGGTGCCAATCTGCCGAATCAGGACGAGGTGTTTCCCGATCGCGATCACTTCGGCCGTATCTTTTACAACCAGGCCAATCTTTCCGCGGCAGGCATTGCGCAGATCGCGGTGGTGATGGGCTCGTGCACGGCAGGCGGCGCGTACGTGCCGGCGATGAGCGACGAATCGATCATCGTGAAGAACCAGGGAACGATTTTTCTCGGTGGTCCGCCGCTCGTGAAAGCAGCGACCGGCGAAGAAGTGACCGCGGAAGATCTCGGCGGCGGCGACGTGCATACGCGGCTGTCGGGCGTCGCCGATCATCTCGCGCAAAACGACGCGCACGCGCTGGCGATCGCGCGCAGCATCGTCGGCAATCTGAATCGCACGAAGCCCGCGACGCTTGCGCTGCGGGAACCGAAACCGCCGCGTTACGATCCCAGGAGCGTCTATGGCGTGATTCCGGTCGATACGCGCAAGCCATTCGACGTGCGCGAGGTGATCGCGCGCATCGTCGACGATTCCGCTTTCGACGAGTTCAAGGCGCGCTACGGCACGACGCTCGTCACCGGTTTTGCGCACATCTGGGGGCACCCGGTCGGTATCGTCGCGAACAACGGCATCCTGTTTTCGGAGTCGGCGCTAAAGGGCACGCATTTCATCGAACTGTGCTGCCAGCGCAAGATTCCGCTGGTGTTCCTGCAGAACATCACCGGCTTTATGGTGGGCCGCAAATACGAAAACGAAGGCATCGCGCGCAACGGCGCGAAAATGGTCACTGCGGTCGCAACGGCAAAAGTGCCCAAGTTCACGGTGATCATCGGCGGTTCGTTTGGCGCGGGCAACTATGGGATGTGCGGGCGCGCCTATTCGCCGCGCTTTCTGTGGATGTGGCCGAATGCACGCATCTCGGTGATGGGCGGCGAGCAGGCCGCTTCGGTACTGGCGACCGTCAAGCGCGACGGCATCGAAGCGAAAGGCGGCGCCTGGAGCGCGGCGGAAGAAGAGGCGTTCAAACAGCCGATTCGCGCGCAATACGAAGAGCAGGGCCATCCGTACTATGCGAGTGCGCGGCTGTGGGACGACGGCGTGATCGACCCCGCGCAGACCCGCGACGTGCTCGGCCTCGGGCTATCCGCGGCGATGAACGCGCCGCTCGAAGAAACGCGCTTCGGCGTGTTCCGCATGTAAGCGGTGCGCAAAAGGAGTGTCGACATGGAAGAGCTGAAGCCTGCAACGTTGACCGTCGGGTTCGATCATCAGGTGGCGACCGTCACGCTGAATCGCCCGGACGTGCGCAACGCATTCAACGAGACGATGATCGCCGAGCTGACGGCGGTGTTCCGCGCGCTAGACAGCCGCGACGACGTGCGCGCGGTCGTGCTCGCCGCGAACGGCAAGGCCTTCTGCGCGGGCGCGGACCTGAACTGGATGAAGCAGATGGCCGGCTACTCGGACAATGAGAACCATGCCGACGCGCTGCGTCTTGCCGACATGCTCGCGGCAATCTATCGCTGCAGCAAGCCGGTGATCGCGCGCGTGAATGGCGATGCATACGCAGGCGGCATGGGTCTGATCTCGGTCTGCGACATCGTGGTGGCCGTCGATTCAGCGCGCTTTTGCCTGTCCGAAGCGCGGCTCGGTCTGATCCCCGCGACGATTGCGCCGTACGTGATCCGTGCCATCGGTGAACGGGCGGCGCGCCGCTACTTCGTGACGGCCGAGCAATTCGACTGCGCGACGGCGTTGCGGCTTGGCCTCGTCAGCGAAGCGGTGAACGAAGACAAGCTCGACGATACCGTGCAGCAACTCGCGGCGATCCTGGGTTCGAACGGGCCGCATGCGGTGCGTGCCTGCAAGCGTCTGGTGCAGGACATCGCGGGCCGTGAAATCGATGCGGCGCTGATCGAGGACACGGCACAGCGCATCGCGCGCACCCGCGCGAGCGCGGAAGGCCGCGAAGGGGTCGCGTCGTTTCTCGAGAAGCGGGCGCCGACATGGCGCAGCTAGCTGCAGCAGAAACCACGAGGCTCGTGGGCCCATCTGACGAAACAACCGCCGAAACACGCATGAACAGCCGAACCACAGCCGAACCACCGTCGAACAACAGCCGCTAAAGGTGAACCCTTCATGTTCAACAAGATCCTGATTGCGAACCGGGGTGAAATTGCCTGCCGCGTGGCCGCGACCTGCAAGCGGCTCGGCATCGCGAGCGTCGCGGTTTACTCCGATGCGGACGCACAGGCCAAGCACGTCGCCGCATGCGACGAAGCGGTGCATATCGGCGGCGCGGCTGCGGCCGACAGTTATCTGCGCATTGAGCGCATCATCGCAGCGGCGCGCGCGAGCGGCGCGCAGGCGGTGCATCCCGGCTACGGCTTTCTGTCGGAAAACGAAGACTTCGCGCGCGCCTGCGCCGAAGCCGGCCTCGTTTTTATCGGCCCGCCGGTCGACGCGATTGCCGCGATGGGTTCGAAGGCCGCCGCGAAGGCGCTGATGCATTCCGCCGCGGTGCCGCTAGTGCCCGGCTATCACGGCGACGACCAGGACCCGCAACTGCTGCGCGACGAAGCCGATGCGATCGGCTATCCGGTGCTGCTGAAAGCGAGTGCAGGCGGCGGCGGTAAAGGCATGCGCGTGGTCGAGCGCGGCGACGACTTCGCGGCGGCGCTTGCCTCATGCAAGCGCGAGGCGGCGAGCAGCTTTGGCAACGACCGCGTGCTGATCGAAAAGTATCTGACGCGGCCGCGCCATGTTGAAGTGCAGGTGTTCGCCGATACGCACGGCAATGCGGTGTATCTGTTCGATCGCGACTGCTCGGTGCAGCGGCGTCATCAGAAAGTGCTGGAAGAAGCGCCGGCGCCAGGGCTATCCGCGGAACTGCGTCGCGCGATGGGCGAAGCGGCGGTCGCGGCGGCGCGCGCGGTCGATTATGTCGGCGCGGGCACCGTCGAATTCATCATGACCGGCGGCGATTTCTATTTCATGGAAATGAATACGCGGCTACAGGTCGAGCATCCGGTCACCGAAATGGTTACCGGGCACGATCTGGTCGAGTGGCAACTGCGCGTGGCCGCGGGCGAAACGCTGCCATGCGCGCAGCAGGCGCTGCAGATCGAAGGGCATGCGATCGAAGCGCGCATTTACGCGGAACACCCGGCGCGCGGCTTCTTGCCGTCGACGGGCACGTTAAAGCATTTGCGCATGCCGGAGGGTGTCGAATTCGCGATCGGCGCGGGCATCGGCGCTGCCGGTGGCAACGGTGCCTCTGCGCAGGCGCGTGCACCGGTGCGCATCGACAGTGGCGTACGCGAAGGCGACACGATCACGCCGTTCTACGATCCGATGATCGCGAAGCTGATCGTGCACGGCGCCACGCGCGCACAGGCATTGCAAAGGATGAGCCGCGCGCTGCAGGCCTGCGAAGTGGTCGGGCTACATACGAACGTCGAGTTTCTACGGCGCATCGTCGCGAGCGAGCCGTTTGCGAGCGGCGATCTGGATACGGGGTTGATCGAACGGCATCATGCCGCGCTGTTTGCGCCTGCGCACAAGCCATTCGATACGGCACTCGCGCTCGCTTGCGCGGCCTTGCTGACGCGCGAAGGCGGCACCGTGCACGGCACTTCGCCGTGGGATGCGCTCGCGCACTGGCGGCTCAACGGCGGCTACACGCAGGCGCTGAACTGGCGCGACGTCGATAACGACACGGCATTCACCGCGACTTTCGCACGCGACGGCGATGCATGCACGCTCGAACATGCCGGACGGTGCGTGCCGTTTTCATGGTGGAGCGGTGCGGGGGTTCACGAATACGGCGCCACCTTTGGCGATACGCGCGTCACGGGTCGCGTGTTTATCGACGGCGACACGTTCCATGTGTTCAGCAATGGCGAGACGCTCGCGTTCGAATGGCAGAACCTGCTCGCGCATGCAGCGGATGCCGAACATGGCGAAGGCCGCCTGACCGCGCCGATGCCGGGCAAGGTGATTGCGGTGCTGGTCGAGCCGGGCGCGCTGGTCGAGAAGGGCACGCCGTTGATCGTGATGGAAGCGATGAAGATGGAGCACACGATCGGCGCGCCCGCTGCGGGCAAGGTTGCCGAGGTGCTGTATGCGGTCGGCGATCAGGTTGCGGATGGCGCGCAGTTGCTGGTGCTCGAGACGCAGTGAGCGGTGTTTCGACGCGCGTGTGCGGGTCGGCTACACCTGTTCAGGTGAGATCCGGATAACCCAGCGCAATCGCTTGGTCTTCAAGCTGCGTGATGCGCGCGTAGCCGTCGAGCGAAATGACCTCGAAGCCGGTCAGCTTCAAACGCCGCGCGCGTTCCGGCTGTGCGGCCACGGCCTCGTGCAGTGCAGCGCGCAATGCGACGACGCTGCGCGGCGCCACATCGCGCGATGCGATCAGCGGCAAGCCGGGCGATGCACGGGTCCAGCCGATTTCGCGCACATGTTGTGCGAGTTCCGGGCGCTCGTCGCGCACAAAGGCCATCGTCACGCAATCGATCGCTGCAACGTCGGCACGGCCATCGGCGAGCGCCTGCAACGAGCCTGCATGAGAACCCGTGCATAACGACGCGCCAAAGAATGTGCCGTTGCGCGCGAGCGGCGCGACCGCATGCCGCAATGCATTGAAGCCGCTATTCGAATCGCGCTGATTGAACGCCACGCGCGCGCCGCGGCATTGTTCGAGCGTCTCGAGCGAACCTTGCGCACGCGCGACGATCACGCTCGCATAGTCGCTGCCGTCGCAGCCGGGCGCGGCGAAACACGGCGTGGCAACCAGCTGCACCACATGCTGTAACCCGTGCGTCAGCGGATAACCGCAGGTCTGCGCAAGCAGCAGGTCCGGGCGGCGCCAGAACGCCGCGAGGTCGTCGCCAGGCTCGACGATGCACGCGGCCGGCTCGACCCGATCGACCGCCCGCAGCACGTCGGCCAGCAGTTCGCGCCAGCACGCCGTGAGCGCCGGCGTCACGTTGTACATCGGCAGGGCGGCGACGCGGTTCATTACCCGACGTGATTCAACACATCGAGCGCGGCCTTGCAGGCGCTCTGTAGTTGCGTGCGCATCAAATCCTGCACGCACGCATCGTGATTGACGATCGCGTCGCGAATCCGTACCGACTGCTCGTACGATGAGCGCATGCGTCCACCGCGCGCCATCGCGATGCGCCGCACGCGCCGCACCGGCCCGATCAGCGCGGCATGACTTTCCTGCAAGGTCTTGTTGTCGGCAATCGTCATCACGACGGTATAGAAGCGGTCGAGCGCGTCGACATAGCTGGCTGGATCGTCGGCGTCGACGCTGGCCTGCATCGCCTGCACGACGTCATCGAGTTGCGCGCGGCCAAGCGCGGTGATGCGGTCGGCCGCCAGCTGCACCGCGAGACATTCGAGTGCGGAGCGCACCGTATAGATCTCTTCGACATCGCGTTCGGTCACCGAGCGCACGAACGCGCCGATGCGCGGCAGCACCGTGACGAGCCCTTCGCGCTCGAGCTGCGCGAACGCTTCGCGCATCGGCGTGCGGCTCACGTTCAGCTGCTTGGCGATCTGCACCTCGGACAAGCGGCTGCCGGGCGCCAGCACGCCCTCGACAATCGCCTCGCGCAGCGCGGGCACCACCACGCCTTCACTCAGTGAGTCACTGGCGGCATGCACGGTGCGCATGCGCGCGTGGTATTTGCGGCCGATCGTATCGAGCGGCGGCTCGTGCGGCGCTTCCTTGTCGGCGTGGCTTTCGTCTTTCTTCGCGGTTCGCAATCGGCGCTCCCTATTGATGCGTCATGTTATCCCAGCGGCTAACCCCACTGCCGTTTCAGCTTGTTGCCGGCGCCTGAATGAACGTCTGGATTTGTTTGCCGGTTGACACCGCGCGATTCGTTGAATACGCTGTATACAGATTATACAACAGGAGATGTCGTGGATCACGTTTCTTTGCCGCAACCCGTGCTGATCGAACGCAACGGCACCGTATTGACGTTCACGCTGAACAATCCGGACGCCGGCAACGAGATCACCGGGCCGATGTTCGACGCGATGATCGCCGCGCTGCGTAGCGAAGCCATCGAGCCTGTCGCGCGCGTGCTGCTGCTGCGCGCGACCGGGACGGCATTCTGCAAGGGCCGCGAGCGGGCCGGCCGCGATGCGGCATCGATTCACGCGGAAGTGGCGCGGCTGATCGAGTTCAAGCGCCTGTTGCGCAGTACGTCGCTGATCAGCGTCGCGCAAGTGCAGGGCGATGCCTTTGGCTTCGGCTTCGGTCTCGCGATTCTTTGCGACTTCGCGATCGTGTCGAGCGAAGCGCGTCTCGCCTTCCCCGAAATGAAAGCAGGCCTGCCGCCAGCCGCGATCATGGCCTATCTCGGCCGTTACGCGCTGCCCAAGCGCGTGTTCCCGATGGTGCTGTTCGGCGATCCGCTGTCGCCGGCCACGGCGCTCGAGGCCGGCCTGATCACCCAGGTCAGCGAGCCCGGCCTGCTGGCGTCGGCCACCGACACGCTGATCGAGCGCATCGTCGGCCTGAACGAGGGCGGCGCGCGCCAGTGCAAGGCGTTCTTCCAGGCCGCCGAAGAGAATGCGCTGGAGCAGAACTTCCGCTTCGCTACCGAGACGCTGACGGTCTCGAGCCTGCGGCTGATGCAGAACCGTTGAACCCGCGATGCGATGGCAGCGGCGCCGTGCGGCGCCATGCCATCGTTGTGCGCGCATCGAACGCGCAAAAGACCACCGTTACTAGAAGAAACCGCCCGGAAACTGGCTGGAGACGTACATGAACGTGAATGCAGGAGCAAGACTCGACCGTCTGCCGATGTCGCCGTTTCATCGCCGCATCATGTGGCTGATCGGTATCGGCATGTTTTTCGACGGCTTCGATATCTATGTTGCGTCGACGGTGCTCGGCGCGACGTTGCAGAGCGGCTTTTCGACGCTCGCGCAAAACGCGCTGTTCGTGTCGCTGACCTTTCTCGGCATGATGATCGGCTCGTTTGCCACCGGTTTTCTCGGCGACCGTTTCGGCCGCCGCTTCACCTATCAGGCCAATCTCGCGATTTTCGGCCTCGCGTCGCTCGGCGCCGCGATTTCGCCGAGCATGAGCGTGCTGATCGCATGCCGCTTCCTGATGGGGGTGGGCCTTGGCGCGGAGAACGTGGTCGGCTATTCGACGCTCGCCGAGTTCGTGCCGCCGCGCAATCGCGGCCGGCTGCAGGGCCTGATGGCGGTGTTCGTCGTGACCGGCCTGCCGGTGGCCGGGCTGATCGGCCTGCTGGTGATTCCGGCGTTCGGCTGGCGCGCGATGTTCGTGCTGGGTGGCCTCGGCGCGCTGGGCGTGTGGTACGCGCGCAAGTCGCTGCCTGAATCGCCGCGCTGGCTCGAGGCAGCGGGCCGCGACAAGGAGGCCGAGGAGATCATGCGGCGCATCGAAGCGGAAGTGGCGGTGTCGCACGGTACGCCGCTGCCGGCGCCGGCCGTCGTCGCCAAGCCCGCGCACGCGCAGGCGTTGAGCTTCGGCTCGCTGTTCAGCGGCACGATGCTGCAGCGCCTGATCGTCGGCTGCGTGTGTCTGATCGTGATCAATACGCTGCTGTATGGCTTCGTTACGTGGCTGCCGACCTTCTTCGTACACCAGGGCTTCAGCATCGCGAAATCGTTCGGCTATGCGCTGGTGATGTCGCTCGGCGCACCGGTCGGCTCGGCGATCGGCGCATTTACCGCGGATTCGTGGGGCCGCAAGAAGACCATCATCTTTGCGTCACTGGCCGCGATCGTATTCGGCGCGATCTATCCGTTCGTCAGCAATCCGCTGCTGCTGCCGGTGGTCGGCTTGCTGCTGACGATTCCGATCTACGTGCTGGTCGCGCTGCTGTTCGCCGTGTACGTGCCGGAACTGTTCCCGACTGAAGTGCGCCTGCGCGCTTCCGGCATTTGCAATACGCTGGGGCGTGGCGCGACGATCGTGACGCCGTTCATTGTGGTTGCGCTGTTTGCGCAGCATGGCGTGGTCGGTGTGCTCGCATTGATGATCGGCCTGCTCGCGGTGCAGATCGTGGTGGTGGCATGGCTCGGCGTGGAACCGACCGGCCAGCGTCTCGAAGACCTGCAACCGGGCGAGGCGCTTGCGCACGATGGCGTCAATGCCGGCGCGCGAGTCTCGGCGAGCAAATAAGGCATACAGGCTTACGTACCCGATACACGTTGTAACGCATAAGTATTGCGCGCCTGACGGCAGACGATAGCCCGCCGCCGCAAACAGCGCGCAACAGGAATTGCAAGGAACCCAAAGGAAAATCGCAATGGATGCACTGAACAAGCTGCACCTCGACGCGCAACTCTTCATCGACGGCGAGTGGACCAACGCGAGCAACGGCCGCACGATGGACATCGTGAACCCGGCGACCGGCGCCGTGATCGGCAGCCTCGCCGCCGCTACCGAAGCGGACGTGGATCGCGCGGTACGCGCCGGTCACACCGCTTTC
The DNA here is from genome assembly GCA_035536055.1 of Paraburkholderia sp. Classification (GTDB taxonomy): domain Bacteria; phylum Pseudomonadota; class Gammaproteobacteria; order Burkholderiales; family Burkholderiaceae; genus Paraburkholderia. The sequence goes on along the minus strand of DATLOW010000482.1, from coordinate 1,331 downwards.
GAGCACGGCGAATGGCGCGACATGCCGATCCAGCAGCGCGCGCGCATCATGAACCGCTTTGCGGACCTGTTTGAAGCGGACCTCGAGAACTTCTACCGGCTCGAAACGCTGAACAACGGCCGGCCGATCTCCGAGACGCGTGCGCAGATTTCGCGTCTGCCGCAGTTCTACCGCTATTTCGCCGCACTCGCGCTGACTCGCCGCAGCGACGTGATCCCGATCGAAGGCCCGTACCTGTGCTACACGCAGCGTGTGCCGCTCGGCGTGGTCGCGCTGATGACGTCGTTCAACCATCCGCTGATGATCCTGTCGAAGAGCCTCGCACCGGCGCTCGCAACCGGCAACAGCGTGGTGATCAAGGCCTCCGAACAGACGCCGCTGACCACCGTGCGCCTCGTGCGTCTGCTGCAGGAAGCGGGCGTGCCGAAGGGCGTGGTCAACGTGGTGAACGGCGAAGGGCGTGAAGCGGGCGCGTCGCTCGCGAAGCACTCGCTGATCCGCAAGGTGGTGTTCACCGGCGGCACCGAAGTGGGCCGTTCGATCGGCGAGGCGGCTGCGCGCACTTTTGCGCTGACCACGCTCGAACTGGGCGGCAAGGGCGCGATGATCCTGTTCGACGATATGGACCTCGAGCGTGCAGTGAACGGCGCGGCATTCGGATCGTTTATCGGCGCGGGCCAGACCTGCGTGTGCGGCGCGCGTATCCTGGTGCAGGAAACCATCTACAAGGAATTTCTCGAGCGCTTCCGCGCCAAGGCAGCGGGCATTCGCGTCGGCGATCCGGAAGATCCGAAGACGCAGTTGGGCCCGGTGATTTCGGAGCGTTCGCGTCAGCGCATTCTGGCGATGCTGGAGCGCGCGCAGAAGGATGGCGCGAAGCTGCTGACCGGCGGCAAGGCGCCGGCGCATCTGTCGCAAGGCTTCTATATCGAGCCGACGGTGTTCTACGACGTCGACCCGTCATGCGAGATCGGCCAGGAGGAAGTGTTCGGCCCGGTGACGGTCGTGATGCCGTTCAAGGACGAAGCCGACGCGCTGCGCATCGCCAACGACTCGCAGTTCGGTCTGGCCGCATCGGTGTGGACGCTCGACGTGGCGCGTGCGCACCGCGTGGCGAGCAAGCTGGAGTTCGGCATGGTGTGGGTGAACGACCACCACCGGCTCGACCCGGCATCGCCGTGGGGCGGCTTCAAGAACAGCGGTGTGGGCCGCGAGACCGGTATCGAATCGTTCGACCAGTTTAGCGAGCCGCGTGCAGTGACGGTCAATACCAGCGGCAAGACGGTTGACTGGTATGCGGACGATGGTCAACTGAAGCGTTTGAACTAACT
>DATLOW010000481.1:0-3696 GCA_035536055.1 Paraburkholderia sp. | reverse complement strand
TCTTTCTTTTTGCAACGAATCCCGGAACCATGACCCACTCTGCCCGCGTGCGCATCGCCCATTTGAGCGGGCCGACGGCCACCATCCAGAACACGCCGCCGCTGGTCACTTCGAACAAGGCGCGCGCAAAACGCGGCTTGCCCGCACGGACCGGCGCCGACGGCGAGCCTTTGCGCGTCGACGCGTTGCGCGCGCAACGGCTAGCGGTGCCCGTCAAGGTCTACGTCGAGCAGTTTTCCGCACATCCGCTCGAGGCCGATGCCGCGAATCTGTACGGCCCGCCTGACGGTTACGTCGGCGCGGACGGTTCGTTTAGCGGCGCGCGCCGCGCGGCGACGGACCGGCCCGTCTATGAAATCGAACTGCGGCCCGAGGACGGCCTGTATCCGCTGCCCTACATGGCCGTGCAGGCAGACGGCAGTGCGTGGGAAGAAGAGATGGCCGTGCCCGGCGGCGCCGACGAACTGGCGCGCCAGGGCTTCTTTCCGGACGGCTCGCGCAGCTTCGAGGAAATCGATCGCTTCGCCATCGACCGCGACGGCGTGGCCGGCACGATTTCGTCGCAGGCCGACGTGGACTTTTATCGCGTGATGCCACCCGCCGGCTACAAACGCGGCCTGCCCGCCGCGCTGCGCACCGACCAGGGCAGCGGCGACATCGCGCCTGAAACGCGCGGCCGCGATTTCAACGGCTACAAGCCGTACCATCTGGCGAGCGCGCCAGCGCGTCCATCGCTGGCGAAGCTCACCAACGACGCGCAGGCCATCGCCGACAGCGGCCGCTACGATGGCCTGATCTGGACGCAAGGCAGCCCGCAGATCGAGGAAACCGCGTACTGGTTCAACCTGCTGCTCGATACGACGCTGCCGGTCTGCTGCAACGCTGCGCAGCGTCCGCAGGGCCAGGCCAGTGCGGATGGTCCGCAGAATATTCTCGATTCGATCGGTTTGATCCGTTCACAGGCATGGAAAGACGAGCAAGGACGTAACCGCTGCGGCGTGCTCGTCATTCAGGAACAGCAGTATTTCGCCGCCCGCGAAGTGACGAAAGTCGATGCGCGGCCCGGCGGCTATCGCGCCGCCGGCGGCCACGGCGGCGTCCTCGGCCAGACCAGCCACCTCGGCAACGTGTCGCTGATGTACGTGCCGGCCTACCGGCACACATATCTGTCCGAGGTCAACCTGCGCCGCCTGCCCGCTGCGGTGCGCGCGGTGCAGCGCCGCGACGGCGCGCTGCAGCCGATCGAAATCGCGATCAGGAACGCCGCGGGGCAACTGACCGAAGCGGCGATTCCATCGGTGTCGATCGTCAAGGACGGTGGCTATCTCGACGAGGACTACACGAGCGGCCCTGACGATGCACACGACCTCGTCGCGCTGATCGAACACAAGCTGAGTCTCGGCCGCCTCGCCGGGCTCGTGACCGAAGGCCTGGTGCCGTATGGGCGGCTGCCTTCGGCGGCACGCGAGCAGTTGATTCTGCGGGCCGCCTTCAGCGGCATACCGACGGTGCGGGTCGGGCGCGGCGCGCCGGAAGGCTTCGCCGATCCGTTCCCGCTGGTGATCGCGGGCTCGAATCTCACTGCGATCAAGGCGCGTTTGCTGCTGATGGCCTGCCTGATGAAATTCGGCGCACTGCCGGTGGCCGCCGATCCAGGCCGGCCGACCGATGCGGAGCGGGACGCAACGATCGCCGCGATCGCGCAGTATCAGCGCGTGTTCGATACGCACTGACGACATGCACTAACGACATGCGCTAACGGCGCGCGCATCTCGCCGCGCCGCACGATACGCACGGCGCGCAATTTCAGCCGCCATTCACTCCAGACCAGCGCCCCACTGTCGGCGCATCGAGATCGAACAGATCGAGCACGCGCCCGAGCGTGTGATCGACCATCTGTTCGAGCGTCGCCGGTTTTGCATAGAAGGCCGGCACCGGCGGATAAACGATCGCACCGGCTTCGGTCACCGCCGCGAGACTGCGGATATGGCCGGCATGCAGCGGGGTTTCGCGCACCATCAGCACCAGCCGGCGGCGCTCTTTCAGCATCACGTCGGCGGCGCGCGAGATCAGTGACGCGGTGCAGCCGGTCGCGATCTCCGACAGCGTCCTGATCGAGCACGGCGCGACGATCATGCCGTCGACGTGAAACGATCCGCTCGAGATTGCCGCGCCGATATCGGCATTTGGATAGTGCACGTCGGCGAGCGTCTTCAGATCGGCGAGCGTCATCTGCATTTCCTGCTGCAGCGTCAGTTGCGCCGAACGGCTGACGACCAGGTGCGACTCGACGTCCAGCGTGCGCAGCAGCGCCAGCAGCCGCACGCCGTAGATTGCGCCCGATGCGCCACTGATGCCTACCACGATGCGCCGGCGCCGCGGCACGCTCTGCCTTGACGGTGCGTCGTTCATGCGACACCTGCCGTTCGCGTGCCACTGCATGCCCGCCATCCACTGATCCACCGTGTCGATTTCATCTGCTGCTCCACTGCGCCCGCCTGACGCGCGCGCTACATCCCGATATAAAACATCATCATGTACACCGCCATCTCGCGTTCGCTTGCGGACAGCTGTTGCGTGAAATACTCGACGTGCATGCGTACCGCGTCGTCGATTGCACAAAGCAGCTTCACGCCTGCATCGCTGACGCCGACGAAGGTCGAGCGCAGGTCTTCGTCGCACGGCACGCGCTCCGCATACCCCTTGTCGACCAACGCGCGCACCACGTTCGACGCAAACGCCTGCGAGATGTCCATGCGCAGCGCCAGTTCCTTGATCCGCAGCCGGCGCTCCGGGCTGCCGTAGATCTGGATCAGGCTCTGGTGGTGCACCGGATCCAGACCGAACTCCTTCGCATGCTCCTCGATGATGCGGAAAACCTTGCGCAGCACATAGCGTGCATTCGCGACGCCGCGAAAATAAGGGTGTTTGCCCGCGCTTTCGCGCGCCTCCTTCATCGCTTTCAGCTCGGCGGAAAGGCGGCGCGATTCGAGCGGATCGCGCATCTGGGTTCGTGTCATCCGTTCACATTTCCGGCTATTTCCGGCCATAAAGGACACTGCCTCGCAGTGCCCGGGTTAAACGGCCAGCATACCGTATCGCGCCTGCCGCAGCCAGACGCGGGCCGCCCACCGCATGCGCAGCCAGCAGCGGCCAGCGCGCGAGTGCGCTCAGTCGCCGAGCGCGAGCACGTCGTCGACCAGCTGCCTGGCGCGCGCGAAGTCATAGGCGCGTGCCATGTTCTGTTTGACGAGGAACGACGCGCCGCCATAGAACTTCTCATACTGCTGGTGACGCCCGGCGAATTCGGTGCCGATCAGATCCCATGCCAGTTTCAGCAACGCGACGCGCTCGCGCGAGCCGACGCCCGGCGACGCGACGTAACGCTCCATGTCGGCTGCGCTTTCCGGCAGTTCATAGTCGCGCACCGACGACGGCAACGCGATCATCGAGCCGCCGCTCAGTTCCCGCACGATGTCGACCATCTTCGGATTCAGTTGCGCCTGCAACGACATCACCGCATACAGCGCGGCTTTCGACGGCCACGCGATGCCGTCCGCGTCGACCGTCCCCTGGGATTCCTGCGCGAGCACCATCGAATCGACGATCGTGGCGAGCGCTGCCATCTCGCCCATCTGCACCTGCACCGGCGGCAACGCATCGTTGCCGGTCAGCTCATTGATGCGCTTGGTTACG
>DATLOW010000480.1:0-16620 GCA_035536055.1 Paraburkholderia sp. | reverse complement strand
GAAGGCGCACTGGTGTCGCTGACGCCGCAGGACGGCGCGATCCGCGCGCTGATCGGCGGCTTCGACTTCAACAAGAACAAGTTCAACCACGTGACGCAGGCGTGGCGTCAGCCGGGCTCGAGCTTCAAGCCGTTCATCTATTCGGCCGCGCTCGACAAGGGCATCGGACCGGCGACGATCGTCAACGACGCGCCGCTGTATTTCCCGCCGACGACGCCCGGCGGCGACGCGTGGGAGCCGAAGGACGACGACCAGCCCGACGGCCCGATGCCGCTGCGCGTCGCGCTGGAGAAATCGAAGAACCTCGTGTCGATCCGGCTGCTGTCGTATATCGGCACCAAGTACGCGCAGGAATACGTGACGCAGCGCTTCGGCTTCGATCCGGACAAGACGCCGCCGTATCTGCCGATGGCGCTCGGCGCGGGGCTCGTCACGCCGTTGCAGTCGGCGAGCGCGTACAGCGTGTTTGCGAACGGCGGTTACCGTGTCAATCCGTATCTGATCGCCGAAGTGACCGACGCGCGCGGCGTGGCGTTGTCGCGCGCGCAGCCGCTCGTCGCGGGCCGCGATGCGCCGCGTACCGTCGATCCGCGCAACGTGTACATCATGAACAGCCTGCTGCATTCGGTGGCCACGGCCGGCACCGGCGCGGGCAGCAACGTGCTGAAACGCTCGGACCTGCAGGGCAAGACCGGTACCACCAACGACGCGAAGGACGGCTGGTTTGCCGGCTATCAGCAGTCGCTGGTGGCGGTCGCGTGGATGGGCTACGACCAGCCGAAGAGCCTTGGTAGCCGCGAGTTCGGCGCACAGCTCGCGTTGCCGATCTGGATCGACTATATGGGCCGTGCGCTGCGCGGCGTGCCGCAGACCGAGCCGGAAATGCCGGCGGGCGTCGCGACGGTGGCCGGCGAGCTGTACTACGCGGATATGGTGCCGGGCATGGGCTTTGTCGCGAGTATCGGGCTCGACGGCGGCGCCACGGCGCTGGCCGGCGCGAGCGATGCGCAGGGCAGCATCGGGCCGGCGGGTATGACGCCGCAGCAGCAGGCGCAACCGCAGCCGACGGTGTCGTCGACCGAGAAGAAGCAGATTCTGGATCTGTTCGAATCGAACAAACCTTGATGCGGTGACGCATCGGCAGCTTGCTGCAAAGCGCGTTCGTGGCTTATCGCCCGAACGCGCTTTTTTATTGCGCTCGCCAATACCTTGAGGCGCACGCGCACTGGGTCGTTATCCACAGTTTTTGTTGAAAGCCCTGTTGATAACGTTGGCACAGCACGCCCAAGTGCTTGAGGGCACAACGAATTCGCCCGCTGCATGCAAGCGCCTGCGGCGGCGGGGCGGTTGCGCGCGCAACCATGCGCGCGCGTGCGAACGGTGCGCCACACACATAGCCGCGTACCACACGGTGGCGCAGTACGGTTGATCTAATGGCGGCGAGCGCACCTGCGCTTTTCTCGGCCGTGTGGTCGCGACGGACGCCGCAACGACCGTCACTCACTGGAGGAGGTTTCGATGTTCGGGTTTCATGTCGCTGAGATTGCTCGCACGTCGGCGCACGACATGCCGATGCCCGCAGCGATGCATGACGCGCCGGCTGCGGTCTGCGCTGGCGGCGCGCACATCGAGTGTGGCGCGAGACCGCCGCAGCCGTTTGCTGAAGACGGGCACAAGGATGCCGGTGCGGGCCATTCCATGCTGCGTTTGCGAGGGGGCGGCGGTGCGCACGGCAAGCGCGACGCGGACGGCGATCGCAATCGGCTGCTGTCGTCCAGCGGCCGCCGCGCAAGCAGAGCCCCGGCTCGGCGGGCGGAGGTGCACGCCCGCGAGGCCGATGACGCAGCGTTGCTCAGGCAGCGTAATGAGTTCCAGACGCGCCTCAACGACGCGGAGTCCGCGCTGAACGCAGCGTCGCAACGGTTCCGGCAAGCAAGCCGCGACAGGGATCGGCTCGAGGTCGACGTCGAATACCTTGAGCAGGAAGCAGCACGAGCCTCGGATCCGGTACACGAGGCTGAACTCGGTGGTCGGCTGGAGGTGGCGCGTGCCGCTTGCCGAGCGACGGTCGAGGAGGTCGCAAGGTATGAGAAAGAGACGCGCGACGCCAGTCGCCAACTGTTCGCCGTCAGGCAAGAGCGCTGGCTATACGGCCTCTTTTGACGAAACAGACCGCTACGGGCCCGTTGCTCACTGACCCGCAAAGTGCGCCGTGCCGCCTTGCAACGGATCGCCCATTGCTTGATTCACTTGAGGAGGTGTCAATGTTCGGCTTTCACATCGGTGAGACTGCTCGCACTTCGGCGCATGATGCGCCGACCCTTTCGTCCATACATCACGTGCCGCCTGCTGCCGGCGCTGGCGGCGCGCGCATCGAACCCGGCGCGAGCCTGCCACAGATGATTGCGCCGGATGGGCCGGAAAATGCCGGCACGGGCCATTCGGTGCTGCGGCTGCGCGGCGGAGGCGGCGCGCATGGCAAGGGGGGAACGGATGACGATCATCGGCATTTACTGGGAGGCGGTAATCGTAGCGGTAGCTACGATGTGGCGGGGCGCATGGAAAGCCATGCTCGTGACATGAATGAGGCAATATCCGCAGCACGGCGCAGCGCGCTCGAGGAACGGGTCAGGCAAGCCGACCGCGAGATGTCGGGCGCCTCGGATAGACACAGGCAGGCATTCGCGGACAAGGATCGGCTCAAAGCCGAAATCGACGGCCTCGAAAGGGAGAAGGCGTTGGAATCGCCGCATTCGCCGCGCATTGCGCAGATCGATCAGCAACTGCACAGGCTCGACAGCGAGTACCGCGCGAAGCTTGAGCTGGTCACGCAATACCAGTCCGAAATCACACAGTCTTCGCTCAGATACTTCGACGCAAAGAGGGAGCTCAGTTTGCTGTCGCGCACGTAACGCTGCGTCAATCGCCTGGCGCGCGCGTGGTGTGCGTTCGCGGATTTTCGCCCGATCGCGTTTTTGTTGTATGCGACACCATCTGCAGCGCGCGGCGAATCCGATGCGCGCTCAACCACTTGGCTGCAGTGTGCCGGCGTTATCAACAGGGCTGTCAACACAAACTGTGGACAAGCTGCCACACGCGAACACCACCCGCCGTCGGATGGGCACTGGCGTAATGCATTCGGTAACCCGAAGCATCGACCGTCAATGACCATCGAATGACAGGAGCATCCATGATCAAAATTCGGATTCAGGATTCGTGGCATCCCGGCCCGGAGTCGACGCACACGCACCCGTCCGGTCCGGCCAACGGTACGCCTGCACCCCGCAGCGGACCCGTATCCGCAGGCATTCCCACATACGGCGGCACAGCTGGCCGGACAGTCATCGATACCGGCGCGCAACATCACATCGGAACGCCGGGCGCGGATCACACGCAGAGCGCACCTCCGTTGCAGCTGCCTGAACGCTACATCGGCAATCCCGTCGGCGCATTGCGGTCTGATCCGCGGCACCCCGGCTCGATCTGGATCGACGACACCGGGCAACGTTATCTGCGTAATGGAGCGGACTTCTACGCGGCCCGCTTCGACACTGGCAACCACACGTGGCGCGTGATCCAGACCGGCGATCCGGGCAAGCCCGGGATTCCGGTGCGCGAGGCGCCCGGCAGCGGCTGGAGCGCGCATCGGGATGCGGGCGGCCCCGCCGGGCAGCCGGACGAGGCAGAGAAGGCAAGGCTCGATGGCGAGCACAGGAGACTAGCGAGCGAGCATCAGAGCAATGTGACTGAAAAGCAGGGGCTGTTAGCAAAGATCGAGCAGTTGGAGAGAGACAAACGCCAGGCGCAAGCCGAGGTTTCAAGTATGACTTCGAGGGATTTGCCCGACGACATCTGGGGACCGAATCTACCTCAGGCTCGTTCGACTGTGAGTGGCATCGAACAGGACCTGTCACGCGTCCGGTCGCAGCTCAGCCAACTGGAGAGCAGGCAATACAGTCTGACGCAGCAGATGGAGCAGGTGTACAGCCAGTTGGAGCGGCTTCGCCGCCAATGATCGAGCGCAATCGCGTGCGCCGCACCAGCACCGCGTGGCTTGCCGTTATCCACAGTTTTTGTTGAAAGCCCTGTTGATAACGCCGGCACAGCATGCCCAAGTGATTGAGCGCACAACGAATTCGTCCGGTGCATGCAACCGCCGGGCAGGCGTGGCTCCGTACCACATCGGCGCGCAGTCGGACTGATCTAATGTCGACGAGGGTATCCGCGCCGGGTGTCTTTCAGTCGCCGACACCGTCACTATCGACTCTGGAGGAAGTTTGCATGTTCAACATTCACATTGGTGAAGCTTTTCATCTCCCGACGCACAACGTGCCGACCACGCTGAAGTCCGGCGCAGCGCACACTGAGCCATGCGGAAGACAGCCGGCGTCGTTTGCGGCGGACCCTCAGCCAGACACGGGTTCGGGCCATTCCGTGCTGCGACTGCGAGGGGGCGGCGGTGCCCACGGCAAGGGCGGCATCGACGGCGATCGCGAACACCTCACGCCGTTCGGCGGCAGCAGTAAAAGCTATGACGGAGTCAGCCGCGCACAGGCGCGATTCGACTACGAGATGCAAACGAAGAAGGACGAGTTGCGCAGGCTGGTCGACGAGAAGAATCGGCTCAAAAGCAAGGTCTGGGACCTCGAAGCGAGGAAGAGCCAGGCCTCGCCCGGATCGTCGGACAGGGACGAGTTCGAGTACCAGCTGACGGATGCGCGCAGAGAGTACGACGCGAAGGCCAGGGAAGTTGAAAAGAAGGAGATCGATATCGTCCGGCACCAGAACATGCGCGATGTGGGGCTTCTGTGACGCATACAGGCCCTCTACGGTAGCTCGCTTACTGCCCCGCAACGTGCGCCGCGCCGTCCTGCAACGGATTGCCCATCGCCTGAAACAACGCCGCCGTATCCGCCAGCCGTGCACCGGTATATCGAATCTGCTCGAGCCGCGCGTTTTGCCACTGCTGTTCACTCGCGCGCACGGCGCTCGGCGGCAGCGCGCCCAGCCGCTGGCGCGCCGACGCTTCGTCGAACGCCTGTTGCGCGACGCGCGCCGCCGCACTTGCCGCATCGAGCGACTGCGCATCGTGTTCGAGTGCCGCGAGCGTATCGGCAACGTTTTGAAACGCCGTCAGCACGGTCTGCTTGTACTGCGATGCGGTCGCGTCATAGGTCGCCAGCGCCGCACGCCGCTGCGCCAGCAGCGCGCCGCCGTGAAAAATGGGCGCCGACAGCGAGCCAGCGATGCTCCACAGCGTCCCCGCGCCGGACAGCGCCAATGGCCAGCTAAAGCCGCCCTGGCCCATCGATGCGTTCAGCGTGATGCTCGGAAACAGCTGCGCGGTCGCGACGCCGACGTCGGCCGCCGCGGCCTTTAGCGCGGCGTCGGCAGCCTGAATGTCGGGCCGGGCTTGCAGCAGTTCGGACGGCACGACCACCGGCACTTCGTCCGGTAAATGCAGTTGCGCGAGCTCGAGCGCCGGCGGCGCCTGATCCGGCGTGCGGCCGAGCAGCACTGCGAGCGCGTGGCGCGTCGCCAGCGCCTGCTGACGCAGCTCCGGCAAGCTCGCCGCGGTTGATGCAGCCGATTGTTGCGCGCTCAACAGATCGCTATGCGCCACGGCGCCGAGCGTGTAGCGTCGCTGCACATCCGCAGCTTGCTGATTGGCCAGCGTAACGAGCCGTGTAGTGGCCGCGACCCGCGCGTCAAGCGTTGCCGCACTGAGCGCGGCCGACACGATATTGGCCGCCAGCGCCCGGCGTGCCGCGTCGAACTGGAAAGCCTGCAGATCGACGCGCTGCGCCAGCGCCGCATTCGCGTAGCGCACCGCGCCGAACAGATCGAACGTATATTGCGCCTGCAACTGGCCGACGAACACGTTGTACTGAAACGTATTGGGACCGATCTCCGGAATCGCCAGCGCGCGCTGGCGCGATACCTGGGCGCCAGCATCGATGGCGGGCAGCAGCGAATTGCCGAGCTGCGCACGCAATTGCTCGCGTGCTGCGGCGAGGGTCTTGTCCGCGGCGGCGAGTGTCGGGCTATTGCGCAGGCCTTCGTCGACCAGCGCATCGAGCGCGTCGCAGCGGTACAGCTTCCACCATTGCGGTACCGGCTGCGCGCCCATCACGAAGCGCTGTGCGACGCCTTGTGCGTTCACGGTCCGCGCGGCTTGCGTTTCGGCACCATAGTGCGCGGGCTCCGGCATTGCCGGCGGCGTGCCGGTCGGCCCGAGCGAACAGGCCGCCGTCACGCCCAGCGCGATGCCCGCTGCACCCAGCAGACCCACGCGCAACAACGAATCGCGTACAGGCATGATCAATTCCCCGTATGAGCCGACGCATCCGGTCGTGGATCGCGCTCGCTGCCGCGCACGCGGAACCAGATCGCGTACAGCGCAGGCACGTAGAACAGCGTCAGCACCGTCGCGCTGGTAATGCCGCCCATCAGCGCGGTGGCCATCGGCCCGAAAAAGTTCGAGCGCAGCAGCGGAATCAGCGCGAGCACCGCGGCGGCCGCGGTCAGCGTGATCGGCCGGAAGCGCCGCACCGTCGCGCCGACGATCGCATCGAAGCGCTGGTGGCCGGCCGCGATGTCCCGTTCGATCTGATCGACCAGAATCACCGAGTTGCGCATGATGATGCCGAACATCGCGATCACGCCGAGCATCGCGACGAAGCCGAACGGCTTGCCGAACAGCCATAAGGTGGCGACCACACCGATCAGCCCGAGCGGCGCGGTCAGCACCACCAGCAGCACGCGCGAGAAACTTTGCAGCTGGATCATCAGCAGCGTGAACACGGCGATCACCAGCACGGGCATCTGCGCGTTGATCGACGTCTGGCCCTTTGCACTTTCCTCCACCGAGCCGCCGATCTCGATCCGGTAGCCGACCGGCAGCGACGCGCGTACGTCGCGCAGTGCGTGGCCGACTGCGTGCGTGACGTCGATGCCTTGCGCGTTGGCGCGCACGTCCGATTGCACGGTGATGGTCGGCTGGCGGTCGCGCTCCCAGATCACGCCGTATTCGAGCGCGTTGCGCAGATGGCCGAGCGTGCCGAGCGGCACCGGGCCATTGGGCGTCGGCATCGCCAGCGTGAGCAGGGCCGCCGGATCGACGCGCTCGCTTTTCGGCGCGCGCAGATCGACGCTGATCAGCTTGTCGCGCTCGCGATACTGCGTGACGGTGTAGCCGGATAGCGTCATCGCCAGAAAGCTCGACACGTCTGTCGAAGATACGCCGAGTTCGCGGGCCTTCTTCTGGTCCACCTCGAAGCGCACCGAGCGCTCGGCGGGCTCGTCCCAGTCGAAGTGCACGTTGAAGGTGCCCGGGTCGGCGCGCATCGTCGCGGCAACGCGTTCGGCGATCGCGCGCACCGTGGCAATGTCGTCGCCGCTGACGCGGAACTGCACCGGGTAGCCGACCGGTGGACCGTTTTCGAGCCGCGACAGGCGTGTGCGGATCGCCGGAAACTGCTCGCGCAGCATCGGTTCGAGCCATTGCGCGAGCTGCTCACGCTGCTTCACGCTCTTTGCGGTGATCACGAACTGCGCGAAATTCGGCTGCTGCAACTGCTGGTCGAGCGGCAGATAGAAGCGCGGCGCGCCGCTGCCGACGAAATCGACCACGTGGTCGATTTCGGGCCGCCCCTCGAGTGCCTTTTCGAGCCGCTGCGCCTGCCGTAGCGTCGCGTCGAACGACGCGCCTTCGGGCAGCCGCACGTCGACCAGCAGCTCCGGGCGGTCGGAACTGGGAAAGAATTGCTGCGGCACCTGCGTAAAGCCCGCCAGCGCGACGACGAACAGCGCGATGGTCAGCGCCAGCACGGCGAAGCGCCGCTCGATGCACCAGCCGATCCAGCCGCGCAGACGCTGGTAGAAACGCGTGTCGTAAATCTCGTGCTCGTGGTCGTCGGCTTCGTGCGCGGCGCTCTTGCGCTCCGGCAACAGGTGATAGCCCAGTAGCGGAATCAGCACCACCGCGGCGAACCACGACGCGATCAGCGCAATCGCTGACACTTCGAAAATCGAGCGCGTGTATTCGCCGGTGCTGGACTTCGCGAGTGCGATCGGCAGGAAGCCCGATACCGTGACCAGCGTGCCGGTCAGCATGGGAAACGCGGTGCTGGTGTACGCATATGCCGCGGCGCGCGTGCGGCTCCAGCCTTGTGCGAGCTTCACGGCCATCATCTCGACGGCGATGATCGCGTCGTCGACCAGCAGGCCGAGCGCGAGCACCAGCGTGCCGAGCGACACCTTGTGCAGGCCGATGTCGAACAGGTACATGCACAGCGCGGTGACGGCCAGCACCACCGGAATCGAGATCACCACCACCATGCCGGTGCGCAGACCCAGCGACACGAGGCTGACGGCCAGCACGATCGCGATCGCCTCGGCCACCGCTTCGAGAAAATCGTCGACCGACAGCGCCACCGCACGCGGCGTGCTCGACACTTCGATGAGCCTCAGGCCCGCCGGCAATTGCGCGCGCAGTGCGCCCATTTGCGCATCGAGCGCCTTGCCGAGGCGGATGACGTCGCCGTCCGGCTGCATCGTCACGCCGATGCCGAGCACCGCCTTGCCGCCATAGCGCATCTGCGTGACCGGCGGGTCGTCGTAACCGCGCCGGATCGTCGCGATATCGCCGAGCCGGAACGAGCGGTTGTTCACGCGGATCAGCGTGTCGGCCAGCGCGTTCAGGTCGTTGAACTGGCCGCTCGGGCGCACGAATACGCGGTCGTCGTAGGTGGTCAGCGTGCCCGACGACGACACACCGTTCTGCGCGTCGATCGCCTGCGCGATCTGCTGCGGCGAAATGTTCAGGCGCGTCAGCTGCGTGTTGGCGATTTCGATGTACACGCGCTGATCGGGGTCGCCGAAATAATCGACCTTGCCGACGCCCGGCACGCGCAGCAACACGGTGCGCAACTGGTCCGCGTAATCGTGCAGCTGCGCGGCGGAAAAGCCGTCGCCTTCGAGCGTATAGATGTTCGTATAGACGTCGCCGAACTCGTCGTTGAAATACGGCCCCTGGATGCCGCGCGGCAGCGTACCGGCAATATCGCCGACTTTCTTGCGCACCTGGTACCAGGTTTCGGGCACCGCCTTCGGCGACGCCGAGTCCTTCATGTTGAAGAAGATCAGCGACTCGCCGGGCCGCGAATAGCTGCGCAGAAAATCGATCGACGGGGTTTCCTGCAGCTTGCGGCCGATCCGGTCGGTCACTTCCTCCTGCACCTGGCGCGCGGTCGCACCGGGCCAGAAGGTGCGGATCACCATCACGCGGAATGTGAACGGCGGATCTTCCGATTGCGCGAGCCGCGTGTACGCGAGGATGCCGAATGCGGTGGCCAGCACGATCAGGAACACCACCAGCGCCTGATGCCGCAGTGCCCATGCGGACAGATTGAAGCGGCCTTCGGATGCGTCGTGCTGCTGCTGCGGCAAGCTCATGACGCGAAATCCTCCGGATGCAGCGGGGCGATCGCGCGGACTTTTTCGCCGGCGCTCACCGTATGCACGCCTTGCAGCACCACGCGTTCGCCGTCGGCGAGTCCTTGTGCGACGGCGATCGTGCGCTCGTCGTAGCGGGCGATCTGCACGCGGCGCAGTTCGAGCACATCGCTGCCGTGGCGTACCACCCATACCGCCGGCTGCGTGCCGTCGTGGAACAGCGCGGTGGCGGGCAGCATGAACAACGCGTGTGTCGCCGCGCCGCTCGCTTCGAACGACACGTCGGCAGTCATGCCGAGGCGCACGTCGGCGCCGGGCTGATCGAGCGTCAGCCTGGCGCGCCACGTGCGGCTTTGCGGATCGGCCGCCGGCGACAGCTCGCGTAACTGCGCACGCAGCGTGCGGCCCGGCAGCGCGGTCAGCGCGATACGCGCACCCTGGCCGACGCGCAGGCCGGCCAACGCGTTCTCGGGCACGTCGCATACCACGTCGACGTCGCCGCTCCAGGCGAGGCTATACACCGCCTGGCCCGCCGACACGTTTTGCCCGGTATCGGCCTGTTCGGCAGTGATCACGCCGGCATGGTCGGCGCTCAAGGTTGCGTACTGCAGCTGGTCTCGGGCGAGCGCCGCCTGCTGCGCGGCCTGTTCGCGCTGCGCCGCGGCGGACGCATACGCGTCTTCGGTCTGCTCGAGCTGCGCCGGCGCGATCAGGTTCTCGCGCGACTGCGCGCGGTCGCGTTCGAGCTGCTGCTTCGCGTAGACCAGCCGATGCTGGGCCGCATCGAGCTGCGCCGCGGCGCTTGCCGCATTCTTCTGCGCATCCGCGGGGTCGAGCTGCGCGACGATCTGGCCTTTTTGCACCGTATCGCCGAGGCGCACGCGGCGCTCGACGAGCTTGCCGCCAATCCGGAACGACAGCGGCGTCGTATAGCGCGCCTCGACGTTGCCCGGCAGTGTCGCGCCGAGCGGCTGGCCGTCCGCGTGCACCGCGACGGCCACCACCGGGCGCGGCGCCGGCGCGGCCGCTTCTTTCTTCTGACACGCGGCCAACGCAAGCAGACCGGCGAACGCGCATGCCCAGGCGACGCGGCGCGCCACGCCGGCACGTAGCGACGTATCAAGCGGCGAAGCCGCTACCGGCGCAGGCAACGCACGGCGCAAAGAACGGATGGACAGGCGATCAGGCAAGCGGCGCGACGTGTGCAGCGGCGCAAGCGCGCGACGCCCGGAACAAGCACCGGAACGATTCACGATGACTCCAGCGACCAGTGAGCGGAGCAACGCATGTCGCGCCGATCGGGCAGCAGGCGCGCCGCAGTTGCTTCGAATGTTGGTATGGATTCTAATACACACCTGTATCTGAATGCAAAACTGAATCGAAATATTCGGTGCTAGACTGCCGCCCATGAAACGCAAACGGCTAACCCGCGAACAGAGCAAAGACCAGACGCGCCAGCGCCTGCTGGATGCTGCGCAGGGCATTTTCATGAAGAAGGGCTTCGTCGCCGCGAGCGTCGAAGACATTGCGGAGGCAGCCGGCTATACGCGCGGCGCGTTCTATTCGAACTTCGGCAGCAAGTCCGAGCTGTTTCTGGAACTGCTGCGGCGCGATCACGAAGCGATGCAGGCCGACCTGCAGGACATCTTCGCGGAAGGCGCGAGCCGCGACGAAATGGAAGCAAGCGTGCTGCGCTATTACAGCCGCCTGCCGTTTCGCAACGAATGCTTCCTGTTATGGGTGGAGGCGAAGCTGCTGGCGGTGCGCGACGCGCGCTTTCGCGCGCGCTTCAGCGCGTTTCTGAATGAAAAGCTCGATGAGCTGACCGAATACATCAGCGAATTTTCGACCCGTGTCGGCACGCCGTTGCCGCTGCCGGCGGCCATGCTGGCGACGGGGCTGATGGGGCTGGTGGACGGTGTGCAGTTCCTGCGCACGGTCGATCCGCAGAACGTCAGCGACAATGTCGCCGAGTCGGTGCTGGCAGGGTTCTTTGCGCGGGTCGTGTTTGGGCGGGAAGCGGGGTGAACCGCGCGGGGTGAACCGCGAGGGGTCGACCGCGGGGGGGTGAACCGCGGGGGGGTGAACCGCGGCGCGAACGGCGGTGGATCATGCGGTGAGCGGCAAGCCGCCGTTAGCCTCCGCAGCCAGCCACCTCAGCCTTTACAGCCCGAGCCCCGGCCCGAAGTTGCTGCCGATCAGTTTTTCCACCGCCTCGAAATCCGCATAGTCCTGCTCCGGCAAACCGTCGAGTATCGCGATTACTTCATTGCTCGCGCCGGCTTCGCGCGCGGCATCGACCAGCGCGTCCTTGTTGGCCGGATACGCCGCCTCGCGCAGCACGTCGGCGAGCTGCAGATCGATCGGTTCGCGGGGGATGTCCGCTCGGGTCATGGGTGCGCTCCTCGGTCGCGTGCGCGGGTGGATCGGACCGACGGCAGCGCGTAGAGCCAGGCCATGTGCGCCGTCAGGTTTGCAGCTTCTCCCGGTGCGACGCATAGCCGCGTTCGGGATGCCGCGATTTCGGCAGCGTAATGTGCTGCCAGCGATCGGGGCGGATGTTCGTCTGCGCCGCGACGTCCGGCGCGGGCGGCGCCACTGGCGCGGCGTTCATGCGTGCGGCGACGACGTCGCTGATGCCGTCGCGCGCGGTGTGCACCGGCGCGGCAAAGCATGAGGCCGACAACGTTACCATGGTCAACAGCGTCGAGGTTTTCATCGCCCGACCTCCTTTGCTATACAGCGCAGGATATCTCGCAAGCGCTATGCCATCGGCGAACCACTTGACAGGCATTCGCCATGCACGGTCGCGCGTTGCGAGCGCCGTGCCAGAGCTACCATCTTAGACAGTAAATTTTTCAAGCGCATTCGAACGCTGCTGAGGCGCAGCGGCGCGCGGGTTCGGTACCACGCGTGGTGCGCGGCCGACGTCATCGACAGGTAGTCGCAAGCTGATCATCGCAGCAAAATGCGCTGTGCGTCTCGAACGGTCGTGCCGGGCAAGGCGGCTGCTGCGCTGCGCCAAACGCGGGCGGATTGCGGACCGTGTCTGGATGGCTTGCGACGGCGCGCGTTGATTGCGTGCCGGTGCGTACCGGCTGCATGCCGGTTGCGTACCTGTCACGCGTCAGTCAGCCGTCATGTGCTCCGCCTGCGAGAACCACGGCCCGAACGCACGTCAATCCCGCGCCGGCCGCAATGCTTCGAAACGCGTCCACGGCCACGACGGCCGGTCGCGCATATAGCCGTTCAGCCAGTTCCACTGCGGATGCCGCTGCATGAACGCCTGTGCGTCGAACGGCCGGCCGCACGGATGACCCCAGCGCGCGAAGAACGACATGTTGCGCGCCATCTCGCTGTCGACCACCTTGCCGTCGTTCGCGCCCCACGGGTTGAACGGACCGTGATCGGAGCCCGGCAGGCGCGCGTCGTCCAGTTCGAGGTGCCCGCAGATGGTGCGCGAGCACGGGTTGTCGTCGCGACTCAGATAGACGTCGTGGTGGTCGGCGATCATCTGTTTGGCCAGTTCGAGATCGATCTTGCCGCGGTGCTCCTGTTCCAGCTGCATGAAGCGCAGCCGCCGCGCACCGTTTTTGCGCACGTCCGAGTAGTCTTCCTCGCCGGCGCATTCCTGGTTGCGGATCTTCAGATCGGTGGCGGTGTTGTAGCCGCTAAAAAAGCCGTTCTTCGTGCTCTCGAACCCCGACGAGCGCAGCCCCAGTTCGTAGCGCGCGATCTCGCCGGTGCGCGTGTCGCCGAGCAGCCAGCTGTTCGCATAGCCGCCGTTGTTGGCCACCGCGAACAGGTCGCACCATTCGCGGATGTTGTTCGCATACTGCGTCGCGCGCCGCGAGCGGTAGAACTCCGGCGCGCCCGCCGCATGATAGCCGGTGAAGTTCGAGATAGTCGTCTCGGTGACCATCAGGCCCGCCGACGTGACCCAGAAATCGGTCAGGCTCGAGATGCAGCCGGGCAGTCCTTGCATCAGGATGCGGTGGCCGCTGTCCGGCACGATGTCGAACACGACGTTGAAGGCGTCGCCCGCCGCGTAGCGGTCCCACGAGTTATGCGCCATCACGATGCGGCCGTCGCGCGTCGCGCTGCCGGTGGCGATAAACGCGCTGCAGTGATGGCCGCGCCGCCCGCGCCACGGCTTGATCGCGCCGCGCGGCTGCTGGGTCGCGACATGGGTCGGCCACCAGCTTTGCAACAGGTCCATATAGCCGTTCCACGCCAGCACTTCGGCGAACGGCAGCTTCGCGCCATCGGCGATGCCCTGGATTTCGTCGGCGAATTCGGTGTCGAGGCGCGGCGCGAACTGCGCGACTGCCGCGTTGACGAAGGTGTCGAAGTCTTCGCCGGTGTCCCACTTCGCGAGATAGCGGGCGGTGCGGATCGCATTGCGGATTTCGGTGGCGAGCAGTTGCCCGTGCTGCTCGCCGCGATCGTACGGTTCGCCTTCGATATGCACAAAGATCCAGCCCGCATGGTCGCGGCGTACGGCATCGATCGAAGGTTCGCTCATCTTCGCTCCCGGTCATAGCGCTCAGCGTCTCTGCGGACGCAGCGCGCGTCGATGCGGGTTAACGTCAGGCGGGTTAACGGCGCTCGGCGGCGCGGCTTGTGCAGGCAGCCGGCGGGTCGCTTTCTGGTGAATTTATTTTAGAGATTTTGCCGCGCTTTGCACGCCGCCAGTTGTGACCTTTGGTATCAGAGCGTGCGCCGCGCAACTCAGCGCTGCGGGTTCATGCGGAAGTACGCATCGAGCAGCGAAGTCTTGTAGACGACGCCGGTCAGCTTCGGCCGCGCGGCGCTCTCGACCACCGGCAACCGCTCGCCCTGGAACGCGAGGAAGTGCTGCAACGCGACGCCGAGCGGCATGTCGGGCGTCAGCACGTCGAAGTGCGGCTGCAGGTAATCGGCGGCGGTGCGCGCGGACGTATCGTTTTTGGCGAGCAGGTCGGACGTGATGTCCTTTAGCGCGACCACGCCGAGAAAGCAGCCGGTGTCGTCGGTCACGTACAGGTACTTGACCGGATATTCGAGGAACACGCGCGTCATGTCCTGCACCGTGGCGCTCGGCTGTACCACGGTTTGCGGCGGACGGATCAGTTCGCGCATCTGCGTCGCGCGTGCGCGCATGCGCTCCTGTTCCTCGCGATTGCGATGCAGCGTGATGTCGTACATCGAGCGGTTGCCGATCGCGCGCGCGACGAAATAGGCGACCACGCACGACAGCATCAGCGGCAGCACGACCTGGTAGCTCAAGGTCATTTCGAAGATCAGCATGATCGCCATCAGCGGCGCCTGGGTCGCGCCGGCGAGAAACGCGCCCATGCCGACCATCGCGTACGCGAACGGCGCCGACGTGTGCATCGGCCACAGCGCATGCACGCCGAGGCCGAACAGGCAGCCGAGCACACCGCCGACAAACAGCGTCGGCGTGAACACGCCGCCGATCGCGCCGGAGCCGACCGTGGCCGCGGTCGCGATCACCTTGAAGACCAGCACCATCACCAGCGCGCTCCAGGTCCACGGCGAATGCAGCACCGAGTTGACCACGCTATAGCCGTTGCCCCACACCTCGGGCGTCCACACCGACAGGATGCCGACTACGAGGCCGCCGAGCGCGAGCTTCAGCGGCAGCGGCACCGGCAGCCGTCTGAAGCCGGCCTTCGAGCCGTCGATCAGCCGCAGGAACTGCGGCGCGAGCCCGCCGCACAGCAGGCCGAGGCCGACGAACAGCACCACCTCGATGCCGGCGATTGGCGGAAACGCAGGCATTTCGTACGGCGGGCGATAGCCGGCGAATTCGCGCATCGTGATGTTCGCGACCACCGAGGCCACCACCACCGGCCCGAAGCTTTCCATGGCGATCGAGCCGAGCACGATTTCGGTGACGAAGAACGCGCCGGCGATCGGCGCGCTGTAGGCGGACGTGATACCGGCCGCCGCGCCGCATGCGACCAACAGACGCAGCCGCGGCGGATCGAAGTTGACGACCCGGCCGATCAGCGACGCGGCGAGCGCCGCCAGCTGCACCATCGGGCCTTCGCGGCCGATCGAACCGCCGCTCGAAATCGTGAACAGCGACGAAATGGTGCGCCAGAGGCTCGAATGCACCGGCACCACGCCGTCGCCGATCGCCACGGCTTCCATGTAGTCGGTGCTCGCCTTCTTGTCCTGGCCGCGCCGCGAGATCAGCAACATGAAGCCGGCGGCCAGGCCGCCGCCGGTCGGCAGCAGGATGCGCGCGTACCAGGGCAGCGCGCGCGACATTTCGACGAGGCTGCCGTCGGTACCGGTAAAGAGCCGCTGCAGCAGCGCGATGCCTTCGCGGAACGCGATCGTGGCGAACGCGCCCGCCACGCCGACGATCACCGACCATACCAGCATCGTATGCGCGTCGGACAGGCGGAACAGGCGCGCTGCGCGGGTGCGCAGCCTCAGCAGGAACGAGAGCACGGAGTGACCTGCGGGTTGGTTGGCATCGCGCGCAAGGATAGCATCGCGCTGCCCGGGCGCGGTGGGTTCGGCGCTCGAGCGTGGGTTCGGCTGTGCGTGGCGGTGCGGGGTCGTTCCGTCGTTCATCGCTGGCTGGGGTGGTGGAGGTTAGCGTGCGTCCTGGTCGAGTTCCGGGTAGTGGCGGAACACGCACGATTCGTTGTAGGGAAGGCGCCGGTTCGACGCGAGATAGGCGGCCACGTTGGGCCGCGCGAGCACCCGGTCGTGCAGTGCCGCGAGCAGCGGATAGTGCTTGCCGAACGACTTCATCGCGCGCGGAAACGCGTAATGCAGCGCATCGATCAGCTGGAACATCGACAGGTCGACATAGGTCAGCGCATCGCCGACCATGTACTGGTTGCCGGCCGGGTTCTGCTTGAGCACGCGTTCGAAGTAGCGCATGAACTTCGGAATGCGATGCTCGATAAAGTCTTGCGCGCGGGTTTTCGCCGCGTCTTTCTGCTCTTCGTAGTACAGGTTCGACGACAGCGGGTGATGCGTGTCGTGCGCCTCGCTGACGATGTCGGCGATGGTCAGCTGCAGGCCGTTGGCGACATAGCGCAGGCTTTCGACGTTCGGCGCGAGGTTGAGCCGCGGACCCAGGTAGAACAGGATGTTGGCGGTCTGCGAGATCAGCAGGTCGCCGTCTTTCAGGAACGG
>DATLOW010000479.1:0-9806 GCA_035536055.1 Paraburkholderia sp. | reverse complement strand
GCTGAAGGTCGACCTGATGTCGTTCTCGGCGCACAAGACCTACGGTCCGAAGGGCATCGGCGCGCTGTACGTGCGCCGCAAGCCGCGCGTGCGCATCGAAGCGCAGATGCACGGCGGCGGTCACGAGCGCGGCATGCGTTCCGGCACGCTGGCGCCGCACCAGATCGTCGGCATGGGCGAAGCGTTCCGTCTGGCCCGCGAGGAAATGGCGACCGAAAACGAGCGCATCCGCATGCTGCGCGACCGCCTGCTGCGCGGCCTCGCGCAGATCGAAGAAGTGTATGTGAACGGCGACATGGAACAGCGCGTGCCGCACAACCTGAACATCAGCTTCAACTTCGTCGAAGGCGAGTCGCTGATCATGGCGGTGAAGGATGTGGCGGTGTCGTCGGGTTCGGCATGTACGTCGGCGTCGCTCGAGCCTTCGTACGTGTTGCGCGCGCTTGGCCGCAACGACGAACTCGCGCACAGCTCGATCCGATTCACGGTCGGGCGTTTTACGACGGAGCAGGACGTCGATTATGTGATCAACCTGCTGAACAACAAGATTGCCAAGCTGCGCGACCTGTCGCCGCTTTGGGAAATGCACAAGGACGGCATCGATCTGTCGACGATCCAGTGGGCCGCGCACTAAGCGCGCACTGTCGAAGACGTCGGATTGATTGCCCTGCAGGTTGAAACGAATCAAGGAGTGTAAACATGGCTTATAGCGACAAGGTTCTGGACCACTACGAAAACCCGCGCAACGTCGGCTCGTTCTCGAAAGACGACGACACGGTCGGCACCGGCATGGTCGGCGCACCGGCCTGCGGCGACGTGATGAAGCTGCAGATTCGCGTCGGCGCGGACGGCGTGATCGAAGACGCGAAGTTCAAGACGTACGGCTGCGGTTCGGCGATTGCGTCGAGCTCGCTCGTCACCGAATGGGTGAAGGGCAAGACGCTCGACCAGGCGCTCGAAATCAAGAACACGCAGATCGCTGAAGAACTCGCGCTGCCGCCGGTGAAGATCCACTGTTCGATCCTCGCCGAAGATGCGATCAAGGCAGCGGTCGCCGATTACAAGCAGCGTCATGGCGGTGTCGAAGTGGCGGCACCGGCGGGCGAGCAGGCAGCCTGAGTCGAAGGCGTGCGCGCGCAGCGCGATACGGCACAGCCGTGCGTCGCACGGCAGCAACGGGCAGTTGAGTAGAACGCAGGCAGGTAGCGGCGCAAGGTCGGCAGACGGCGCGCCGCGCAATGAGAAACGCTATGGCAATTACATTGACCGAAAAGGCCGCACAACACGTGCAGAAGTACCTGACCCGTCGTGGCAAGGGCGTCGGCTTGCGAGTCGGCGTGCGCACGACCGGCTGCTCGGGGCTTGCGTACAAGCTCGAATATGTCGATGAACTCGCGGCGGAAGACGAAGTGTTCGAATGCAACGGCGTGAAGCTGATCGTCGATCCTAAGAGTCTCGCGTACATCGACGGCACCGAGCTGGATTTCGCTCGCGAAGGCTTGAACGAAGGCTTCAAGTTCAACAACCCGAACGCGAAGGACGAGTGCGGCTGCGGCGAATCGTTCCGCGTGTGAGTTGACGCGACACGTAAAAAAGGCGGCCTGTGCCGCCTTTTTTTCAGCTTCCGCCTTTGTGCGTGGTCCGGCTTGCGCGCGTTGCTGCCGACGTAGCTGACGCAGCGCCTTTCCGATCCGATATCGACGACCGACGAACCGACGAACCGACGAACCGACGAACCAATCCTGATGGCCTCGCTGAACGACAGTCACTTCGACCTGTTCCATTTGCCCGTGAAGTTCGAGCTCGACCTGCACGCGCTCGACGATGCGTATCGCACCGTGCAGGCGCAGGTGCATCCGGACCGCTTCGCGGCCGCCGGCGACGCGCAAAAGCGCATTGCGATGCAGTGGGCGACGCGTACCAACGAGGCGTACCGCACGCTGCGCGATCCGTTGAAGCGCGCAACCTACATGCTGTCGCTGCGCGGCATCGACGTCGGCGCGGAGAACAACACGGCGATGGAACCGGCGTTCCTGATGCAGCAGATGGAGTGGCGCGAGCGGATCGAAGATGCCGCGGCGGCGAAAAACGTCGACGAACTCGACGCGCTGCTGACCGAACTGCGCGACGAAGAGCGGGTGCGCTTCACGAAACTTGCGGCACTGCTCGACAGCAACGCGGATCAGGCAGCCGGCGAAGCCGTCCGGCAACTGATGTTCATCGAGCGGGTCGCGACCGAGATCAACACGCAAATCGAGCGGCTCGAGAACTGAGTCGCACCTCGTCCCCGCAATATTGAATAACCGGCGTCGCTGCCGCT
The DNA here is from genome assembly GCA_035536055.1 of Paraburkholderia sp. Taxonomy (GTDB): domain Bacteria; phylum Pseudomonadota; class Gammaproteobacteria; order Burkholderiales; family Burkholderiaceae; genus Paraburkholderia. The sequence goes on along the minus strand of DATLOW010000479.1, from coordinate 7,486 downwards.
CCATCCGGCGATGCGAATAAAACAGCACGGGGCGCAACGTTCCCCAAAGAAGATTCCAGATGGCTTTACTGCAAATTTCTGAACCTGGCATGGCGCCCGCGCCGCATCAGCGGCGTCTCGCGGTCGGTATCGATCTCGGCACGACCAATTCGCTGGTCGCGGCGGTGCGCAACGGCGTGCCCGACGTGCTGCCCGACGAGGATGGGCACGTGCTGCTGCCTTCGGTCGTTCGTTATATGCAGCAGGGCGGCCGCCGCATCGGCCGGCAGGCGAAGGCCGAGGCGGCCACCGATCCGCGCAATACGATCGTGTCGGTCAAGCGCTTCATGGGCCGCGGCAAGAGCGAAGTGGAGGGCGCCGAGAACGCGCCGTATGATTTCGTCGACGCGCCCGGCATGGTGCAGATCCGCACCGTGGACGGCGTGAAGAGCCCGGTCGAGGTATCGGCGGAGATTCTTGCGACGCTGCGCTACCGCGCCGAAGACACGCTCGGCGACGAACTGGTCGGCGCGGTGATCACGGTGCCAGCCTATTTCGACGAAGCGCAACGCCAGGCGACCAAGGACGCCGCGCGTCTGGCCGGCCTGAACGTGCTACGTCTGCTGAACGAACCGACCGCCGCGGCGATCGCCTATGGCCTCGACAACGGCGCGGAAGGTCTGTACGCGGTGTACGACCTCGGCGGCGGCACCTTCGATCTGTCGATCCTGAAGCTGACCAAGGGCGTGTTCGAAGTGCTGGCCGCGGGCGGCGATTCGGCGCTCGGCGGCGACGACTTCGATCATGCGCTATACCGCCACGTGCTCGCACAGGCAGGCATCGCCGCACAGACGCTCGCGCCGGAAGACGTGCGTCTGCTGCTCGACGCGGTGCGCGTCGCAAAGGAAGCGCTGTCGGACGCAGCGCAAACGAAGCTCGACGTATCGCTGTCGAACGGCACGCGCATCGACCAGACCATCGACGAAGCGAGCTTCGAAACCATCACGCAAGCGCTCGTGCAGCGCACGCTCGGGCCGACGCGCAAGGCATTGCGCGATGCGAAGGTCACCATTGCCGACATCAACGGCGTCGTGCTGGTGGGCGGCGCGACGCGCATGCCGGTGATTCGCCGCGCGGTCGAAGCGTTCTTCGGCCAGCCGCCGCTGATCAATCTCGATCCGGACCAGGTCGTCGCGCTCGGCGCGGCGATTCAGGCGGATCTGCTGGCCGGCAATCGCGGCGGCGAAGGCGACGACTGGCTGCTGCTCGACGTGATTCCGCTGTCGCTCGGCGTCGAAACGATGGGCGGCCTGACCGAGAAGATCATCCCGCGCAATTCGACGATTCCGGTAGCACGCGCGCAGGACTTCACGACCTTCAAGGACGGCCAGACCGCGATGGCGATCCACGTGGTGCAGGGCGAACGCGAACTGGTGTCGGATTGCCGCTCGCTCGCGCGCTTCGAACTGCGCGGCATTCCGCCGATGGCGGCCGGCGCGGCGCGGATTCGCGTCACCTATCAGGTGGACGCGGACGGCTTGCTGTCGGTGTTCGCGCGCGAACAGCATTCGGGCGTCGAAGCGTCGGTGGTGGTGAAGCCGTCGTACGGCCTCGCCGACGACGATGTCGCGCGGATGCTCGAAGACAGTTTCTCGTCTGCTGAAGTCGACATGCGTGCCCGCGCGCTGCGCGAGGCGCAGGTCGAGGCGCAGCGTCTGGTCGAAGCCACCGACGCGGCGCTCGCCGCCGATGGCGATCTGCTCGACGCGAACGAGCGCGCCGAACTGGATACGCTGCTGAGCGCGCTGCGTGGTCTCGTGCAGAGCGACGACCAGCAGGCGATCGACGCCGCCACCAAGGAACTGGCCGCCGGCACCGACGAATTCGCCGCGCGCCGCATGGACAAGGGTATTCGCCGCGCGCTGTCGGGCCGCAAGCTCGACGAGATCTGAACAGACAGGCGCGGTCGCGGCATCACCCGCTGAATCGAACGGCCGCGCGCCAAAAGTGCGCGCGCCGTCAGTAAAATAGCAGGTGCCTGCCGGATGGTTTTCGGACCAGGCCTTGTCGAATGCGTGCAACAGCACGACACGGCCTCGCACCGCGCCGAACGACATCAAACGGAAATCTTATGCCTCAAATCGTTGTATTGCCTCACGTCGAACTGTGTCCGGAAGGCGCGGTGATCGACGCCGTGCCCGGCAAGAGCATCTGCGACACGCTGCTCGATAACGGCATCGAAATCGAGCACGCGTGCGAAAAATCGTGCGCATGCACCACGTGTCACGTTATCGTGCGTGAAGGCTTCGACGCGCTGGAGCCGTCGGAGGAAGACGAAGACGATCTGCTCGACAAGGCATGGGGGCTCGAACGCGAGTCGCGGCTGTCGTGTCAGGCGATCGTGCCGGAAAGCGACGATCTGGTCGTCGAGATTCCGCGCTACTCGATCAATCACGCGAAGGAAAATCACTAACAGGAGCTGGCAGCCATGAAGTGGACCGATACTCAAGACATCGCGATGGCGCTAACCGACAAGCACCCGGAGATCGATCCGCAGCAGGTGCGCTTTACGGATCTGCATCGCTGGGTGATGGAGCTGGACGGTTTCGACGACGACCCCAACCGGTCGAACGAAAAGATTCTCGAAGCGATTCAGGCCGCGTGGATCGAAGACGCAGATTATTGATGCGCAGTTGCCGCGGATTGCGCGGCAGCTGAACGATAAAAAAGGGCGATTCCATCGGAATCGCCCTTTTTGCTTTGGACCTGCGCGGCCATTGATGTGCGGCGCGAGCCGCACGGCCGGCGATCTCCTCGCTGACCGCCGGAACCCGGAACCCGGCCGCGCAGAAAATCAGCCCGCGACCAACGTACCGTTCTCGACCCGCACGCGCTCGCCTTGCTGGAACGGCGGCGCCTCATGGAACGTGAAGTAGCGATACTTGCCATTCTCCATCCGCACCCGCACCGAGTAGGCGGTCGTCGTGCGCAGATGCTTTTCGACTGAGTTGCCGGCAAACCCACCGCCGACCGCGCCGAGCAAGGTCATCGCGGTGCGGCCGGTGCCATGCCCGAACTGATTGCCGATCACGCCGCCTGCCACCGCGCCGCCGACCGCGCCGATGCCGGTACCGTGGCCTTCCTGACGGACTTCGGAAATCGCGACGACCGTGCCGCAGCTCTGGCATGCCGCCTGGCGGGGCGCCTGCTGCGGCGGCGCATATTGCTGAGGTTGCGGCTGCGGCACCGGCTGCTGTGCGTATTGCGGTTGAGCGGGCGGCTGCGCCGGAACCGGCACGGGCACCGCTTGAACCGGCTGCTGCGCCTGCTGTGATTGGGCGGCTTGGGGTTGCGTCGCAGGCGCCGGCTGTGCCGTATCGATGACCGGCTGCGATGCGACCTGAGCCGCCTGAGTCTGATTCGATTGCCCGCTGTCGCTGGAGGCCTTCGGGAACACGCCGGTAATGGCGGCAGTTGCCGCGAGACTAGCGATGATGACCGCGGCCGCGGCGGTGGCGATCAGCGGATGCAGACGGCGCGATTGATTGGATGGTGTGTTGTTCGGGTTGTCCATGTGTGGCCTCCGTCCAGGCAGAGTCGACCTTGATCAGGCTTACAGTTTCCGACAACGGCCCGAGTGCATGGTTTCAATTTGTAACACCCTCTATACGGAATGCACGACGTCGTGTCGCGGCCGGTGACCGCGCCGCACAACTTACCGATAGTTACAAACGATCAGCAGGCGTACGCCAAAAGAGAAACGCCCGCCGACGGTCTGGATACCGTCGGCGGGCGTCATGGCGAAGCGGCTTCGCGTTTGCAGCAGCAATGCGAAGTGCCCCGACGCGCGCTAGTGTCAGTCCTCGCGCCGCAGATGCGGGAACAGGATCACATCGCGGATGCTCGGGCTATCGGTGAGCAGCATCACCAGGCGATCGATGCCGATGCCGCAGCCGCCGGTCGGCGGCATGCCGTACTCGAGCGCGCGGATATAGTCGGCGTCGTAGTACATCGCTTCCTCGTCGCCGGCATCCTTCTGGTCGACCTGCTTGCGAAAGCGCGCGGCCTGGTCTTCCGGATCGTTCAGCTCCGAGAAACCGTTGGCGATCTCGCGCCCGGTGATGAACAGCTCATAGCGCTCGGTGATGCCTTCCACCTTGTCCGACGCACGCGCGAGCGGCGACACCTCGATCGGGTAGTCGATGATGTAGGTCGGCTCCCACAGCTGCGACTCGGCGGTTTCCTCGAACAGCGCGAGCTGCAGCGAACCGAGGCCGGCGTTCAGGAACTTCGGCTCGCTGGTATCGACGCCGAACTTCTTCAGTTCGGTGCGCAAGAATGCCGCATCGGTCAGCTGCGCTTCGGTGTACTGCGGGGCGTGCTTCAGGATGGCCTGCGTAATCGTCAAGCGGTGGAACGGCTTGGCAAGATCGAGCTCGCGGCCCTGGTAGCTGATCGTCGCGGTGCCGAGCGTGTCGAGCGCGGCCTGGCGGATCAGCTGTTCGGTGAAGTCCATCAGCCACTTGTAGTCGGTGAACGCGGCGTAGAACTCCATCATCGTGAATTCCGGATTGTGGCGCGGCGATACGCCCTCATTGCGGAAATTCCGGTTGATTTCGAACACGCGCTCAAAGCCGCCGACCACCAGCCGCTTCAGGTACAGCTCAGGCGCGATCCGCATGAACATCTGCATATCCAGCGCGTTGTGATGCGTGACGAATGGCTTGGCCGCCGCGCCGCCCGGAATCGGGTGCAGCATCGGCGTTTCGACTTCCATAAACTGCGCGTCCGACATGAACTTGCGCACCGACGCGATGGTCTTGGTGCGCGCGACGAAGGTCTTGCGCGCTTCCGGCGTGACGATCAGGTCGACGTAACGCTGGCGGTAGCGCATTTCCTGGTCCGCCAGGCCGTGGAACTTGTCCGGCAGCGGACGCAGCGCCTTGGTCAGCAGCCGCAGTTCGGTGCAGCGCACCGACAGCTCGCCCTTGTTGGTACGAAACAGCACGCCGCGCGCCGCGACGATATCGCCGAGGTCCCACTTCTTGAACGCTTCGTAAGTCGCCTCGCCGACGTCGGCCGGCGTGATGAAGAACTGGATCTGGCCCGAGCCGTCCTGCACGGTTGCAAAGCTGGCCTTGCCCATCACGCGCTTCAACATCATGCGGCCGGCCAGCGACACGGCGAGCGCCTGCGCTTCGAGCGCTTCCTTGTCGGTGTCCGCGTATTGCGTTTGCAGATCGGCGGCGTGGTGCGTCGGCTGGAAGTCGTTCGGGAAGGCGACGCCTTGCTCGCGCAGCGCGCGCAGCTTGTCGCGGCGTTCCGCGATGATCTGGTTGTCGTCGTCGGCCGCGGCGGTGGTCTGGGTCGTCGGTTCGGTCATGATAGTGGTCGGTATTCGGGGAAAGCGTGCGGGTTCGGCACGCGGCGCGGTGCCACGGAAGCACGCGCCGCCGCAGACTAGATGCCCTGTTTCAGGCTCGCGCTGATGAACGGGTCGAGGTCGCCGTCGAGCACGCTCTTCGTGTTGCTGATTTCGACGTTGGTGCGCAAATCCTTGATGCGGCTGTTGTCGAGCACATACGAGCGGATCTGGTGACCCCAGCCCACGTCGGTCTTGCTCGATTCGAGCTTGTCCTGTTCGGCCTGACGCTTACGCAGTTCCGCCTCATACAGACGCGACTTCAGCATCGCCATCGCTTCGGCGCGGTTGCGGTGCTGCGAGCGGTCGTTCTGGCACTGCACGACGATGCCGGTCGGCAGGTGCGTGATCCGCACCGCCGAATCGGTTTTGTTGATGTGCTGACCGCCGGCGCCGGACGCGCGGAACGTATCGATGCGCAGGTCGGCCGGGTTGATGTCGACCTCGATCGAATCGTCGACTTCCGGATACACGAACACCGACGAGAACGACGTGTGGCGTCCGCCCGACGAATCGAACGGCGACTTGCGCACGAGGCGGTGCACGCCGGTTTCGGTACGCAGAAAGCCGTACGCGTATTCGCCTTCGACCTTGATCGTCGCGCTCTTGATACCGGCGACTTCGCCTTCGGACTCTTCGAGAATTTCGGTCTTGAAGCCTTTGCGTTCGCAATAGCGCAGGTACTGGCGCAGCAACATGCCGGCCCAGTCGCACGCTTCGGTGCCGCCGGCGCCGGCCTGGATGTCGATGAAGGCGTTGTTCGGATCGGCCGGATTCGAGAACATCCGGCGGAATTCGAGTTCGGCGATGCGCGCTTCGAGGCCGCCAGCATCGCCTTCGCAGGCGACCAGTGTGTCTTCGTCGTTTTCTTCGCGGGCCATGTCGAACAGGTCCTGCGTGTCACGCAGGTCGTTCTCGAGCGAGCCGAGCACGTCGACCACGCCTTCCAGCAGTTTCTTTTCGCGTCCGAGCGCCTGCGCGTGCTGCGAGTCGTTCCAGACGTTCGGGTCTTCGAGTTCCCGGTTGACTTCGACTAGCCGTACTGCTTTGGCATCGTAGTCAAAGATACCCCCGTAGCTCGCCCGCGCGCGTGCGCAGGTCTGCCAGAGAGGCTTCGATCGCGTTCAGACGTTCCGCTTCCATGTCGATCTTTTGGGGCTTCGTAAAAAGGTGAAATTATAGCCGATCGACGCTCCGTTGCCGGGCGGGTGACGGGGGAATCGCGTGGCTTCGTGCAGATTGGTGGCGCTTGCGCGCGGGTTTGCGTGGTTTTCGGCGGGCCCGGCGCGGCAGCGTGCGCGACGCAGCGCGCGCGGCCGCCGCTTACGCGAGTGCGTGCTCGACGATCAGCTGCACGCGCGCGACGCCGTTCCACGAATCGCACGCGAGCCGGTACGCGAAGGTGGTGCGCGCCGGCAGCGATTCGGTGTGATTGAACCAGATCGCGTTGAAGCGCTGCCGGCCGCGCATCAGCTGCAACTTCAGATGCTTGTCCTTCACCAGCGCCTGCGACATCACGTCGAATTCGCCGGAAAACACCGGCGCCGGAAAGCCCTGGCCCCACACCGCGGCTTCGAGCATCTCGACGAATTGCGGCGTGAAATACGCATCTTCGAGGTCGCCGTCGGTTTCGACCGTGCGCGCGAGCGCTTCGGCGGACAGCCATTCGCGGCCGACCGCTTCGAAGGCCTCGGCGAAGCGCGGCAGGTCGGCGGTGGCGAGTGTCATGCCGGCCGCCATCGCATGGCCGCCGAAACGTACGATCAGCCCCGGCTCGCGCTTCGAGATCAGGTCGAGCGCATCGCGCAGATGAAAGCCCGCGATCGAACGGCCCGAACCCTTGACGAACGCGCCGCTGTCGTCGGCGAGCGCAAACGTGAACGACGGCCGGTGAAACTTCTCCTTCAGCCGCCCGGCGACGATGCCGATCACGCCCTGATGCCAGCTTTCGTTGAACAGCGTCAGCGTGGCGGTGTCGGCCGGATCGACGTCGGCGAGGTCGGCGAGCGCCTGCTGCTGCATGCCGGCTTCGATCTCGCGGCGCTCGCGGTTCATCGCGTCGAGTTCCTGCGCGAGCTGCCAGGC
>DATLOW010000478.1:0-29905 GCA_035536055.1 Paraburkholderia sp. | reverse complement strand
ACCCATGTCACTGTCCCGCCGTCTGCTGAATCACGCGCTCGTCGCTACCGTCGTCTCGTTCGCGGTTTGCGCGCAAGCGCGCGCCGACGAACTGATCGTGTCGGCCGCCGCCAGTCTGACCAATGCGTTCAAGGCAGTCGGCGAAGCGTACGAGAAGGCGCATCCGGACACCAAACTGCTGTTCAACTTCGGCGCCTCCGACGTGCTGATGCAGCAGATCGCCAAGGGCGCGCCCGCCGACGTGTTCGCGTCGGCTGACCAGAAGGCGATGGACAAGGCGGCCGCCGAAAAAGTGATCGTGCCGGCCACGCGCAAGGATTTCGCGGCGAATTCGCTGGTGTTGATCGTGCCGAACGACAGTCGCTTCGCGCCCGCGTCGCTGCAGGCGCTGAGCGCCGCGAGCGTCAAGCGCGTCGCCTACGGCGACCCGGCTTCGGTGCCGGTCGGCCGCTATACGGAAGGCGCGCTGAAGAGCGCGGGCGTATGGGACGCCGTCAGCGCAAAAGGCGTGCTGGCGAGCAATGTGCGGCAAAGTCTCGACTATGTATCGCGCGGTGAAGTCGACGCGGGCTTCGTGTTCGGCACCGACGCCGCGATCATGCCCGAGCGCGTGAAAGTCGCGTTGACCGTGCCGACGCAGACGCCGATCACCTATCCGATCGTGCAGGTGGAAGGCAGCAAGCACGCGCAGGATGCGCAGTCGTTCATTTCGTTCGTGCTGTCGCCGGCGGGTCAGGCGGTGCTGGCGAAATACGGCTTCAAGCCGGCGGACCCACAGTAACGATAGCGCGCGCGTAAAGTCGCGCATCCGATCGACCTCATTAACGCTGATTGCCTGAACCGCCATGGAACAAGCCTGGGTGCCGCTGCTGCTGTCGCTGAAAGTGGCCGGCTGGGCGACTGTATTGAACGTTGTGTTCGGCGTCGCGGCCGGCTTCGGGCTCGCGCGCTGGCGCTCCGGCGCACGCGACGTGGTCGATTCGCTGCTGACGCTGCCGCTCGTGATGCCGCCCACCGTGCTCGGCTACTACCTGCTGGTGCTGCTCGGCCGGCGCGGCATGGTCGGCGGCTGGCTCGACCGGTTGGGCATCGAGCTGGTGTTCACATGGCAAGGCGCGGTGATCGCATCGATGGTGGTGGCTTTTCCGCTGGTGCTGAAATCCGCGCGCGCGGCGTTCGAATCGGTCGATCCGCAACTCGAGCGCGCCGCGCGCACGCTCGGCATCAGCGAGGCCGCGATTTTCTTTCGCGTTACGCTGCCGCTCGCGACGCGCGGCATTCTGGCCGGCACGCTGCTGTCGTTTGCACGCGCGCTCGGCGAATTCGGCGCGACGCTGATGATCGCGGGTAATCTGCCGGGCCGCACGCAGACGCTGTCGGTCGCGGTCTACGCCGCGGTGCAGGCCGGCGACGACAGCACCGCGAATTTCCTCGTGCTGGTCACGTCGGCGACCTGCGTGGCGGTGCTGCTGCTGGCCGGGCGGCTGGTGCCGCAACATTCGCTGATGACGTCGCGTTGATAACCCAGCGTCGACCGCCTCACATAGACCGCCCTGCGCCGACAACCCGTTGATAACCGCCCCGCTAACCTCACGCTGACATGCCGCTCGCCGTCGACATCCGCAAAACGCTGCAAAGCGCCGAGCGCCAATTTACGCTGGACGTGTCGTTCACCACCACAGCCAACCGCGTGGTGCTGTTCGGCCCGTCCGGCGCGGGCAAAAGCCTGACCCTGCAGGCGATTGCCGGCTTGCTGCGTCCCGACGATGGCACCATCGCGCTCGCCGGCGAGACGCTGTTCGACAGCGCGCGCGGCATCGACCAGAAACCGCAGGCACGCAAGCTGGCCTATCTGTTTCAGGACTACGCGCTGTTTCCGCATCTGAACGTGCGGCAGAACATCGCATTCGGGCTGCACCAGGGCTGGCTCAATCCGCGGCGGCGCTTCGCGCAGCCGGACGTCGATTACTGGCTCGATGCACTGGATCTGGCGAGTCTGGCGGGCAATCATCCGGCGCAGTTGTCGGGCGGACAGAAGCAGCGCGTTGCGCTGGCCCGCGCGCTGGTGGCGCGGCCGCGGCTGCTGCTGCTCGACGAGCCGTTTTCGGCGCTCGACAGCCGGCTGCGCGAACGGATGCGCCGCGAACTGTCCGAGCTGCAGCAGCGCCTCGACATTCCGATGCTGCTGATCACGCACGATGCCGACGACGTCGCCGCGTTCGGCGATCAGGTGGTACAGGTCAACGACGGCGGCGTGCGCGAGCAGCAGCGCTTCACCGGTTACGTTGCGCGCGGTGTTTGAACGACGTCGGAGCCGGTCTGCGCACATTGGGCGCGCACGCGGCTGGATCGGCCGCATCGGCTTGAGCGGCCCTAACGGCTTAAACGGCTTGGATCAGCTCAAGCGGCTCGCGCGGCCCGAGCATCCCGATCAGTTCAAGCCGCTCACTCGCGCACGCCGAGAATCACGCTCGAAGCCTTGAACGCGGCCACCACCGGCCGCCCTTCGTCGAGCCCGAGCTGGTCGACGCTCGCATTGGTGACGACCGCGGTGACGACGGTGGTCGCATCGAGCGCCACCGACACCTCCGCATTGACCGCGCCGCGCTTGACCGCGGACACCGTGCCGCGCAACTGGTTGCGCGCCGACAGCCGCACCGGCGCTTCGCCGTCCTCGGTGAAGAGGATTACCCACGACGCCTTGATCAGCGCGACCGCGGGCGCGCCCACCGCCAGCTCCAGCGTCTCGGTGCTCTCATGCGTAAGCACGGAAACGATCGTCTGACCGCCCGGCAGCGCCAGCGCGACCTCGTCGTTCACCGCACCGCGCGTAATCGACGTGATCTTGCCGTACAGCTGGTTGCGCGCGCTGGTCTTCATGCCGATGCGACCGATCAGCGCCCAGTCGCCCGCGAAGCCTTCGATCGCCGCGCCAGCGCGCTCGAGAAACTTCGCATGCTCGCGTTCGACTGCGCGAAACGTGTCGATCAGCGTCAGTGCGCGTAGCGTCAACGTGGTGCCGCCGCCGCCCTTGCCGCCGGTCGAACGTTTGACGAGCGGCTCGCCGGCGAGATTGTTCATCGTGTCGATCGCATCCCACGCGGCCTTGTAGCTAAGACCGACCGCCTTTGCTGCGCCGGTGATCGATCCGGTTTCGTGAATTGCGGCCAGCAGCGCAATGCGCGATGCGCCGCCGAGCGTCTGCGCACCGGACTTGAACCACACCGAACCGGCCAGCTCGAGCGCTGCGCGGGGGGTATCGTCGGCGTTGGATGTCATAGTTGTGTATGCAACGAAAAAGACGAAGGGGCCCCAAAGCCAAAAGGGCGGCGAACCAAACGGTCACGCATTGTAGCGGTCCGGCAAGCGGCACCGCACCGCAGCGTCACGCGCCGTCGCCGCTGACGATCTTCGGCGGCCGCAGCGCGCCGAGCAGGCGCTCGCCTTCCTGCGCGGTATGCCGCTTCAACGCCTCGCACCAGCCGCGCACGAAGCCGAGCTGATACGGCTCGACCTGCAGCTGTTCGAGAAACTGCAGCGCGACCGCGGCGTCGTTGCCGGAGCCGAGCACGCTCTGCATGCGCGACAGCGTCCTGGTCACACTGCGGCGCGTGCGGTGCGACGCCAGCGGCTCGAAAAACTCCAGCATGTAGCGCAGCCGCTTCGCGTGAATCCGCACCTTGTGACGCGCCGCGGGATCGAGCGCGGTCAGCTTCGGCTCGCGCGTGAGATTCGCATAATGCTTCGCGACGCGCTTTTTCACATAGCTGCGCAACGAGCGGCCGCGCCCCTTGTCCGGCGCGCCGCGCACCGCGAGATCGCTCAGCCACGCGAGCCATGCCAGCGCGAGCCCCGCGTAGGCTGGCGAGCGCAATGCCTGCTGCACCTGGGCGCGCGCGTCGAGACGCCGCCGGTCGGCGGCTGCGCGGGTCGCATTCCACGCTTGCGCGTCGACGTCTGCGTGTGCGAGGCCGGGCAGCGTTTCGTCGGTGAACACGTCCCAGTCGCGCGCTTGCCCGAGCAGGTCGCTCAGCCACTTCAAACGCGGCTCGACCTGTGCGCGCCACGCGCTGTCGAGCCACGCAGGGAAGATTTTGGTCGCGGTCTTCAGGCGCCGCTGTGCGACCCGCAATTGATGGATGAACTCGACGTCCGGCGCATCGCGCAACACGGCTTCGTTGCCGAACCACTGCTGCGCGATTTCGCGGCCGATGGCCTGCAGCGCCTGATGCGGCGTGCGCACGTCGTCGAAATCGAGCGGCTTCGCGCGCACCGGCTTGTGCTCGTGCTCGACGTCGGTGCGGCCGACGCGGTCGATCGCATCGGCAAGCACTGGAAAAGCCGGCAACGCGGCCGCCAGTTCGTGGGCAGCGGCAAACAGTGCGGCGAGCGCGCCGGCGAGCGATGCCTGCGGCGCATCGGGTGACGACGCGATCGGTGCATTGCGTTGCGCACTGGATCGCACACGCTGTGCGGCGGGTTGCGCAACTTGTGCGGCCTTGCTTTGCGCACGCGAAGCCGGCTTCAGTTGCGCGGCCTCGCTTTCTTTCGATGCGGCTTCGGCATGCATCGCCTCGCCTTCGCGACACGCCACTTCGCTCGCTGCAGCTTGCATAGCGGCCCTGCGTTGCGCGCGTGAAGCCGGTTTCGGTTGCGCGGCCTCGCCTTCGTGCAACGCCGCTTCGTGTTTCGCAGCCTCCGCGTTCGCAGCGTGTTCCGCACCGTCCACATAACGCACGCTGACGCGCAGTTCGCGCAGCATCCCGATCGCAACGGCGTCCGGCGTATCGCAACGCGCCATATTCAACTCGATGTCGACGGCCGCCTCAGTCCGTGCAGCAGCACGCCGCCAACGCAAGCGGCGGCACTCGAGCGTCGCGACGGTCTTGAGTTCATGCGCGTCGGCAAGCGCGTCGGTCAATGCGGCCGGCGCATGCTCGAAGGCGGCCTCGAGCGGCGCATGCGCTGCGAGTGCGACGTCGCATGCGGTCTCGCACAGCGTCACGCCGGGTGCATGCGCGGTGCGGCGCATCGCGATCATGCGTCGCTGCTGCTGCGACACTTCGCTCGTGACGCGCCAGCCAGCGCGCCACAGCCTGCGCGCGCCATCGAAGCAGCTCAGCGCGTACGGCTGTGCGGCGTCGCTTATACGCTCGAAGCCCGGCAGCGCATCGAGCGTTTCGGCCAGCAGCGCATCGATTCGCCCGGTCGGATCTCCTTTCTGATCGAGCCATGCGGCAAGCGTCGGCTCAGGGAGGTTCAGCACGATTTCCAGCACACGATCCATGAAGGCTCCAGGCATGGTGAGCAGTGCGCGGCAGCTACGCCACACACGTGACGGACAGTGCAGAACGTCGCGAAGTTCGCTTTCGATGGTACACGCGCCGGGTTGGCGCCGTCACGCCGCATTGCACGGCGTGTCTGACAGTCCACCGTTCCCGGTCATAGAATGAATCTCGACCCAACGCGAGGCGGCGTCGCGCAACACGCTGCATTCCTTTCGAAGGAGCTGCAATGGTGAAACTCGATCTTGCGGGTAAACGCGCCGTCGTCACCGCCTCGACCGGCGGCCTCGGTCTGGCGATCGCCACCGGCCTTGCCGCCGCTGGCGCCGAAGTGGTGCTGAACGGCCGCAAACAGGACGCGGTGGACGCCGCCGCTGCGCAGATCCGCAACAGCGTTGCCGATGCGAAGCTGAGCGGCGTGGCGGCCGACGCCGGCACACGCGCCGGCTGCGACGCGCTCGTCGCCGCAGTGTCCGACACCGACATCCTCGTCAACAACCTCGGCGTGTATGGCCCGAGCGACATCTTCAGCACGCAGGACGACGAGTGGGAACGCTACTTCCAGATCAACGTGATGTCGGGCGTGCGCCTGACGCGCGCCTATCTGCAGCGGATGATGGAGCGCAAGTGGGGGCGCGTGGTATTCGTGTCGTCGGAATCGGCGTTGAACATTCCACCGGACATGCTCGCCTACGCCTTCTCGAAGACCTCGCAGCTGAGCATTGCGCGCGGCGTCGCGAAGTTCGCCGCCGGCAGCGGCGTGACGGTCAATTCGGTGCTGCCCGGCCCGACGATGACCGAAGGCCTGCATGAAATGCTGCGCGAGACCGCGCAAAAGGAAAACAAGTCGATCGAACAGGTTGCCAGCGAGTTCGTGATGGCGACGCGCGGCTCGTCGATCATCCGGCGCGCGGCGCAGCCGGATGAAGTGGCCAATCTGGTGGTGTATCTGTGCTCGCCGCAGGCATCGGCGACGACGGGTGCGGCCGTGCGCGTGGATGGCGGCATCGTCGATACGATTGCCTGATTTGATGTCCGGCGCGGCGCAGCCGGATGAAGTGACCAATCCGGTTGCGTATCTGTGCTCGCCGCAGGCATTGGCGACGACTGGTGCGGCTGTGCGCGTGGATGGCGGCATCGTCGATACGATCGCCTGATTTTATGTCGGGCGCACGGCGCAGCCGGATGAGGTGGTCAATCCGGTTGGGTATCCGTGCGCGCCGCAGGCAGCGGCGACGCCCCGTGCCGCGGTACGCATGGATGACGGCAAAGTCGATACGACCGCCTGAATTTGTGATTACCCACGCGCGGAGCGCGCCGCCGGTGCCTATTTGAGGATCGGCGGCAGTTCGCGCGGCGGGTTGATCGCGGGGCTGGCCGCGGCCGTGGTGGGGGGCGCGGTCGTCGAGGTGGTCGCCGCCCCGGGGGCCGCCTGCGCAGGTGGCGCGGATTGGCCGGCGCTGTCGGGCCGCTTGCCGCTCGCCCCGACCGTTTCCGCCTGTGCCGTGCCCGGCCTGGCCGACGCTGTTTTTGCCGTTACTGGTTTTGCCGTTGCCGTCTTCGCGCCGGCTGGCTTTGCCGACGCTGGCTTCGCGGTTGCCGGCTTCGCGGCCGGCGCCGTCTTGGCCGCTGCCGTCTTTGCTGCCGTCTTTGCCGCTGCCGTCTTGGCCGCCGGCTTGCCCGCCGCGACCGTCCGCGCCGCGCCACCCTTACCGGTCGCGCCTGCCTTCGTCGAAGCGTGCTTTGCCACGCCGTTTTTCGCCGCCGGCTTCGTCGCGCCCACCTGTGCTGCAGGGTGCTTCGCCGCAGACTTCGCGGACGTTTTCGCCGCCTTGCCCGCATGCCCCGCCGCGGCCGCTTTCTTCATGGCGCCGGCACCGCCAGCGGAATTCGTCTTGCCGTGCGCCGCCGCGCGTGCACTCGTCTCAGGCGGATTCCAGACTTCCTTGTACTCGGCAACGGCGGCCGCAGACCAGCCCATCACGCCGACAGCCACCAGCAACACGATTCGCACGAACGCCACCCTGTTCCCCTTGCACGCGACACAAAAACGGCGATTTTCGCATGGCACGGCGGCCCGGCGGGCGCTTTACCGGCCGACATGCACGACAAAGCCGCCCGGCACGACCTAGCTCACTTGCATAAATCCAAAAATAGACTAATATCCATGCATAGTTCATCGGAGGACTAACACGATGTCCCCAACTGCTCATGTTGCAGACGCTGCGCGATCGTCGCGGCGCAACCGGTCGGAGCCGTCGCTGGCCAGCATGTCCGCGGCAGGCTTGCGCGCGTTCTTCAATATCGCTCACGACTGGGACCTGAGCGTCGACGAACAGATCACGCTGCTCGGCGCACCGGGCCGCTCGACGTTCTTCAAATGGAAAGCGGAGCCGCAAACCGCACGTCTGGCGCGCGACACGCTCGAGCGGCTGTCGCTGTTACTCGGCATCTACAAGGCGCTGCAGATCCTGCTGCCGCAACCGGCCGCCGCCGACGCGTGGATCAAGCGTCCGAACAGCGCGCCGCCGTTCGGCGGCCGCCGCGCGCTCGACCGCATGCTGGCGGGCAATATTAGCGATCTGGTCGCGGTGCGCCAGTATCTCGACGCAATGCGAGGCGGCTGGGCGTGACGGAATCGCAATTGCAGTGGCAAACCCGCTGGCCGACGTCCGCGCTCGTCTGGTCGCCCGCTTACCGGGTCGTACCGACGCGCTTCCCGGCCGTCAATCTGTTCGACCGTGTCGCATCGCCGGACGACTTCGACGCGCTATACGCGCTCGAAGCGATGACCAACGACCGCCTGCGCACCGAGGTCGGCGATCTCGACCTGGTGCCGCGCGACGAACGGCGCTTCGGTCCCGGCTGGGGGCCGATCATGGCGGCCTTCACGCATCTGAATCCGCTCGGCAGCCGCTTCTCGGACGGCAGCTACGGCGTGTTCTATTGCGCGCTGTCGCGCGCCACCGCGATTGCCGAGACGCGCTATCACTCGGGGCTGTTTCTGGCTGCCACGCAGGAACCGCCGATGCGTCAGCAGATGCGGCTGTACACGGTGTATGCGGAAGGCGATGCGGTCGACTTGCGTGGCGCTATCGGTAGTGCCGTGAGTGCCGCCGGTATCGCCAGTGCTGCCAGTGCTGCCAGGGTCGCCAGCGCAGGCGGCGGCGCACGCGAGCCGGACCAGCCTGCGCACACATCATTCGATCCGGCAGTACTGTCGCCGAGCGATTACACCGCAGGCCAGGCGCTCGGCCGCGCGGTGCGCGCGAGCGGCGCGCCGGGCATCGTCTATCCGTCGGTGCGCGACACGGGCGGCGAATGCCTTGCCGCGTTCAGAACCTTGCTGTTGCGCGATTGCCACCACGCGGCGTACCTCGAATACAACTGGAACGGCCGGGAAATCGACGTGGTGTTCGAGCTGAATCAGGTGGGGTGAAGGGCTGGGCGCGAAGCGCGGCCGAGGCGAAGCTCGACGGAGACGTTCGCGCCTGGCAATTGAGCAGCGCCTGAACCAGGCATCCGAGCCTGCGCGCCTGAGCCTGAACACCTGCGCCTGAGCGCCCGAGCTTCGGCGCCTGAAACCACGCGCCCGAACTCGCGACCTACGCATCCAAGCCGGGCGTCTGCGCACGAACCCCGTGCGACAATCCGCCCGTCTCTGCTGCGCGAATGGTCTAAGGCAGGGCGAACGCCGCGGCGCCCTCGGCACGCGCGATATCGACACTGACCGACCAGTGCCGTTCGGTCAACGCTTCCACAATCGTCAGCTTGCCGCCGGGCCCGAACGCTCCGGTATCGATGAACATCTGCGCGCCGAGTTGCACGACCTTTCGCACAGGTGTGTGACCGCAATAAGTCGTCGACAAATCGCGCTGCTTCGAAGGCTTGTGATTGCCGAGCGCAAGGTCGCGTCCCCACAGCAGACGCTGGCGCACGCCGCTGGAAAACTCGCCGCGATCGAGATCGGCGTCGGTGCCGAAAAACTCGGCATGCAGAATATTGAAGCGTTCGCTGCCGCTGCCCACTACCCGAACCAGCGGCAGCAGGCGCAGCCGGTGCGCGTAGTCGCGCAGCCGTTCGTCGGACAGGCTCTCACCCCACGAGCCGCCGATGTCATACCACCACTTGCGGCGCAGCCGCCCTTCGGCCACACCGCACAACGTATCTTCGTGATTGCCGAGCACCGCGTAGAACCACGGCTTGTCGAGCAGTGCGAGGGCCGCCTCCGATTGCATGCCGCGGTCGACGAGATCGCCGACCGAAAACAGCCGATCACGTGCCGGATCGAACACGACCTCGCGCAGCAGATAACGCAGCGCATCGACGCAGCCGTGCAGATCGCCGATGACAAAGTCTCGGCCGACCCGGTTCGCCGGGTGATGTTGAACGGTAGTGACCAGAGTGGGCTCCATCTCACGATGATAGGTGCGATGACACACATGCGTATGCGCGGTGTCGATCGTATGAGAGTTTTTGACGCGCGCCGCACAGCCGAGTTGCACGCAAAGACCCTATGCTACCGGCAAATAATGCTGCACTTTCCTTATCGCCAAATTAATTACGGTTATTGTTTCTTGCGTTATTCGGCGACCTGTGCAGAGGAAAGCGGTGCTGATGCGAAGCACAGAACGGCGAGCCGAACGGCAAGCTGACGGCAAGGCGACAGCAAGCTGATCGACGAGGCTGCACAGCAACCTTGCCCCCGCAACCCGCTCGTCAAACGGCTGATCGATAGCGCACGGCAACGGCACCGCGCGTCACTGCGCGCTACCCAGCGTCGCCGCGCTGTCCGACGCGCCGCGCGGCTCGTGCAACGCGCGCGCGCCGCCTTGCGAAGAAGGCAGCGAACGCAAATAGACGGCAATCGAGCGCAGGTCTTCGCGGCTCAACAGCAGCGCGTCGTCATGCAGTGCCGGCACCACCGGCGCCGCCGCATGCGTGCGACCGTGCCCGAGGCCTTCCACCAGATACGCGCCGCGATTCCATTCCGGACTCTGCTTCGGGTCCGGCACGAACCGCCCTTCATTGAAGTTGAACAGATTCCAGAACAGCATCAGTCCGCGCTGGCCGAACGGAAAGACCAGCTGGTTGGGCGGCGGCACCGAGTGAATCGGCGTCAACGTTTTCAGATACGCGCGGATGGCCAGCACGTCGCGATCCGCAAGCTTGGTGTACGCCGTATACGGAAAAGCCGGATAAAGCCGCTCGCCGGTCCGTCCGATGCCCTCGTGCATCGCACGCAGAAAATCGTCGTCGCTCCATTGGCCGATGCCGGTCGCGGCATCCGGCGTAAGGTTTGGCGTATAGATCGTGCCGAACGGCGTATGCAGCGCCACGCCGCCCGCGAACGGCCGGCTCTTGTCGGCGGTGTGACAGGACAGGCAGGCGCCGGCCCGCGCGAGGTATTCGCCGCGCTTGACGATGTCGCCGCCGGACACGCTGCCCGGCAGTGCCGGACCGCGCGCCACCGCTTGCGCGAACGGCGAGTCGTCTTCGGGCGGTGCCTCCGCGCGATGCACTTCGAGCCACGCGATATACAGCGCGAACAACGAGAACAGCGCCGCCAGCGTGGCGATGCTGATCACGCGATGGCGCAGCCCGGCGCGGGTGGCGCGCGCCGTTTTGGTCAGCGCGGCGGGCTGGATGCGAGTCGTCGAATTCGTCATGGTGTGTGGTCGTTCAACCTGAAGTGCGCGCCGCGCTCAATCGCGACGCGCAGGAGCAGCACGGCGCCGCGCGGCGCGCGCCTACCGCGCGCCGAGCCTGCGGCGCACTGCGCCGTTCTTCACGAAGCTGCCGATCGGATAGGGGATTTGAGGTTATGCGATACCTTGCGAATGCGCGCCGCGACGGTCCGCGCAAAGCAGAAGGCTGACGAAGGCAACGAAACGGGCGAAACCGACGAAACGGCCGCAGGCCGCTGTACCGCGCCCTGCAGGGCTGCGGCGGCCGATACGCAAGGCACCGGCGGCGAGGCCAGGCGGCTTGCGGAACGCGCGGCGCGCATCGCTTCTGGCAGACGCGCACGCGTGCTCCGGAATTCGGCAACTGTCATAGGGGCTCCAGATCAAGTTCGTAATCGACCGGCATGGCGTGCCGCTGCATCGCGTGCGTGCGCTCATCCGGATCGGTCTGCCCCAAACCTTGTGTTTCAAACTGGCCTTGCGCCGCATGCACTTGCGGTCTCTGAACCTCGCCGCGCATGCAGGCTTCGTTTGAAAGCCTGCCGCAAGCCCGGCTGATGAACTGTGCCGGAGAATATAACGTCAGCGCCGCCGTTCGACAATCGCCGCGGATAAAAGCCCGGCATCGCGCGGTAGAATCCCGCAGCCGGCACGCCGCGGCAACCACGCGCCGAACCCGGGCGTGGCATCCCGCGCGCCGCGCCGCGACGAACCACTTGCCCACTCAAACTACACGACCGTCATGACGCTCTATCCGCAAGTGCTCCGCAACCGGCCGCGCATGGTCGCCGGTGCCATCGCCGGTGTGCTGGTCGCGCTGCTGCTGTTGCCGTCGCCGTTGCGCCCGACGGTGCGCGCGCTGATCGGCTGGGACGTGGCCGTCTGGATCTATCTCGCGCTGATCTGGTTTCACATGGTGCGCTCGGATCACGGCAGCGTGCGCGAGCTCGCGCTGCGCGAAGACGAAAACGCCGGCACCGTGCTCGCGATCGTGTGCGTCGCCACCGTCGCGAGCATTGCGGCAATCGTGCTCGAACTCGCCACCGCGAAGGGCGCGACCAGCGTCGCGCATTACGTGCTGACCGGCCTCACGTTGATCGGCGCGTGGTTTCTGATTCCGACCATCTTCACGCTGCACTATGCGCGGTTGTATTTCAGCGCCAGCGCGAAGGAAACGCCGCTGCTGTTTCCCGATCACAGGCTCGACCCGAACTATTGGGATTTTCTGTACTTCTCGTTCACGATCGCCGTCGCGTCGCAAACCTCGGACGTCGTGCTGCGTTCGCGCGCGGTGCGCCGCGCGGCGCTTGCGCAATCGATCCTGTCGTTCTATTTCAACGTCGCCGTGCTGGGTCTGTGCATCAACATGGCTGCGGGCCTGCTCGGCTCCTGATTTGCAGCTGAGCAGCCGACCGGCTGACCGCGCCGCGAGCAGGCGCCGCCGGCAAGTGCCGCCTATGCGCGTTGCAACCGGCACGGCCAGCGCACACCGGCGCATGTAAAGCCCGCCGCCGCTTCCCCGAATTACACGCAAGCCCTCGCGGCGCAGCGGCGCGCCGCAACCGCTAACGGTCGTGCGCGACTGCGCGCCGCCCCTTGATGCGCAACCTGATGCACCGCGGCACGCGACAGCCGGCCACACGCGCACGTCGCTTTGGCACAACGCTTGCTCCCCACTGATTCTGCCGCCTTGCCTACGCCGGCTCGCCCGTGCGCTTGTGCAAAAGGCCTGGCGAATCCGCCAGGCGGCATCCCGCTCGATGCACTACATTGTGACGAGTATGCGCCGGCGCTCTGCAGTGCGCGCGGCATCCGGCTCTGAAAGCCTAATGAGCGGCTGTGATCGCACCTTGCGTGGATCCACGCTGCGGCACGACGAATCTGGACGACGACAGATGGAAGCTCCCCACGCCTATGCGCCGCGGATCTACTTTGTTCATGCACTGCTGGCCGGCCCGCTCGACGCGTGGCCTGCGCACTTTGAACATGCCGCGGCACTGGGCTTCGACCATGTGCTGATCGGCTCGCTGTTCCGGCCGGGTTCGGCCGGACACACGCAGATCGTCAGCGACCACTCCCAGTTGCATCCGGTGCTCGGTACCGGCGAGCCTGCCGCCGCTGTACTTCAGCGGCTGGCCGAATCCGCCGGACAGCATGGCCTGACGCTGCTGGTCGATCTGGTGGTCGACCGCGCGGCCGCGGACGGCGCGCTGTTCCATCAGCATCGCGACTGGTTTCATCCGTTCGAGCCCGAAGAAGCGCGGCTCGATCCGCGCCATGCGCGGCATGAAGACAACGTTGCATACGCGAATTTCAGCGATCCGCGCAGCGCGCAGGCGCTGGTCGACTGGTGGGCGCAGGCGTTGAACGGCCTTGCCGAGACCGGCATCGGCGGGTTCCGCTTCGATTCGCCGCACCGCGTGCCGCGCGATGTGTGGCAGCGGCTCGGCGCTTCGGTGCGCGCGCGGCATCCGGCGGTGCGCTTGCTCGCCGCCACGCCCGGCCTCGCGCGCAACGATGTGCTCGGTCTCGAAGGCGCCGGCTTCGATGCGACGTTCACGTCGTCGCGCTGGTGGGACTTCCGCTCGTCGTGGATGGTCGACGAACATGCGACGCTGCTGCGCATCGGCGCGCCGATCGCGTTTCCGGAAGCGCCGTACGGCACGCGTCTCGTGCACGACATCAGCGATACGCACGAGTCGACCATCGTCGAGCGCGCGTATCGACGCGCGCTGGCCGCCGCGACCGCCATCGGCACCGGCTGGATGATGCCGATGGGCTTCGAATACGGTGTCGGCGAAGCGATGTCTTATCTGCACGGCGATGCGCATGCGTTCGCCGAGCAATGCCGCGCGCGGCGCTTCGATCTGAGCGAGCGCATCAAGTACGCGAACGCCTTGCAACGCGACACCTGGACCTTACGCTGCGCCGGCGAACTGCGCCTGCTAAGCGGCCCCGACGCACCGGTCGCCGTGCTGCTGCGTGGCGACCGGCGCGACCTGCGCGACGCGCAGGAAGCCGTGCTGAGCACCTTCAACCCCGATCTCGGCACACCGGTGCGCGTCGACCCAGCACGCTTTCTCGATGGCGTGCCGGGCAACTTCACGCGTTTCGCGCCGCTCGGCGCCGAGCCACGCATCCCGCCGGCCGCGCTCGCGCCGTTCACGCTCGCGCCCGGCGCATTCCGGCTGCTGGGCGCAGTACCCGACAAGCCGGTGCGACTCGCACCACCGATCGACAAGCGCAACAGCAAGCAATCCGGCCACAAGACCGTGCTGGATGCGATCGCCGCTTCGCGCGTCGCGATCGAAAGCGTGACGCCATCGGTCGACTCCGGACGCTTTCCGGCCAAGCGCGTCGTCGGCGAGCGCGTGCCGGTGACGGCGGCGATCTTCGCCGAAGGCCACGACAAGATCGCCGCTGCAGTGATCTGGCGCGCCGCCGACGAAACCCATTGGCACGAAGTGCCGATGACGCCCGCGCAGCCCGCCGGCAACGATCTGTGGGAGGCGCGCATTCCGCTCGAGCGCGTCGGCCGTCACGAATTCACGGTGATCGCATGGCGCGACGATTTCGCGTCGCTGGTCGATCACATGCAGAAAAAGCTGAAGGCAAACCAGACCGTCGAGCTCGAACTGGAAGAAGCGAAACACCTGTTTGCGCTGGTACTGGCCGAAGTCGAAACCGCCGGCGACGCAGACCCGAAGCCGCTCGAACAGGTCGTCACGCAGTTCACCAAGGCCGATGCCGCCACGCGCCTTGCGATCGTGCTTGCGCCCGGGACTGCGCGGGCGGTGGCCGCGGCGCGCCACCGCCCTTCGCTATCGCGCGACGGCGTGATCTACCGGATCGATGCGGAACGCGCGGCCGCGCGCTTCGCGAGCTGGTACGAGATCTTTCCGCGTTCGATGAGCGACGACGAACACCGGCACGGCAACTTCGACGACGTGATCGGCAAGCTGCCGCGCATCCGCGAGATGGGCTTCGACGTGCTGTATTTCCCGCCGATCCATCCGATTGGCCTCGCGAACCGCAAGGGCCGCAACAACACGCTGACGGCCAATGAAGACGACGTCGGCAGCCCTTATGCGATCGGCGCCGCAGGCGGCGGCCATACCGCCGTGCATCCGCAGCTCGGCACGCTCGACGATTTTCGCCGCATGCTGGCGGCCGCGCACGAACATGGCCTCGAAATCGCACTGGACTTCGCGATTCAATGCTCGCCGGACCATCCGTGGCTGAAGGAGCACCCGACATGGTTTGCGTGGCGCCCCGACGGTACGCTGCGTTATGCGGAGAATCCGCCGAAGAAGTACCAGGACATCGTGAACCCGGACTTCTACGCGCGCGACGCGAAGCCCGACTTGTGGCTCGCATTGCGCGACGTGATCCTGTTCTGGATCGATGCAGGCGTGCGCATCTTTCGCGTCGACAACCCGCATACGAAGCCGCTGCCATTCTGGGAATGGATGATCGCCGACGTGCGCGCGCGCCATCCGGATGTGATCTTTCTGTCTGAAGCCTTCACGCGCCCGCGCGTCATGGCGCGCCTCGCAAAGATCGGCTTCTCGCAGTCGTACACGTACTTCACGTGGCGCGAATCGAAGCGCGATTTCACCGAGTACCTGAACGAGCTGACGCAGACCCATCTGCGCGAATTCTTCCGGCCGAATTTCTTCGTCAACACCCCGGACATCAATCCGCGCCATCTGCAATGGTCGGGGCGCGCGGGCTTCGTGATCCGCGCGGCGCTGGCTGCGACCTTGTCCGGGCTGTGGGGCGTATATAGCGGCTTCGAGCTGTGCGAAGCCGCGGCGCTGCCGAACAGCGAGGAATACCTCGACTCGGAGAAATACCAGCTGCGCGCATGGGACTGGCACCGTCCCGGCAATATCGTCGGCGAGATCACCGCGTTGAACCGCATCCGGCGCGCCAACCCGGCGCTGCATTCGCATCTCGGTCTGACGTTCCTGCCCGCGCACAACGATCACATCCTGTTCTTCGAGAAAGCGACCGAAACGCGCGACAACGTGATCGTGGTCGCGATCAATCTCGATCCGTTCAACGAACAGGGCGCGGACCTCGAACTGTCGTGGGCCACGTTCAACCGCTGGCAGCTGCACGATCACGCCGCGCTCGACGTGGTCGACCAGATGAACGGCGAGCGTTTCGCCTGGCACGGCCGCTGGCAGCACGTGCGACTCGACCCGAATACGCGACCGTTTGCGATCTGGCGCATCGCACCCGCGGGCGGCGTGCCGCGCGAGGCGATACCCGATGAAGCGGACCGCGGCTCGAGCGCCGACCCCTTTTCCGAATAAATGAAGGTGCGACATGAAACGTGACGATCCTTCCGACAACGCGGTACAGGCCACCATCGCCGACCCGACCGTCGAAACGCCGGCCAGCGAGCGCCCTGCACGGCGCCGCAAGGTCTCGACGCTGTCCGACGATCCGCTGTGGTACAAGGACGCGATCATCTACCAGGTGCACGTGAAGTCGTTCTTCGATGCGAACAACGACGGCGTCGGCGATTTCGCCGGGCTGATGGCCAAGCTCGACTACATCGCGGAACTGGGCGTCAACGCGATCTGGCTGCTGCCGTTCTATCCGTCGCCGCGCCGCGACGACGGCTACGACATCGCCGACTATCGCAACGTGCACGAAGACTACGGCACGATGGGCGACGTGAAGCGCTTTATCCAGGCGGCGCACGCTCGCGGCATCCGCGTGATCACCGAGCTGGTGATCAACCACACGTCGGACCAGCACCCGTGGTTTCAGCGTGCACGGCGCGCGAAGCCGGGCTCCAATCATCGCAACTACTACGTGTGGTCCGACACCGACCAGAAGTACACCGGCACGCGCATCATCTTCATCGATACCGAACCGTCGAACTGGACGCACGACCCGGTGGCAGGCGCGTATTTCTGGCATCGTTTCTATTCGCACCAGCCGGATCTGAACTTCGACAACCCGGCCGTGCTGCGCGAAGTGCTGCAGGTGATGCGCTTCTGGCTCGACATGGGCATCGACGGGCTGCGCCTCGACGCGGTGCCGTACCTCGTCGAGCGCGAAGGCACCAACAACGAGAACCTGCCGGAAACGCACGCGGTACTGAAGAAAATCCGCGCGACGATCGACGCCGAGTACCCGAACCGGATGCTGCTCGCCGAAGCGAACCAGTGGCCGGAAGACGTGCAGGAGTATTTCGGCGACGAGGACGAATGCCATATGGCGTTCCACTTTCCGCTGATGCCGCGCATCTATATGGCGATCGCCAGCGAAGACCGCTTCCCGATCACCGACATCATGAAGCAGACGCCGGATCTCGCAGAAAGCTGCCAGTGGGCGATCTTCCTGCGCAATCACGACGAGCTGACGCTCGAGATGGTCACCGATTCCGAGCGCGACTATCTGTGGAACACCTATGCGAGCGACCGGCGCGCGCGCCTGAATCTCGGCATCCGCCGCCGTCTCGCGCCATTGATGGAACGCGACCGCCGCCGTATCGAGCTGATCAACTCGCTGCTGCTGTCGATGCCCGGCACGCCGGTGATCTACTACGGCGACGAGCTCGGCATGGGCGACAACATTCACCTGGGCGACCGCGACGGCGTGCGCACGCCGATGCAATGGTCGTCGGACCGCAACGGCGGTTTCTCGCGCGCCGACCCCGAGCAGCTGGTGCTGCCGCCGGTGATGGGCTCGCTGTACGGTTTCGATGCCGTCAACGTCGAAGCGCAGAGCCGCGACCCGCATTCGCTGCTGAACTGGACGCGCAGAATGCTGGCGACGCGCCGCTCGAAGCATGCATTCGGACGCGGCTCGATCCGCTTCCTGAAGCCGAGCAATCGCAAGATCCTCGCGTATCTGCGCGAAATGCCCGGCGAGCCGGCCATCCTGTGCGTAGCGAACCTGTCGCGCGCACCGCAGGCGGTCGAACTGGATCTGTCCGAATTCGCCGGCACCGTGCCGGTCGAGATGACGTCGGATTCGGTGTTTCCGGCGATCGGCCAGCTGACCTATCTGCTGACCTTCCCGCCGTACGGCTTCCTGTGGTTCCTGCTGTGCTCGAGCAACCAGCGCCCGACATGGAGCCAGGCGCCGTCCGAGCCGCTGCCCGATTTCGTCACGATCGTGATCCGCGAAGGCCAGACCGGCGCGACGCCGGAGAACGTGCGGCTGCTCGAATCGGAGGTGCTGCCGTCGTGGCTGGTGCGGCGCCGCTGGTTCGCGTCGAAGGACCAGAAGCTCAATGCGGTGCGTCTCGCCGCGCTGACGACGATTCCGGAAGCCGGCTTCGCATTCACCGAAATCGAAGCGGACGTCGGCAACCACACCGAACGCTACGTGCTGCCGATCGCGATCACATGGGGCACCGACACGTCCAATCCGCTGTTCATGCAGCTCGCGCTCGCCCGCGTTCGCCGCGCTCGCAATATCGGCCACCTGACCGACGCGTTCGCTCTGCCGCAGTTCGCGTACGGCATCATGCGCAAGCTGCGAGCACGCGCGGTGGTGCCGACCGTGCAGAAGAGCGAGATCTGCTTCGTGCCGACCGCGCGCTTCGACGAACTCGACCTCGGCGAACAGCCGGAGATTCGCTGGCTCGCCGCTGAGCAGAGCAACAGCTCGCTGGTGGTGGCCGACACGATCGTGCTGAAGCTGGTGCGGCGCCTGCTGAACGGCGTACATCCGGAAGCCGAAATGAGCCGCTATCTGACGCAGCTTGGCTATGCGAATACCGCGCCGCTGTATGGTGAAGTGGTGCGCGTCGATCCGCAGGGCGTGCCGCATACGCTGTGCATTCTGCAGGGCTTCATCGACAACCAGGGCGATGCGTGGAACTGGGCGCTCGACTACCTGCGCCGCGTGATCGACGAACTCGCGCTCGCGGTGGACGGCGGCGATGCCGAACAGGACCGCATCAACGAAGAAGAGGCGCTGCTCGGCTATCAGACCTTCGTCGGCATCATCGGCCGGCGCCTCGGCGAGCTGCACGTCACGCTCGCGTCGCCTTCGGACGATGCGGCGTTCGCGCCGGAAGCGGCCGATGCGGCGCAGGTGCGCGCGTGGGTCGACGGCACGCAAAGCATGCTCGCCAGCGCGCTCGACGTGCTGACGAAAAACCTCGACCATCTGACCGACGACACGCTGCTGCTCGCGCGCAGCATTCTCGACCGGCGCGAGCTGCTGGTCGAAGCCGTCGAACACCTCGTCAAGCCGGACGCGCACGCGTTGCGCACGCGCATTCACGGCGATTTCCATCTGGGCCAGGTGCTGGTGTCGCAAGGCGATGCGTTCCTGATCGACTTCGAAGGCGAGCCCGCGCGCGAACTCGACGAGCGGCGCGCGAAGTCGAGCCCGCTGCGCGACGTGGCCGGCTTGCTGCGCTCGCTGTCGTATGCGAGTGCCGCCGCGCAGTCCACCACCGAAGCCGCGCCGCAGCCGACCGCGGACCGCAAGCGCGCGCTGTTCGAACGCTTCCGTGGCCACGCGGCCGAGACCTTCCTCGCCGAGTACCGCGCGGCCACCGGGCAGGCGTCGCAGCCGCTCGTCGCGCCGGCCGACGAACAGGCTTTGCTCGATCTGTTCCTGATCGAGAAAGCCGCCTACGAGATCCGTTACGAGGCAGCCAACCGCCCCGCCTGGCTCGGCCTACCGGTACGCGGCCTCGCCGCACTGACCAGCCGCATGCTTGGCGATACCGGCGCGCCGCCGGGCACGGCTGCGCATACCCACGGCGGCACGCAGCCGCCGCACGCCGCAGAGGGCGATCATGAGTGAGCAAAGCAGCATTCATCACGCAGCAGCAGGACTTCATCCGATCGATGTCAACGCACTGGTCGACGCGCGCCACCCCGACCCGTTCTCGCAACTCGGCCTGCATCAAACCGAGGCCGGTCCGGTGGTGCGCGCGATGCTGCCGAACGCCGCGCGCGTCAGCGTCGTCGCACGCGACGACGGCCGCACGCTCGGCGAACTGCAGCCGCTGCATCCGGGCGGCCTGTTCGGCGGCACCGTCAGCGAAGCAGTGCCGTACCGCTTGCGGATCGACTGGCACGGCGCGGTGCAGGAAATCGAAGACACCTATTCGTTCGGCCCGGCACTCGGCGACGAGCCGTTGCAGCGCGTCGCATGGGGCGACCCGTACGCGGTGCTCGAATGCCTCGGTTCGCGGCCGATCGATCTCGACGGCGTGCCCGGCGTGCGCTTCGCGGTTTGGGCGCCGAATGCGCGGCGCGTGTCGGTGGTCGGCGACTTCAATGCGTGGGACGGCCGCCGGCATCCGATGCGGCTGCGCCATCAGGCGGGCGTGTGGGAACTGTTCGTGCCACGGCTGTGCGCAGGCACGCGCTACAAGTACGAGATCCTGACTCGCGAAGGCTACGCGCTGCCGCTGAAGGCCGACCCGTGCGCGATGCAGACCGAACAGCCGCCGGCCACCGCGTCGATCGTTGCGCACGTCGACCAGATCGAGAAATTCCAGTGGACCGACAGCGAATGGATGGCAAGCCGCGGCGAGCAGCAAACGCCGCGCGCGCCGCTGACGATCTACGAAGTGCACGCGGAGTCGTGGCTGCGCATCGCCGAACAGGGGCATCGCGGCCTCGACTGGGCCGAGCTCGCGGACCGGCTGATTCCGTATGCGAAGGAAATGGGCTTCACGCATATCGAGTTCATGCCGATCGCCGAGCATCCGTTCGGCGGCTCGTGGGGCTATCAGCCGCTATCGCAGTTCGCGCCGTCGGCGCGCTTCGGCTCGCCCGAGCAGTTCGCGCACTTCGTGAACCGCGCGCACGAAGCCGGCCTCGGTGTGATTCTCGACTGGGTGCCCGCGCACTTTCCGAACGATGCGCACGGCCTCGTGCAGTTCGACGGCACGCCGCTGTACGAACACGCGGACCCGCGCGAAGGCTATCACCAGGACTGGAACACGATGATCTACAACCTCGGCCGCAACGAGGTCAGCGCGTTCCTGATCGCGTCGGCGCTCGCGTGGCTGATGCGCTATCACGTCGACGGGCTGCGCGTCGATGCGGTCGCATCGATGCTGTATCGCGACTATTCGCGCGCAGCCGGCGAATGGGTGCCGAACGTCTATGGCGGCCGCGAAAATCTCGAATCGATTGCGTTTCTGAAGCGGCTGAATCACGAAGTGCAGCATATGCCCGGCGTGCGCGGCGCGATCACCGTGGCCGAGGAATCGACTGCATGGCCGGGCGTCACCGCGCCGGTCGACAGCGGCGGGCTCGGCTTCCAGTTCAAGTGGAACATGGGCTGGATGCACGACACGCTGCACTACATGCACGAAGACCCGCTGTACCGCCGCTGGCATCACCACAACATGACTTTCGGCATGGTGTATGCGTATTCGGAGCGCTTCGTGCTGCCGCTTTCGCATGACGAAGTGGTGCACGGCAAGGGCTCGCTGCTCGGCAAGATGCCCGGCGACCGCTGGCAGCGCTTCGCGAATCTGCGCGCGTACTTCGGTTTTATGTGGACGCATCCCGGCAAGAAGCTGATGTTCATGGGCGGTGAGTTCGGCCAGATGGCCGAGTTCGATCACGACGGTTCGCCGCACTGGCATCTGCTCGACGACGAGCTGCACCACGGCGTGCAGAAGCTCGTGCGCGACCTGAACCGCATGTATCGCGGCGAGCCGGCGCTGCATCAGCTCGATAGCGAGCCCGGCGGCTTCGAATGGATCATCGGTGACGACGCGGACAACAGCGTCTATGCGTATCGCCGCATGGACGGCGCGGGCCGTGAAACCGTCACGGTGTGCAATTTCACGCCGGTGCCGCGCCAGGGCTATCGCGTCGGCATGGCACGGCCCGGCCGCTGGAGCGAAATCCTGAACACGGATGCGGCCGTGTACGGCGGTTCGAACGTCGGCAACGGCGGCCTGATTCATACCGAAGAAGTGCCAAGCCACGGCCGGCCGCACTCCGCGGCGCTGATCCTGCCGCCGCTCGCGACCATCGTGTTGCGCGCCGATTGATGCCGTGCAATGCGGTTCGCAGCCGGGCCCACTGCGTGGTGCGCCGGTGCGCCGCATCATAGTGCGTCCCGCCGATGCGGCGTATGCTGCCTGAGCGGCTCGAGGTGCCTGAAGCGGCTGCATAACGCCGCTGCAGGCGGCCTTTGCCGCTGGCCGCTACCCCGATCGTCGACAAACCAGAACAAGGACGGGAACCATGTCGCATGTATTGCCCGACCGGCTGCTGCCGGGCTCGCCCTATCCGCTCGGGGCAAGCTGGGATGGACTCGGCGTCAATTTCGCGGTGTTCTCCGCCAACGCGCAGCGCATCGAGCTGTGCCTGTTCGAGCCCAGTGGCCGCAAGGAGCTGAAGCGCTATGCGCTGCCCGAATGCACCGACGAAATCTGGCATGGCTATCTGCCGCACGCACATCCTGGCACCGTGTACGCGTTTCGCGCGCACGGCCCCTATCAGCCGCAAAACGGGCATCGCTTCAATCCGCACAAGCTGCTGCTCGATCCGTACGCGCGCAAGCTGATCGGACAATTCCGCTGGTCCGATGCGCTGTTCAGCTACCGGATGCATTCGAACCGCGTCGACCTGTCGATCGACCGGCGCGACTCGGCGCCGGCCATGCCTAAATGCGTGGTGGTCGACGAAGCGTTCGACTGGTCGCACGACCGGCGCCCGAACGTGCCGTGGGGCGATACCGTGATCTACGAAACGCACGTACGCGGCGCATCGATGTTGCGCAACGACTTGCGGCCGCCGGAACGCGGCACCTTTTCTGCGCTCGCTTCGCCCGAGTTCATCGACCATCTGCTGAAGCTCGGCGTGACCGCGGTCGAACTGCTGCCGGTGCATGCGTTCCTGAACGACCGTTTCCTCGTCGAGCGCGGCCTGCGCAACTACTGGGGCTACAACACCGCGGCATTCTTCGCGCCCGAGCCTTCGTATCTGACTTCGCACCGGCTCGACGAAATGCGCATCGCGGTGCGGCAATTGCACGCAGCGGGCATCGAGGTGATTCTCGACGTGGTCTACAACCACACCTGCGAAGGCAGCGAAACCGGGCCGACCGTGTCGTGGCGCGGTCTCGACAACGCGAGCTACTACCGGCTGATTCCCGGCGACGAGCGCCATCACATCAACGATACCGGCTGCGGCAACACGCTGAACCTGCCGCATCCGCGCGTGCTGCAGATGGTGATGGATTCGCTGCGCTACTGGTCGACCGCGTTCAATATCGACGGCTTCCGTTTCGATCTGGGCGTCACGCTCGGCCGCGAGCACGCCGGCTTCGACCCGGGTTCGGGCTTTTTCGATGCGATCCGCCAGGACCCGGTGCTGTCGCAGCGCAAGCTGATTTCGGAGCCGTGGGACATCGGGCCCGGCGGCTATCAGCTGGGCAATCATCCGCCGGGCTTTGGCGAATGGAACGATCGCTTTCGCGACTGCGTGCGCCGTTTCTGGCGCGGTGACGCGGGCCTGCGCCCCGATCTCGCGGCGCGCCTGACGGGCTCGTCGGATCTGTTCAACCGGCGCTTCAGAAAGCCGACCGCGTCGATCAATTACGTCGCATCGCACGATGGCTTCACGCTGGCCGATCTGGTGTCGTACGAGCAGAAGCACAACGAGATCAACGGTGAAAACAACAACGACGGTCACAACGAAAACTGCAGTTCGAACTGGGGCGTCGAGGGCCCGACCGACGACCCGATCGTCAACGAAACGCGCGCGCGCGTCGCGCGTTCGCTGATCGGCACGCTGTTCATCGCGCTCGGCACGCCGATGCTGCTGGCGGGCGACGAAGCGGGCCGCTCGCAGAACGGCAACAACAATGCGTATTGCCAGGACAACGAAATCTCGTGGATCGACTGGCAGCGCGCGGCATCCGCACAGGGCCAGAAGATGACCGCCTTCGTCACGCGGATGATCGCGTTGCGCCGGGATCATCCGCTGCTGCGCGAGACGCGCTTTCTGGTCGGCGACCGCGAGGTGCTGCCGGGGCTGTTCGACGTCGGCTGGTTCGACGAACGCGGCGAACCGCTGACGATCGAAGCATGGCAGGACCCCGAAGGACGCGCGTTCACGCTGCGCCGCGCCGGACCAGGACGCAGCGGCGAAACGGAAGTATTGTTGATGATGTTGAATGCGTCGGCCGACATGCTGCGTTTCGCACCGCCGCCACCGCACCTGGAATGGCACGTGCTGGTGGATTCCGCGGACCCGGACGCAGCGCCGCATCCGCTCGCGCAGCCTGAAGTCAATGTGGCTGCGCACGCGCTGGTGGTGCTGGCGGCGCAGCCATCCGGCGAGGCGGACTGGCAGACCGGCTGGGCGGCGGGCGCGGGTCACGGCGTGCCGCTGCAAACCGCGCGGCCGCCGCGGCCGGGCTAGACGCGCCTGGCAACGCGCCTGGTCCGGCAGGCGCGGCAGGCCTGACGCCCCGCCCCGGCCCGGCGCTCCCGGCCAAGACACCCCAGCTAACGCTGTGACAAAAGGTGACGACCATGCATGACAGCCCGATTGATCCTCACGTGCATCATCACGCGCACTGTCTGCCGTTCGGCGCGCAAGTGCTCGGCGCGCGTGGCGCGAAACCGCGCACGCGTTTTCGTCTGTGGGCGCCGTCGTGCAAGAAAGTACAAATCGTCTTTGAAAACGGTGCCTGTGCCGGCGAGCGCGACATGGCCGCGAGCGGCGGCGGCTGGTTCGAACTCGAAACCGAATGCGGCGCGGGCTCGCTGTATCGCTATCGGCTCGACGGCGACATGACGGTGCCCGATCCGGCGTCGCGCTTCCAGCCGCACGACGTGCATGGCCCGAGCGAAGTGATCGATCCGCGCGCCTACCGCTGGGAGCATACGGGCTGGCACGGCCGCCCGTGGGAAGAAACGGTGCTGTACGAAGTGCACGTCGGCGCGCTCGGCGGCTATGCGGGTGTGATCAGGCACTTGCCGGCGCTGGTCGAACTGGGCGTGACGGCCATCGAGCTGATGCCGCTCAACGATTTTCCCGGCGCGCGCAACTGGGGCTACGACGGCGTGCTGCCGTACGCGCCCGATTCGGCCTATGGCCGCCCCGACGAGCTGAAGGCCCTGATCGACACCGCGCACGGCCTCGGCCTGATGGTGTTTCTCGACGTCGTGTACAACCACTTCGGCCCGGACGGCAATTACCTGCAACAGTATGCGCGGCCGTTCTTCCGCGAAGGCACGCATACGCCGTGGGGGCCGGCGATCGACTTCGAACGCATCGAAGTGCGCGAATTCTTTTTCGACAATGCGCTGTACTGGATCAACGAATTCCGCTTCGACGGCCTGCGTCTGGACGCAGTGCATGCGATCAACAACGACGAGTGGCTGCGCGAACTGGCCGATCACGTGCGTGCCAAAGTGCAGCACGGCCGGCACGTGCATCTGGTGCTCGAGAACGAGCGCAACACGGCGAACCTGCTCGACACGCATTTCACCGCGCAATGGAACGACGATGCGCACAACGCCTTGCATGTGCTGCTGACCGGCGAAACCGAAGGCTATTACCACGCCTACGCGCAGCACCCGATCAAGCATCTCGCGCGCGTGCTGTCGAGCGGTTTCGCATATCAGGGCGAGCCGTCGCCGATTCACGATGGCGCGCCGCGCGGCCAGCCGAGCGGGCATCTGCGCCCGAGCGCATTCGTGATGTTCCTGCAGAACCATGACCAGATCGGCAACCGCGCACTCGGCGAACGGCTGCGTTCGCTGTGTTCCGACGATGCGCTGCGCGCCGCGATCGGTCTGCAACTGCTGGCGCCGCAAATTCCGTTGCTGTTTATGGACGAGGAATACGGCTCAAAACAGCCGTTCCAGTTCTTCACCGATTATCAGGGCGAACTCGCCGATGCAGTCCGCGAAGGACGGCGCCGCGAATTCGCGCGCTTTTCCGCGTTCGCCGATGAAAAGCGCCGCGCTCATATTCCCGATCCGAACGATCCGCGCACGTTGGCGACGTCGTCGCCGCGCCTCGAAGAAGACGCGTCGGCCGAGCGGCTCGAATGGATGCATTTCTACAAATCCGCGCTGGCGGTACGTGCAAAACTACTGATGCCGCGCCTGAAACATGCGAAGCCGCTCGGCGCCAACGTGCTGCGCGCGCAAGACGGCAGTGAGGCCAACGCCCTCGCCGCACGCTGGAAACTCGACGATGGGCAGACGCTGTCGATCGTCCTGAATCTGCAGCAAAGCGCCGTGCCGCTTGCGGAACCGCCGCCCGGCAAGGTGATCTTCGAAACCCCGCCGCGCGCGCGCGACCGCATCGGCGCGGGCGAAGTGCCAGGCTATGCTTACGTCGCGTGGCTGACCGGCGACGTCAGCGAATATGCCAACGCACACGATGCGCGCCAATGCGCCAAACAGGAGTCACACGCGTGAGTGCAAAACGCGCCAGCAGCAGCGAATCGATTCAGAGCCTCGCGTCGCGCGCGGGCTTCGAGATCGAATGGCAAGACGCCCATCAGGTGATGCAGCGCGTGCCCGACAGCACGCTCGCGGCAATGCTCGAGCGCATGGGTTTGAGCTGCAGCAGCGCCGCGCAGACGCGCCAGAGCGCCGCCGCGCTCGACGCGGAACTGTCCGGCCGCAAACTGCCGCCGCTGATGACGGCAGAATGCGGCCGCGGCATCGCACTGCCGGCCGCGTCCATCAAGTCGGGCAGCCGCTACCGGATCGAACTGGAAAGCGGCGCGCTGATCGACGGCCGCTTCACCGCGCCGCGGGGCGAAGCCGCGCTGCTGTCGCCGATCGACGAAGCGGGTTATCACACGCTGGTGATCAACGATCACCGGATGACGCTCGCGGTGGCGCCGGCGCGCTGCTATACCGTCGCCGACGCGTGGCGCACGCTGCATGCGAACGACCCGCTGCCGCCGCTGTGGGGCCTCGCCGCGCAAATCTACGGGCTGCGCCGGCCAGGCGACGGCGGCATCGGCGACTATACGGCGCTCGCGTCGCTGGCGATCGGCAGCGCGCGGCACGGCGCGCATGCGTTGGCCGTGAGCCCGACGCATGCGATGTTCAGCGCCGAGCCGCAGCGCTTCAGTCCGTATGCGCCGTCGTCGCGGCTGTGGCTGAACGTCGCGCATATCGACCCGGCCGCGGTATTCGGCACCGAAGCGGCGCGTGCCGCGATCGGCGCTGCGCAGGCCGGCGCGCAATGGGACCGGCTCGAAACGCTGCCGCTGATCGACTGGCCGACCGCAGTGCCGCTGAAGCTCAAGGTGTTGCGCATTCTGTTCGAGCAGTTCTGCAGTCACGACCGCGCGCAGGACTTGCCACGCGCGCTGGAATTTCATGGCTTCTGCGAACGCGGTGGCCGTGCGCTCGAAGACCACGCGCGATTCGAGGCACTGCATGCGTTCCAGCTTGCGCAGCCGGAACGCGAAGGCTACTGGCGCAAATGGCCGGCGGCGCTGCGCGATCCGCGCAGCCCGGAAGTCGAAGCGTTCGCCGCCGAGCATCGCCACGAGGTGGAGTTTCATCTGTTTCTGCAATGGCTCGCAGCCAAAGGCCTGTCGCATGCGCAGCATGCGGCGCGCGACGCCGGCATGGCGGTGGGCCTCGTCGCCGATCTCGCAGTGGGTTGCGACAGCGCGGGCAGCCACGCGTGGTCGTATCGCGACGACATGCTGCACGGCGTGTCGGTCGGCGCGCCACCCGATCTGTTCAATCAGGCGGGCCAGGCGTGGGGCCTCACCACCTTCTCGCCGCGTGCGATGCGCAACCAGGGCTTCTCGGCCTTTATCGACATGCTGCGCACGGTATTCGCGCACGCGGGCGGCGTGCGCATCGACCATATTCTCGGCCTGCGCCGGCTGTGGCTGGTGCCCGAAGGTGAGCGCGCAAACAACGGCGCGTATCTGCGCTATCCGCTCGACGACCTGCTGCGGCTAATCGCGCTCGAATCGTGGCGGCATCGCGCGATCGTGATCGGCGAAGATCTCGGCACCGTGCCGCCGGGTTTTCGCGAGCGGCTCGAAGATCATGGCCTGTCCGGCATCCGCGTGCTGTGGTTCGAACGCACGCCGCGCGGCAATGGCTTCAGCGCGCCTTCTGCATGGGACCGCAACGCGGTGGCGACCACCACCACGCACGATCTGCCCACCGTCAAAGGCTGGTGGCTCGGCGAAGACATCATGTGGCGCAACAGGATCGGCCAGACCGCGCCGCGCAGCGACGGCCGCGACGCCGTCGAGGCGGCGCAGGCCGAGCGCGCCGATGATCGCGCCGCATTGTGGCGCGCGTTCCAGCAGGCGGGTGTCGCCGCGCCGGACGTGCCCGCGCCGCCGGTCGAACAGGCACCGGTGGACGAAGCGCTCGCCTTCGTCGCCGCGACACCGGCGCCGCTCGTCACGTATCCGCTCGAAGATCTGCTCGCACTCGACGAGCAGCCGAACCTGCCCGGCTCGATCGACGAACATCCGAACTGGCGCCGCCGCGCGCCGCTGCCGGTCGACGCCTTGTTTGCAGACGCAACGTTCTGCGACCGCCTGCGCGCGGTCGACCAGGCGCGCGCGGCCGCGGCGCGCACCCGTGCTGCCGCTGCGACCTCTGCACCTGCTTCCGCTTCTTCGCTGCCGAATACGCCATGACTGTTCCGCGCTCTACGCTCCGGCTCCAGTTCCACCGGGCCTTCACCTTCGACGACGCGCTCGCGCATCTCGACTATTTCGCTGCGCTCGGCGTGAGCCACCTGTACGCGTCGCCGGTAACGACCGCGACGCCCGGCTCGACGCACGGCTACGACACCGTCGACTACAGCGAGGTCAGCGCCGAATGCGGCGGCGAGGCGGGCTTGAAGCGCCTCGCGGACAAGCTGCACGAGCGCGGCATGGGCCTGATCATCGACGTGGTGCCGAATCACATGGGCATTGCCGGCTCGCGCAACGGCTGGTGGCTCGACATTCTCGAATGGGGGCGGCACAGCGCATTTGCGCGGCATTTCGACGTCGACTGGCATTCGCCGGATCCGGCGTTGAGGGGCAAGGTGCTGTTACCGTGTCTCGGTGCGCCGTATGGCGACGAACTTGCAGCAGGCCGCATCCAGTTGCGCTATGCGGCCGACAGCGGGCGTTTCCAGATCGAATATGGCGAGCACGTGTGCCCGGTATGCCCGGTCGATTACGCGTCGATTCTGCAATCGGCGGACC
The DNA here is from genome assembly GCA_035536055.1 of Paraburkholderia sp. Classification (GTDB taxonomy): domain Bacteria; phylum Pseudomonadota; class Gammaproteobacteria; order Burkholderiales; family Burkholderiaceae; genus Paraburkholderia. Next base: position 756 of record DATLOW010000478.1, on the reverse strand, counting down.
GCGCGGACCTGAGCGCGCTTGCCGAGCGGTTCAACGGCGTGACGACGCAGCCGGCCGATCAACCGCGCGCGGCAGAGGCGCGCGACGCGCTGCGCGAATTCGTCGCGCAGAACAATCGCGCGGCGCTCGAGTTCGTGCTGCAGGCGTATGCGCCCGAGGATCCCGTCACGCGCGACCGGTTGCACCGGCTGATCGAACGTCAGCACTTCCGGCTCGCGTGGTGGCGCACGGCCGCGGATGAAGTGAACTGGCGGCGCTTCTTCGACATCAGTACGCTGGCCGCGGTGCGCGTCGAGCGGCCCGAAGTGTTCGAAGCCGTGCATGCGCTGGTGTTCCGGCTGTATGCGCAAGGCGTGATCGACGGCGTGCGCATCGATCACATCGACGGGCTCGCCGAGCCGCGCGAGTATTGTCAGCGTCTCAGGCAGCGACTGTCGGAACTGCGCGAAGGCGCGCCGTATATCGTCGTCGAGAAGATTCTTGCGCGCGGCGAAGCGCTGCGCGACGACTGGCCAGTCGACGGCACCACCGGCTACGACTTCATGAACGACGTCGGCGCGCTGCTGCACGATCCGCGCGGCGCCGAACCGCTGGCGACGTTGTGGAACGAACTGAGTGGCCGCAGCGCCGCGTTCGCCGACGAAGCGCTGGCGGCGCGCCGCAAGATTCTTGCGGAAAACCTGTCCGCCGAACTGGACCGCGCGGCGCGCGCGCTGCATCGCATCGCGCGCGACAGCCTGAATACGCGCGATTTCA
>DATLOW010000477.1:0-6851 GCA_035536055.1 Paraburkholderia sp. | reverse complement strand
GTCCTTGTGTGCTGCTGCTTGTTTACTGCTTATGTGCTGCTATGGGTACTGCGATGCGCCTTTGCGGCTGCTTTTTTTAGTGCTGCACGGCCCCTCTCTACTCCCCCACCGCGCGCCTGCCTTGCAGCCGCGCGACGCTTTTCTTGCGCTTTCCGGTTGGCCTATCGCGCGGCTTCGAGCCGCGCGATCTCCGCATTCAGGCTGGCCAGCGCGCTCTTCAGCTGATCGCTGTTCGCCAGTTGCTGTTCGGCCTCGCTGGCCAGCGCTTTCATCCGGCTCAGGTCGCCCGATGCGGTGGCCTGTTGAATCCCCACCCCATACAGCGGCGTGTACGGCTGGAACGGCGGCTTGAGCGGCTGCAGCAAGCTCTCGGGCGTGATGATCGCGTGTTCGATTTCGTGCCAGTTACCGCCCTCGAAGTAGCGATAGCTGGCTGCACCCGATTTCCAGTCGCCTTTCAGGATGCCGTGAAACTGGAACGTCTCGGCGAGGCCACTGGTCGGGCCCGACGGGTTGCCGGCCAGGCTCAGCACGATGTCGGCCTCCGATACGGATTCGACGGTCACCGGGCTGAATGTGCCCCATACGTCCGCCTGAAAGTGCAGCGGCGGGTAGGTGGTCTGCGTGATGCGGGCGACGCCGCTCACGCGTTTGCCCGGCGTGTTGACGAGCAGCGTCAACGTCAGCACCGGCGCACCGATGGCCGGTGTCGCGACGCGGAAATTGACGGGAAACAGTCCGACTGTCATGGCGGTAACTCCTGTAGCAAGGGGTAGCGGTACGCTTGCGAGGGGCTTAGCGCCCAGCTTCGACACGCGCGATTTCCGCCTTCAGCGTCGCAAGGGCGGCGGCAATCTCAGTCTGGCTATCCAGCTGATGCTTCGCCGCGGCGGCCAGCGTCTTCATGTGCGCGAGGTCGCCCGAAGCCGTCGCCTGCTGGATCGACACTGCGTACATCGGCATCGGGCCGCTCTCCAGATTCCGCGGGCTCACGATCACCGGGCCCGGTTCGAGCGGCACGAATTCGCGTTCGGTCTTGACCGGTACGCTGGCGATGTCGTGCCACGTGCCATTGCTGAAGTAGCTATAGGATGCGGTGCCGGTCTGCCAGTCGCTGTTCAGCACCAGGTACAGTTTGAAACTCACCGGCGAATTCGATTTCGGGCCGCCTTGATTGCCTTCGAGCGTGACGAGAATGGGCGTCTTCGACGGCGGCATCAGCGCCATGTAGCTGAAACGGCCCCACGCGTCGACGTGAAAGTCGAGCGGCGGGTTGATCGCCTGCGTGATCGACGCCGTGCCGACCACGCTGCTTGCGGGCGTGTCGACGAGTAGCGCCAGATGAAGCGTCGGCGCACCCGGCATACCACTGCCGATGACATAGCCGACCGGAAACAGCCCCGTGCGTAGATTTTCTGACATCTGAATCTCCTGGATTCGGGATGGGCCCGTCGCTCGGGCCCGATCGTGCGTCATGTGCGTTCGAGCTTCGCGATTTCCTGTTTGACCAGGCTGATCGCCGCGGCAAGTTCACCTTGTTGTGCCAGCAGCGTCTGGGCTTGCGCCAGCAACGCTTTCATCTGCGTCAGATCGCCCACCGCAATGGCTTGATGGATCGCTACGCCGTAAGGCGGCACCACGTGCTGAGTCTGGTTGCTCATGCTCGTTCTCGCTCGAAGAGGGTGCCGCGGTGCGGGTGTGCGTTTTTGCGGCAGGCCTCAGGAGCAAGGCACGTGCCATATGCTGAGACGCCCGCGTGTGCGGTAACGCACGAAATGGAGCAGATCGGAATGGACGGATCCGTCCATGATTTCGGCGGGAAATGGACGATTTCGTCCATTCGGTGCAAAAAGGCGGGGAATGCGGCTTGCGCTTGAACAAAACCGCCCCCGCGCCACGGCACAACCCTTCGCCGGGCGCGGGAAGCGCAACGCGGCTACGAGGATGCCGCGCTGCTGGCGGAAAGCTTGCTGTAGGTCAGACGGCTCGGACGCAGCTTCATGCGCACCAGCGAAACAAGAAAGCTGAAGCCCGCGTGATTCGGATCGATCACCGGCACATACGTGCCGAGCGCTTCCTCAAGCAACACGCTGACCCGATGCGCAACGTCGACGAAGCCGGTGCAGCCGAGCAGGATCGATTGTGCGCCGTCCTGCCTGATGGCCGCCATCGCCTGCTCGAAAGTCTTGGCGACCACCACGTCGACATTGGACAGTTGCGCGACCGGGCAGTCGATCGAGCGTATCGATACGAAGTCGTCTCCGATGCCGTAAGTCTGCGGATGAGCCCGCTGCATCGCGAGCGTGCTCGGCAGGATCGTGATGATCGAAAAGCGCTGGCTCAGCATCAGCGCCGCGAAAGCCGAGGTCGGAAAGCCACCGATGATCGGAATGTCGATCGCCTCGCGCGCGGCCTCGACACCGCACATGTCGAAGTCGGTCAGCCAGATGCCGTCGAAGCCGTCCTTCTCGATCGCCTGCGCCAGCCGGACCACCGGCATGCCGTTCTGCAGCCAGTTCGTGCGGTTTTCGATACTCGGCGTGCCTTCGGTGATGTTGCGGACTTCGACCTTCACGTCCGGCGGCACGACCGGCGCCACCGCCTGCATGATTCTGTCGTTGAACTGGCTGGTCGCAACCGGCACCAGCACGCAGATACGAATCGGTTCGCTCACGCCACACCTCCTTCGGTCAGCTTTTGCAGCGAACCGACCGGCACATATGGCCCGAGATAACCGAGCGGCGACGCCAGCGCTTCAAGGAAGCTGGTGACGATCAGGCCGCCGGGCACGCGCACCGCGGGCTCCGCTTCCCATGCGAGCAGCGTGACCTTGCGGCCGCTCACCGCAGGCGTCAGCGCGCCCTTCTCCGTCACCAGGTCGCCGTTGGTGAACACCGCCTGACCACTACCTTCGACAAAATACGCGACGCTATCGGGCGCGAGCAGCACCGGCGCGGGCCGGCGGCTGTCCCACACCATCAGCGATTCGTTCTGGTACAGCACGGTGAAATCGGCCGGGCCGGCGTGAAGCACGATCTGGCCGACGTCGAAGCCGCCCGCGGTATTGACCGAAGCCGACTTGAACTCGCCCTGCGCGGCGAGCGTATAGGCCTTGATGCCGCAGTGGTCGGCGAGATAGCGGCTCATTTGCGCCGCGCTGGCGATGGTGCCGCCATTCACCGCGCGGCCGAGCTCCAGCGCGCGCGTCAGCGTGCCGCGCACCGGCAGCGCATCCTGCAGCTGCGACGGCTTCATCACCCACATCGCAAGGCCGCCGTATTGCTCGAACTCCGGATCGGTGACGACCGGCCGGATCATCTGCTCGACGATCGCCGACACGTCGCGCTGATGATCTGCGTCGCCATGGCTGCCGGCGCGCGGCGTCACGTCGAGCTCGACGCACAGGCCGCCCTGGCTGACCAGAAACGCCGGGCGCGGATCGATCTTGTGTGCGGCGTAGGTAAGCATCGGCAGCGACGGCACCGCACGGCCAGCGCCGTCCGCATCGAGCACTGCGATGCCGAGCTTCGCGGCAACCAGGCACGCGACCACGAAGCCCAGCGCACCGCTCTCCGGCGGCGCGATATACGCCAGCTTGCGGCCCTGGTGGTCCAGCCGCGCCTTGATCTTCAGCGCGGCCGTCACCGGTCCGAGCGGGTACTGCGCGGTGTTGATCGCCTCGGGTGCGCCGAGGTACGCGACCATCACGGCGTCGCCATCCTGCGCGGCGGCCGCTTCGTCGACGCTGACCACCCGCACCGTATCGGCCGGGTAGTAGTCGCCCTTCTGGAAACGACTGGCAAGGTGACGGGCAGACTCGATCGTGCCGCCGCCGCCGCTGCCGAAGAATGCGCCGCCGATCAGTAGCGCCTCGAGATCCTGCTGCTTCAGTTCATAGGCCATGCGCTCATCCTTTCTGCTACGGGTTGAGGAAATCGTCGGCCCGTAGCTCCGCCAGCAACGCGGACGCACGCTGCGCCGCAGGGCTCAGGCTGATCGCAGCGGGCATCCTTAAGGCCCGCTCAAGCGCTTCGATCGCGAGCGCCGTGCGGCCGCTCTGCCGCAGCAGATCGGCAAGATAAGTCGCCGCCGCCAGACGCGCCGGCACCGAGCCGAGCGCGAGCGCGGTGGAAATGGCGCTGCGCAGACCCTGTTCGGCCGCGTTGACGTCGCCGAGCGCCCATTGCGCGCGCGCCTTGACGATCAGCAGTTCGCCCAGATACACGCGCTCCTGGCGCTGGATCACTTCGTCGAGCGCCGCCGTGACCAGCGTTTCGCATTCGCGCGCACGGCCCGAGCGCAGCAGGAGTTCGCAGTGCTGCCAGGTCTTGAACGAGAAGAACAGCGCGCCGCCCTGCTTGACCATGTAGTTGTCGTAGCCGTCGGTCAGTAGCAACTCGGCTTCGTCGAGCAGGCCAGTCGCGCTCAGATAGCATGCGCGAAACACCTGACCGACGCCGCGGTAGAACGCAAAACCGCCGACCGCCGACACCGAATCGAGTTCGTTCGCCAGCGCGCCGAGGCGCTCGATATCGTTGAACAGCATCGCCAGCCACACCGCTCCTTGCAGGTCGATCGCATAGCCGAGCAGATGCGGATGGCCTTCTTCAGTGCGCGCGAGCAGCGTATCGAGCGCGCGGCGCGCTTCGTCGACCGCACCGATCTGAAATGCCGCGAGGCCTTCGAAGGTCAGCGCGAGGCCCGCCAGGTCGAGCCCCTGCACGCCGATGCGCCGGTCCGTGCTGCCGATATGGCGCAGGCTGCCGCGTGCGAGCGTCGCGAGCGCTTCCTCGCTGTCGCCAAACCAGAACAGCGTGTTGGCCATCGCGACGTGCGCTTCATCGAGCGCCGCCTGGCTGCCGATGCCGTGCGCGCGCTGCAGCAGCTCTTGGGCGGTCGCGCGCGCCTGGCTCAGTTGCAGCGTAACCAGTTGCGTCGTCCACAAACCGAATTGCACGGTCGCGAGTTCGATCTCCTCGCACACGCCGGCGCCTACCGCCAGCGCGGCGTTGTAGCAGGCCATCGCTTCGGCGTGCAGCCAGCCGTGAATCGTGCGCAACGCGACCGCCAGCGAGCGATAAGCGGCGAACTGCAAGCGGCGGCTGTCTTCATCCGGGCTGCCTCGCTGCAGCAGATCGAGAGAGCGGCGCAGCAACGGCACCGCCTCATGAAACTGCGCGGCGCCGACGAACGCATCGCCGCGCTCGAGACACTGGCGCGCTTCACGATGCCGTTCTTCGCGCGCCTTCAGGCGGCGTTCGACCACCTTGCGGCCGACGCCCAGCAGCGTGGCCGCCGCGCTCTTGTTGTGCCCGCTTCGTTCGAGCGCGCGATCGATCAGCAGGCTTTCGGCGGCGGCGAGCTTGTCGTCGCCGGCCAGCTCGAGCAACTGATCGGCCAGCTTCGCGCGCGAGTTCACATCGGTCGCCTCGACCGCGAGAAACGGCTCGAGCATGTCGACGTCGATTCGTTCATGCTCAGTCAGCACGCACAACTGGCTGACGAGATTGCGCAGCTGGCGGATATTGCCCGGCCAGGGTTGTTCGGAAAGCCGCTTGATCGCAGCCGGCGTGAACGCAATGTTGCGCGGCTGCTGCGCGGCGAAATGCGCGAGCAGCGCGGGGATGTCGTCGCTGCGCTGGTCGAGGCTCGGCACATGCAGGATAAACACCGCCAGCCGATAGAACAGGTCCTCGCGAAAGCGGCCTTCGCGTACCGCCTCGCGCAGGTTGCGGTGCGTCGCGGCGACGATGCGGCCTTCGAACGGCAGGCTCACCGACGAACCGACCGGGCGGAACGTGCGCGTCTCGAGTGCGCGCAACAGCTTGGGCTGCAGCGCCAGCGGCAGTTCACCGATTTCGTCGAGAAACAGCGTGCCCTTGCCGGCCTGCTGGAACAGTCCGCGACGATTGTCGACGGCTCCCGTAAAAGCTCCCCTTACGTGGCCGAACAGTTCGGCTTCGACGAGGTCTTCGGGAATCGCGCCGCAGTTCAGATCGACGAAAGGTTGATCGCGGTGCAGGCCGCGCTCGTGCAAACGGCGCGCTACCAGTTCCTTGCCCGAGCCGGTAGCACCGAAAATCATCAATGCGTGTTCGGTCGGCGCGACCCGGTCGATCATGCGCACCAGTTGGCGGAACGCCGGCGAAATGCCGATGAACGCATGCTTGTCGCGTTCGCCAGTCGGACGGACGGGTGTGGGCGGGCTTGCGGACGGACGGTCACGAAGCGTGGTCGTTGCGCGGCTCATGGCACCGGAGTCCGGCATGCTGTTTCCCATCCAGGTCAGGTTCAGCGTGAATACGCCTGTGCAGCGCCATTGAAGCAGCGGGATGCGACAGGCGTGCGGCGCAATGCGCAGTTCTGGTCAGTGCTGTCATGAACCGCAGCGTATGCGGCGAGCATGTATCCATGGGAGCACCGCGATGGCGCTGCTCGCTTCGCTGGACGGACCGGGGAGTCGATGGCTCGAACGACCCGTGCTGCATGCCGCGACGGCATCATTCGTGCTGCATGCGGCCTGTTATTGGTGCTTCGCTGTCGATGACGCCGGACGCGCCCGCAAATCAGCTGTTTAACGGCGCGGCGATCGGTAATCTTTAATCGTCCGGGCGATCTGAAAAGGCGATAACGGGGAGCCGGACGCTGATGGGTGATGCGAAAAAGATCAGCGTTCTCACCTCCCGGAAACACTCACCTTTGGTGCGTTTTGTCGTCATCGGCCTGGGTGCAGGCTCAGGTTCGGCTTCAGCGCAGTGCGTCGAACTCTGGCGCCGACACATGCAGCACTTCGTAACTGTGCAGTCCCACAGGTAGCTCGGCTTGCGTTTGCGCCCAGTAGTCGAACGTAA
>DATLOW010000476.1:0-3614 GCA_035536055.1 Paraburkholderia sp. | reverse complement strand
CGGACGCGAGACGCAGATGTTCGGCTTCGACGACACCGAAGCGGTGTTCGACGAACATCGCACGCTGACGGCGGGACGCGATCTCGACATCGGCGGCATCGACTACGCGCTGCTCGATGCGGCCGGCCCGCAGCAGTGGCCGTACCCGGCCGGCGCCGCGGCGGGCGCGGCGCGCCGCTACACCGACGGACAGTTCGCCACCGCCGACGGCCGCGCGCGCTTTCATGCGACGCGTTATCTGCCGGTGGCCGACGAGGTCAACGCACGCTTTCCGTTCCGGCTGACCACCGGCCGCCTGCGCGACCAGTGGCACGGCATGAGCCGCACCGGGCGGGTCGGCAGGCTGTTCTCGCACGCGCCGGAAGCGTCGCTGTCGATGCATCCGGGCGACGCCGCGCGGCGCGGCCTGAAGGAAGGCGAGCTGGTGCACGTGACGAGCCGCCGCGGCGCGCTGGTGCTGCCGCTGCAGTTGTCCGAAGACGTGCAGTCCGGCGCGCTGTTTGCGGCGATGCACTGGAACGGCCAGTTCGTCGCGAGCGGCGGCATCAACGAAACCACGTTCGCCGCGGTCGATCCGCATTCGTCGCAGCCGGAGCTGAAGCACGCGGCGGTGCGCGTGGCGCGCGCCGAACTGCCGTGGCGCATGATGGCCGCGCGGCGCGGCGACGCGCTCGCGCTGCACGCCGCGGTGCAGCCGTTGCTGAAGGAATGCGCGTACGCTTCGCTGACGCTCGACGCCGACGATCTGCTGGTGCTGCGCGCCGCGCACGGCAGCGCGCCGCAGGGCTGGCTCGAACGCCTGTACGTGGCGCTCGAGCTGCAGGCTGGCGAGGATATGCTCGAATACCGCGACGCGCGGCGCCAGCTCGACAAACGCGTGATCTGGCGTACGCGCGGCAACGAAAGCATGATCGACGGCTTCGTGCTGGCCGGCGATACTGCCAACGGCGCCGCATTGCTGGCACAATTGCGCGAAGCGAAGCCGTGGGTGGGCCCGCGCTTTGCGGCGTTTGCCGCATTGCGCGTCGAACCGGCGCCGCGCGACCGCGTGGTGTGCAGCTGCAGGCAGGTGAAGGAATCGCGCATCAACGAAGCGATCGCGAGCGGTGCGACGGTGCCGGAACTGAAGGCGTCGCTCGGCTGCGGCACGGTATGCGGCTCGTGCGTGCCGGAGCTGAAGCGCCTCGTCGAAAGCGCGGCTGTCACCAGCTGAGACCGGCTGGAAGATTCGCCGCGCCCGCACAACAATAAAACCCCCACACGTGTTGTCGAACAGAACTGGAACACCATGCTGCGCGTACTGCTCGTCACCGACACCGACAAGCCGATAGGCGAGCTGCGCGAAACGCTCGCGCAGCTCGGCTACGAGATGCTGGCCGGCACGGCGACGCCGCAGGCGTTGCACCAGACGGTCGCGAGCGAGCGCCCGGACGTGATCATCATCGATACCGAATCGCCATCGCGCGATACGCTCGAACAGCTCGCGGTGATGAACGCCACCGCGCCGCGCCCGGTGCTGATGTTCAGCAACGACGCGAACCAGCAGCTGATTCGCGATGCGGTCGGCGCGGGGGTCACCGCGTATCTGGTCGAAGGCCTCGCCACCGAGCGGCTCGCGCCGATACTCGAAGTCGCGCTCGCGCGCTTCGCCCAGGAATCGCAATTGCGCGAGCGGCTCGCGCAAGCGGAAAACGAACTCGCCGAACGCAAGCTGATCGACCGCGCCAAACGCGTGCTGATGGAACGGCACAAACTGACCGAGCACGCCGCCTACGCAAGCTTGCGCAAGCGCGCGATGGACCAGAGCATCAAACTCGTCGACGTCGCACGGCAGATCGTCGCGGCGGCGGGCTTGCCGGAATGATGGGCTGCATATGACTCAACCTGCACAAACCAGTGGGCTGCACGCCGCACAGCGGCTCGAAAAAACGCATCTGCGGCTCGGCTACGTCGCGTTGAGCGACGCCGCGCCGCTGGTCGCCGCCAAGCTGTACGAGTTCGGCCACGCGCACGGCCTGACGCTCGAGCTGGTGCGCCAACCTTCGTGGGCCGCGCTGCGCGACAAGCTGCTCGCCGGCGATCTCGACGCTGCGCATGCGCTGTACGGCCTCGTCTATGGCGTGCAACTCGGCCTCGGCGGCCTGCAAACCGACATGGCGGTGCTGATGGTGCTGAACCGCAATGGCCAGGCCATCACGCTGTCGCAGCGCCTCAGCGAAGCGCTCGCTGCGCACGGCTCGTTGCCCGCCGCGCTCGCGACGCTCGAACGCAAACCGGTATTCGCGCACACCTTTCCGACCGGCACCCATGCGATGTGGCTGTACTACTGGCTCGCGGCGCAACGCGTGGATCCGTTGCGCGACATCGACAGCGTCGCGATCCCGCCGCCGCAGATGGTCGATGCGCTGGCGCAGAACAAGCTCGACGGCCTGTGCGTCGGCGAGCCGTGGAATGCCGTTGCGCAGGCCCACGGCGTCGGCACGACGGTCGCCTACAGCAGCGAAATCTGGCCGGACCATCCGGAGAAAGTGCTGGCCAGCCGGCGCGATTTCGTCACGCGCTTTCCGAACACCGCGCAGGCGCTGATACAGACGATGCTGGAAGCGTGCCGCTGGCTCGACGACGACACGCACCGCGCGGAAATCGCGCGGCGCCTGGCGCAACCGGAATTCCTCGGCGTGCCGGCCGAGCTGATCGCACCGCGGCTCGCGCGCGAGGCCGGGCCAACGCCAACCCCGCGTCTGCCGGTACGGTTTTTCGAAGACGGCCGCGTGAACTACCCGCGGCCGGCCGATGGCGTGTGGTTCATCACGCAGTACCGGCGCTGGCGCATGATTGACAGTCGTGACGATTATGCGCTGCTCGCCGCACAGGTCAACCAGACTGAGCTGTATCGGCGGGCGGCGGCGGCGATGGGCATTGCGGTGCCCGGCGATGCGGCCTCGCAAACGCTGATCGACGGCAAGGTCTGGGACGGCAGCGATCCTGCGGGGTACGCGGAATCGTTCGATATCGGTGGCGCTTAGGGCGGTACGCTCAACGCCACGTCACCACAGCGCGCGGCCGCAGCTACGGAATGCGGCACGCGCGCGATACAGGCGCCACGCAAAAGCGCAACCTCAATGTGCCGCGCTCAATGCGAATCGCGCGGCACGGCTGCGCCACTCGCACCGACCAGGAAATCGAGGTCCGCGCCCTGATCCGCCTGCAGCACGTGCTCGACATACAGCCGGTAATAGCCGCGCTTCGGTAGCTCCGGCGCCTGCCACGCCGCACGCCGGCGCGCGAGTTCCTCGTCCGATACTTCCAGATGCAGGCGCCGCGCCGCCACGTCGAGTTCGATGATGTCGCCGGTCTGCACCAGCGCAAGCGGCCCACCCGCCGCCGCTTCCGGCGATACGTGCAGCACCACCGCGCCATATGCGGTGCCGCTCATGCGTCCATCGGAAATCCGCACCATGTCGGTAATGCCCTTTTGCAGCACCTTCTTCGGCAGCGGCATGTTGCCCACTTCGGCAAAACCCGGGTAGCCCTTCGGGCCCGCGCCTTTGAGCACCATCACGCAGTGCTCGTCGATATCCAGCGCGTCGTCGTCGACTTTGGCATGCAGTTCC
>DATLOW010000475.1:0-5370 GCA_035536055.1 Paraburkholderia sp. | reverse complement strand
AACCGCACCCAAACGGATGTCAGCAGCAGGTGCTCAGCAAAAGCTGCTGCTGATCCTGAAGGGAACGGTTCCCGACTATCAACTGTTCGAGCCGGTCGGCAGCGAGCCCTCGATGCCTCTGCTCAAGCCCGACTTGCGCGCGGAGGGCGGCGAGATGAGCAAAGCGTTGCGGCGAGGCTGACGCTTCGTCCAACCGCGTCACAACCGCGTCACCAGGCACAAGCGGCGCACGACCTTTCGCAAAGACCGTAACGCCGCTCAAAAAAGCAAAACCCGACCGCCCCGCATAAACCGCGAGTCAAGCCTTCGCATCCCGCTCCACGATCCACTCATGCGCCGGATCGTTCCTGAAATGCCACACCCGCTGCGCGCCGGCCATCACATTCAGATAGTACGAGTCATACCCATACGGCACGATCACCGGAGGATAGCCGCGCGGCACCATCACAACGTCGTGATCTTCGACGGCGAGCGACTCGTCGATATCGCGCAGATCGGTGTACACACGCTGAAACGCAAAACCCTGCGGCGGATTGAGCCGATGGTAATAGGTCTCTTCGAGCGAACTTTCCTGCGGGATATTGTCGGTATCGTGCTTGTGCGGCGGATAGCTCGACGAATGGCCGCTGGGCGTGCGCACTTCGACCACCAGCAGCGCTTCGGCCGGCTCGGTCTGCGGAAGGATGTCGCACACGTAGCGCGTATTCAGGCTTTTGCCGCGCACCGAGCGTTTCATCGTCGCCGGTTCGATCAGCCGCGCGGGCAGCGTGCCTTTCGCGGGCGCGCTGGCGACGCCCACTTCGGCGCGGCGGTTGGCGCGCACCGTGGCGCGCGTGCCCGGCGGCAGGTACACCGCATACGGCGCGCTGTCTTCGAACACGCTGTCGCGCGAGCCGAGGCTGCTCCAGCGTTGCATATCGGTTTCGATATCCACCGCACCGGCGAGCACGACGATGCACACCTCGCGCGCCGCTTCGAGCACATGCACCACCTCGTTGGTTTCGAGCCGGTACGCCGCGAAACCGACATAGCGCCAGCCCGCCGAGTCGGGCGTCACACGCGCGATAGTCTGGCCCTCGCGCTGGGCTTTGACGAGCAGACTCATACTGCCTCCTGTGCGGCGAAGAGCGGCGCATCGACCAGCGCGCGCAGCGTTTTATAGCCTTTCTCCGCGTACGCATACGATGGCGCGACGGCGGGATCCTGTTCCGCTTCAACCACCAGCCAGCCGCGATAGCCATGTTGCTTCAGCCGCGTGATGATCGCCGCGAAATCGACTGCGCCGTCGCCCGGCACCGTGAACGCGCCGTTGATCACCGCGTCGAGAAAACTCCAGTTGCGGTTGCGCGCGAGCTTCATCACCGCCGGGCGCACGTCTTTGCAATGCACATGGCAGACGCGCGCGATGTGTTTGTCCAGGGTTTCGAGCGCGTTGCCGCCGGCAAACGTGATATGGCCCGCATCGAACAGCAGGCCGACCGCGTCGCCGGTTTGCGCCATCAGCCGGTCGACGTCGGCAGGCGTTTCGACATACGCACCCATATGGTGGTGATACGCGAGCCGCACGCCCTGGCTTAGCGTGTACTGCGCGAATTCATCGACACGCCGCGCATACGTGTCCCACTGCGCATCGCTGAAAAAGCGCGGCCGCTGGTACAGCGGCTTCGGCGCACCCTGTATCGAATCGGCCACTTCGCCGTACACCATCACGGTCGCGCCATTTTTCGCCAGCAGTTCCAGGTGCCGTCCGACCGAATCGATTTCCTCGGCGACGCTGCGCTGCGCGAGCTTGCCCGAATACCAGCCGGACACCAGAGCGAGATCGTATTGCGCGAGCAGCGTCTTCAACGCCTGCGGTTCGCGCGGAAACTTGTTGCCGAGTTCGAACCCCTGGTAGCCGATCCGGCGGCCCTCGGTGAGCGCGACGTCGAGCGGTGTCTCGCCGCCGAGCGACGGTAAATCGTCGTTCATCCACGACAGCGGATTGATGCCGATGCGTACTTCGAACGGAGTCATGCGGGCGTCCTCATTCGTTGACTGACTCGTTGGCTGACGGGCCGGCGGCAGCGCCGCGCGCGCTCATCTGGGCTTCGTAGGCGGCGCGCGCGTCGCGCACGCCGGCACGCGGCGACACTTCCGGCACCGCGACTTCCCACCACCAGCCGCCGTCGTCGGTGGTGCGGCCAGGGTCGGTGTCGATGCTGATCACGTAGGTGCGGTCCGCGGCGCGCGCGCGTTGCAGCGCGGCTTCCAGTTCGCCGATATTCTTTGCATGCTCGGCCTGCGCGCCGAGCGCGCGCGCATGCGCGGCGAAATCGATCGCCGGCGCGCCAAGCGGCCCTTGCGCGCAATCGTCGAACAGATTGTTGAACGGCGCGCCGCCGCAGGCCTGCTGCAGACGGTTGATGCAGCCGTAGCCGCGATTGTCGAGCACCACGACGATCAGCTTCGCGCCGAGCATTACCGAGGTCGCGATTTCGCTGTTCATCATCAGATAGCTGCCGTCGCCGACCATCACGATCACTTCGCGCTCGGGCCGCGCGAGCTTCGCGCCGAGACCGCCGGCGATCTCGTAGCCCATGCACGAGTAGCCGTATTCGACGTGATAGGCGCCCGGGCGTCCGGCGCGCCACAGCTTGTGCAACTCGGCGGGCAGTGTGCCGGCCGCACAGACCACGATGTCGTGCGTGGTCGATTGCGGATGCGAGCGCTGCACCGCGCCGATCACGTCGGCGTCGTACGGCAGCAGGTTGTCGCGCTGCGGCGCATGCGTGAGTCTGGCCACGGTGTCGCGCCATTCGTTGGCCAACTGATGCGCGCGCGAAGTCCAAGCAGTGTCGGCGCGCCAATCCTTTAATTGCAGCGACAGCGCGGCCAGCGCGCGGCCCGCGTCGGCCTGCACGACGTGCGCGCGATGCTTGAGGCCATCGAACGCATTGGCATTGATGCCGATCACGTCGGCTTGCGTGAACAGCGTGTTCGAGCCCGTGGTGAAATCCTGCAGGCGCGTGCCGATCGCCAGCACGCAATCGGCTTCGTGCGCCAGTGCATTCGCGCCGGGTGAACCGGTGACGCCGAGCGCGCCCATATTCAGCGGATCATCCCACGCCAGCGCGCCTTTGCCGGCTTGCGTTTCGGCGACCGGAATGCCGTGCGCGCCGGCGAACGCGCACAGTTGTCCGGCCGCGCGGCCGTACAGCACGCCGCCGCCGGCGACGATCATCGGCCGTTTCGCGTTGCGCAGGCGCGTCAGCGCTGCCGCGAGTTCCTCATCGACCGGGGCTGGCGCGTGGAACGGCACGACGCGCGGCGTGAAGAAATCGGCGGGGTAGTCGTACGCGGCGGCTTGCACGTCTTGCGGCAGCGCGAGCGTAACCGGCCCGCACAACGCGGCATCGGTCAGCACCCGCATCGCGCGCGGCAGTGCGGTCAGCAGTTGGGCCGGATGCATGATGCGGTCGAAATAGCGCGACACCGGTTTGAACGCATCGTTGGCGGAGATCCCGCCGTCGTGGAAATCTTCGACCTGCTGCAATACCGGGTCCGGCGCGCGCGATACGAAGATATCGCCCGGCAGCAGCAGCACCGGCAGACGGTTCACATGCGCAAGCGCCGCCGCGGTAACGAGGTTCGTCGCACCCGGCCCGATCGACGTGGTGACCGCCATCATGCGGCGCCGGAAGTGCGCCTTCGCAAACGCGATCGCGCTATGCGCCATCGCCTGCTCGTTGTGCGCGCGCAGCGTCGGCAGTTCGTTGCGATGCTGGTACAGCGCTTCGCCGAGGCCCGCCACATTGCCGTGCCCAAAGATCGCGAATACGCCGCCGAACAGCGGTTCGGTGCCTTTGCCGTCTTCGGTGACGACGCGTTGCGCGGCGAGGTAACGGACCAGCGCCTGGGCGCCGGTCAGGCGAATCGTGCCGTGCGGCGTGACGCCTTGCGTAGCGCTTGCAGCGTCTGCGGCGCCTGCCGTGCCAGCCGTGCCTGAGTCCCCTGCAACGGTTTGCTGATGCAACACTCGCTGGTTCATGCGGCCTGCTCCTGATGAACGTTGCGCGGCGGCTGGCTGCGCGCGGCATTGCGCGCCGCGTGCCATGCCGCGATCAAGGTTTCGAACGTATGCCGTACGCGCGCGATCAGTTCTTCGTCGCCGATCTCGCCGGCAAGCCACGCGCGGCTCGGTTCGTGATGGATCGTGCGGCCCACCGTAAACCCGCGGCAGCGCGCCGACGCGGCGGCCGCGGTGAAGCCTTCGATCAGCTGTTCGACCGGCGCCGACAGCCCGAGCAGCACGACGCCGCGGCAGTGCGGATCGCGTTCGGCGATCAGCGCGTCGACGGCCTGCCATTGCGCGGCATCGAGCGGCGCGAGCTTCCACCATTCCGGATAGATACCGATGTTGTACAGCCGCTTCAACGCGCGCGGCACCACGTCCGGATCGTTCGGCAGATGCGCGTGCTTCGGCGGAATCACTTCGAGCAGCAGATCGTGGCCGCTTTCCTGCACTGCGTCGTACAGTGCGCGCAGTTGCGCTTCCTGCTCGAGCCGCTGTTCGACCGGCTCGTCCGGATGATAGTGAACCAGGCATTTCACCACCTGCTCGCGCGGCCAGCTGGCGAGCGTCGTGCCGATCGAGCGGCCGTGGTCAAACACCAGCGGCACCGAGCCCGGCAGTTCGACCGGACGGCCGATCCACCAGCCGCGGCCAGTGGCGGCATTTAGCGCGTCCTGGCCGTAGCGGTCGTCGATCAGCACGCCGATGCGGCCGTGCAGGCCGAGCGCCGTTTCGGTCTGCGCGACCGCGCCGACGAACAGTTTTTTCAGTTCGTCGATGCGTGCTTCGCTGGCGCCGGTTTGCTGCGCCAGTTCGAAGAACTGGTTGCGATGGTCGAACGCAAAGCCGAGCACCTCGTCCCATTGCTTGCGCACGGGCGTCACGCGATGCAGCCGCGCGAGTTTCACATCGCGGTCCGGGCGGCGCATGCGTTGCGGGTCCGCTTTCGCTGCGGCGAGGAAGTAGTCGAGCTCGGCGGGTGTCGGCATCGCGGGCGCGCAGCCGTGGCGCGATACCACTAGCGCACCGCTGGCGTTCGCGGCGCGCGCGCATGCGTCGAGCGCTTGATCGCGCAACCATCCGGACAGAAAGCCCGACGCAAATGCGTCGCCGGCACCGAGCACGTTCAGCACTTCCACCTGCACGCCGCCGTGAATCGGCGCGTCGTCGAGCCTGGCTGGCACCACGCCGTCGATGATCTGGCAGCCGAGCGGCCCGCGCTTGACGACCAGCGTCGCCGGCGTCACGCTGCGCACGGTGGCGAGCGCTTCGAGCAGATCGGTGCTGCCGCCGGCAATGCAGAATTCTTCTTCTGT
>DATLOW010000474.1:0-3727 GCA_035536055.1 Paraburkholderia sp. | reverse complement strand
AGATTCTCGGCAAGCCGGCGATGGGCGAGCCGGGCTCGATTCCGGTCGATGGCCTGTGCGTGCGCATCGGCGCGATGCGCTGCCACTCGCAGGCGCTGACCATCAAGCTGAAGAAGGACGTGCCGCTCGACGAAGTGAACGGCATTCTCGCGTCGGCGAACGACTGGGTGAAGGTCGTGCCGAACGAGCGCGAAGCGTCGATCCGCGATCTGTCGCCGGCGGTGGTTACCGGCACGCTGACGGTGCCGGTCGGCCGTGTGCGTAAGCTGGCCATGGGCGGCGAGTATCTGTCCGCGTTCACGGTCGGCGATCAGCTGCTGTGGGGGGCGGCCGAACCGCTGCGTCGTATGCTGCGCATTCTGCTCGACAAGTAAAGTAAACTACGCGCTTCCCGCGCGTATCAATTCAAAGCGTAATCCGAAAGCGTCGCGGTTCTCGCGGCGCTTTTTTCATTGTGTGTTCCGAATCTTGTCTTCGTTCATCGCCAACTGGCATCGCAAACAAAAACTGCGCGAAGGCGCACGCAGGATTTCGATGATCGTTCGTCTGCCGATGCTGTCTGCGGGCGGCGAGCGCGTGCAGCGTCGCGCCATTGCGGTCGCGGCGGCGCTGCTGGTCGCGGCGGGGCCGTGTGCCGCGCAAGGCACGGCGGCCAGCGGCGTCGATGCGGCGGCGGCTTCCAATGTGGCCGCGGCGAGCGCTGCGGGTAATCAGATCACCGTCAAACCCGGGCAATCGCTGAACGATATCGCCATTGCGGTCACGCAATCGCACGAGAAGGCGGTGCTCGCGCGCGCGGCGCGTGCGCTGTTCGAAGCCAATCCGGGCGCGTTCATGCGCAACGATCCGAGTCTGCTGAAACTGGGCGCGACGTTGAACGTGCCGCAGCTCGATGCGACTGGGGCTTTGGTTGGGGCGGCTTCGGCGGGTGGGGCTTCGGCGCCGGCGGGGACTGCGGTTGCGGCGAGCGGTGCGGCTGCGGCGGGCGCTGCGGGGTCTGCTGGCAGTGCGCCAGCTGTTGCAGCGTCGGCGGCGTCGGCTGCCGCGCATGGCGGGCTGGCGGCGACTGCTCCGGCAGGCGCTAGCGCTAGCGCCAGTGCGTCGAGCGCGGCGCCTGCGGCGGCAAGTTCCACGGGCGCTGCGGTGTCGGCTGCTTCATCTGCAGGTACTGCGGCCAGCGTGCCGGAGGCTGCCACGACGGCTAATGCACCGGCAAGTGCTGTCGCCGCTGCGCCCGCGGCGCAGCAGGCGAACCAGTCAGCGGTCGGCGCCTCCGCCGCACCAGCCGCGAGCGCCGCTGCCAGCGCTGCGCAAAGTACCGTGGCGAGCGGCGAACATGTATGGACCGGTTCGATTCAGGCGACGCCCGGCACTGGCGGCAGTGCGCCGGCGGCTAACGCGTCGGCGGCTGCGCCCGGGGCGGGCGCGTCGCAGCCGCGCGCGCAGGTTTCCAGCCTGCAGCAACTGCTCGCGCTGAAAAACCGCGTGCTGATGGAACTGCAGAAGCACGGCATCGGCGGCAAGCCGGCTGCGGCACCGCAGGCCAGCGGCGGTGCCGCCGCACCGGGTGGCCAGGCGGCCGTGCTGCCGGCATCCGACGCATCCGGCGTAGGCGCGGCGTCCGCCACGGCGCTGGTCAATCGCCCGGCAGCGCCGGCGGCCACGCAAGGCGCGGCTGCTTCGTCGTTGATGTCGAAGGAAGGGTATGTCGGCGTGGCGGCGCTGATCGGTGCGGTGCTGGCGGCGGTGGTGGCCGGCCTGGCAATGCGGCGTCGCAAGCAGGCGAGCGCGCCGGCAGGCGATGAGCGCGCGGCGACAGAAGCAACCTCAACGTCCGCTGCGCCAGCACCGGACGCACAGCAGGCTGCAGCAAGCGCGTACGGCGCGATGGCGCGCGACGACGATACCGATGCGCGCGGTGAGCGCGATGGGCGCGATGGGCGCGCCGCCGCGGACGGCGTCACGCAGCCGACTTCGACAGCACCCACGTTACCCGCAACGACGCACGACGCTGCGGCCGGGGAAGGGGCGCAGCGCGCCGCCGCGGCCCGCTTTGGCCAGCCAGAAGCACTCGGGCAGGATCACAGCAGCGAAGGCGCTACAGCGCATCACGACGAACCCGGCACGCCGGTGCCCGCAGCGGAGGCGGCGAACGCCCCGCTGTCGCTGGCGGACAGCGGTCCGGAGCTGCACGAGCCGCCAGAAGCCGCCCATCCTGTGGCGGCTCCGGCGCATGAGCCGCCCACCTTGACGCTGGAACTGCCGCCTGTCGCGTCAGCGCCGGCGCCGCAACATCCTTTCGCGACCGGCGAGCCGCCTGCGGCCATTGATGAAGGCGAGGGAACTACGGAAGGCGCGACGGGGTTTGCTGCCGACGCAGAGTCGAAAGAGGGTCTGGCGTCGTTGCCGGATACCGCTGCCGACGCATCGCTGCCGCCGGACCATACCGATGCCACAAGCGCGGCCTCGGTTGCATCGCAGCCGTTCGTTCCCACCGAACCGCTGGCCGGAGCGGCGGCTGCCGCCACGCCGTCGGACGAGCACGCGCGCGCTGCCGAAGCGCCCGCCGGCCTCGACGCAGCGAATCAACCGCAACTGCACCCGCACCCGCAACCGACCGAATCCGACCCCTCCCCAGCAACCGCGCCGCCGTTCCCGCGTGCCGCGCTCGACGCACTGAGCAGTCTCGACATGGCGCTGCCGCCTCGTGCCGAAGCGCCTGCCGTTACGCCGCCGGCGTCGCTCAGCACGCAGCCGGTGGTCGAGCCGGAAGTCACCGCACGTGAGGCAGTACCGCTGCACGAACCGTCGGCACCGCGCGTCGCCGACGAAATCGAAGCCGGCACGGCCAGCGCCGGCGCGATTGCCGGCATGGGCGCCGCCCACTACGGGCCGCTGACGCTCGATTTCGACCTCGAACTTCCGTCCGGCACCGCCGTCGAGCCTTTGCCGACCTTTACGCCGGAAGAACTCGCGCGCATCGCACGCAACAAGCTCGATCTGGCCAGTGAATACATCGGGCTCGGCGACGTGGCCGGCGCGCGCACGCTGATCAACGAAGTGATCGAGTCGAACGACGCTGCCACGCGCAACGACGCCCGCGCGCTGCTGTCGACGCTCGCGCCGCTTTCGTGATGCGCATCGCCCTCGGTCTTCAATACGACGGATCGGCGTTTTGCGGCTGGCAGTCGCAGCCGCACGGCAAGACGGTGCAGGACGAACTGGAGCGCGCGCTGCGCGAATTCGCGCAGACGCCGCTGCAAACGGTGGTGGCAGGCCGCACGGACACCGGCGTGCACGGTCTCGGTCAGGTGGTCCATTTCGATACGGAGCTCGATCGCGCCGAGTTTTCATGGGTGCGCGGCACCAACGCGTTTCTGCCGTCGACGGTCGCCGTGCAATGGGCGAAGGCGATGCCCGACACGTTTCACGCGCGCTTCTCGGCATTCGAGCGGACCTATTACTACGCGCTGTACGTGCACCCGGTGCGTTCGCCGATGCTTACCGGCCGGGCCGGCTGGGTGCATACGCCGCTCGAGGTCGACGCGATGCGCGCCGCGGCGGCGTGCCTGATCGGCGAGCACGATTTTTCGGCGTTCCGCTCGTCCGAATGTCAGGCGAAAACGCCGGTCAAGCATCTGTACCAGATCGACGTGCGCACGCAAGGTGACTTCATCCATCTGCGCTTTCGAGGCAACGCGTTCCTGCATCACATGGTGCGCAACCT
>DATLOW010000473.1:0-4719 GCA_035536055.1 Paraburkholderia sp. | reverse complement strand
TCGCAGTTGGCCGCGCTGCAATCCACTGCGGCACTGCGCTGCGCGACGGCGAGACTGGCTTCGTCGTGAGCGAAGCGCTGCGCGGCGAGCTGCTCTTTTTCGGCCGACGAGCAGCCTGCGAGTGCAAGTGCAAATGCAGATGCAACGAGCGCGAAGGCGGTAGTTCTTTTCACAATCGGGCTTCCATGGCGAGGTTTGAGCGCGATTATAGCGATGGCGCGTCTGCGCTCGCAGATTCTGCGGGGCGTGAGTGCGACCGCTCGCCATGCGCCCCGTACCCCCTACTCCGTCTGCGCCCCCGGCACCAACCGGATGCGCTGTTCCGTCGCACGCTCAACCGCCGCGCGCGTATACAGCAACGGAAAGTACTCTCCATTCAGCCACATCTGCGCAAGGTCGCGATAATGCGGGTTATCCGGATCGCCCGATTCGCCGGGCAGATTCACCGCGCGCGAATTGTCCCAGTTGCCCACGTCGACGATCACGCGGAACGACGGCCCATTGGTCTCGCGGAAGTCGCTCGCGCGATAGGTCGACTGGTTCGGCGTATACGCGCTGCCGCCCTTGCCGAGCGGACCGACGTCGAGCTTCGCGCGCATGTCGGCGTCGACCAGATCCGCAAACGGATGCGCGTTCAGGTTCGTCTGCAGCTTGCCCCATTGCCACGCACGGGCATCACCGCCTTGCAGTTGCACCATCTCGCGGTATGCATCGCGCAGGCTCGACAGCATCACGGCGTCGCGTTTCGCCGTTGCGTTGTCGCCGAAGCGCGCCTGCGGATGTTCGAGCGAGTCCAGCAACACCGCGGTATCCGGCGCACCGAACGCATCGGCGGCCGCTTTGGGCAACACCGCGGTCTTGAACGCTTTGCCCAGGTACCGGCTGTGCCACACCTCTTCCAGCGCAGCCTGCGCGGAATCCGCGCGCATCTGCGCATCCCAGCCTTTCAGCAGCGCGAGCGCCGCGCGCGTGTCGGGATCGTCGCTGGATAACGGCGCAAGCAACGCCACCAGCCGGCGCGCCGGAATCGACACGACGTCGTTCTGCAAGCGTTCGCTGTCTTCGATCGACACCTTCGGCAGCGCTCTCAGCACTTCATCGATGCGTTGATGACGCGACCCATTGGTCCATTCGAAGCCGAGCTTGCGTTCCTTGTACGGATAGCCGGCCGGCAGGTTCATTTCGTTGGACGTGGTGAAGTAACCGTCGCGCGGATCGTACGCGGACGGCATCTCGTCGCGTGGCCAGAAGCCTGCCCATTCATAGCGCCCGTCGCCGGGCACCGGCATCAGCCCGTCCCAGTTCGGCCGCCGTGGCGCGAGTCCGCTTGGCACCCAGCCGATATCGCCATGCGTATCCGCGTACACCTGATTGACGGTCGGCGCGCCCCATGTCGACAGATCGTGTTTGAACTCCGCAAAATTTTTCGCGCGCATATAGCGGATCGAATCGAAGTACGGCGACATGCCAGGCTGCAGCCATGCGGTGCGCACTGCGAACGCGCGGTTCTTTGCGCTTTCGGTGTAGATCACCGGGCCGTGCCGCGTAAAGGCCAGTTCGGCATCGACCGGCGCGCGGCCGCGCACCGCGATCTTTTCATGCACGATGCGCATCGGCTCCCAGCGGCCCTTGTAGCGGTATTGCCGCGGATTGGCCGGATTGAGCCGATACACATACAGATCTTCCTGATCGATATTGAAGATCGTCAGCCCGTACGCAATCGTGCCGTTGTGTCCGATCGAAATGCCGGGCGCCGACGGCTCGCCGCCGCCGATGATGTCGAGCGTCGGCGTGCTGATCTGCTGGATGTAGCGCAGGCTCGGCGCCGCATAGGCACGGTGCGGATCGTTAGCCATGATCGCGCGGCCGGTGGCCGACTTGTCCGGTGCGACCACCCAGTTGTTGCTGCCTTCGGTCACTTCCTCGGGATTGTCGGCCGCGGCGATCAGCGTGGTCGCGGCGTCGGCGCTGTGCAGCGACTCGCGCGTCACATGCACGTTTTGCGTGGCGAGCGTGAACACCTTCAGCACGTCGTCGGGCAGGCACGGATCGAGCCCGTCGGGCACCTGCGTTTGCCACGGCGGCTGCAGGCCGAAGCGGACCGTATCGTCCGCCACCGAACCCTTGCATACCACTTTCGCCCGCGCCACTTCGTTGGTCAGATTGCGCGTGAGGCCATGGCTGCGAATCCGCACGATGTCGTCGGCGCTCCATCTCGCCGGCCAGTAGCCGACCTTGCGAAACTCATAGGGCAAACGCTCCGGGTGCGCGGCCAGCCAGTCGATATACGCATTCACGCCCGCCGCGAAACGGGTCGCCACCGGCAATGCGTCGGGGCCGTAGCGTTTCCATTCGGCGGTCATGTCGCCACGATAGACGAACAGGCGCGTCGCCTTGTCCTGTTCGACATACGCGGGGCCGAACACCTCCGCGAGTTCACCGAGGCCGCGGCGGCGCCACAGGTCGATCTGGAACATGCGGTCGCGCGCGGCATTGAAGCCCTGCACGAAAAACGCGTCGCGCTCGTTGTCCGCGAAGATGTGCGGCACGCCCCATTTGTCGATCAGGATATCGACCGGATGCGTGAGGCCTGCAACGGTGATGGTTTCGTCAGCAACGGTATCGGCGTATGCCGATTGGGCGGGCAACGCCCCAAGCGTCGCACAGGCCACCATGACGACTGCGACAGCGGTTCTTGCCGGCACTTGTTGGCTCCTTGTGGTATTGCGACTCGGGCTGTAACGGTGTGTCAGCCCTCATCCCACCAAAGAACCGCTTTGTTTGCAACCGCAACCATCGGCCGGCATGCCGGCCGGCGGTTCAACGCTCCACGGCCGCGCCCGGCACGCGATCCGCCAGAATCATGTCGAATGCATTGACCGGCGCCACGCCGCCGCGCAGCAGCGGACGGAACACCACATCGCCGCGCCGCACCGGAATGCCCGTCAAGCCGCAAAACCCCGCCGCGCGCGCATAGCCGGCGCGCCACACCTGGTCCAGATAGCGGCCGCGCGTCGCATCGCTCCACGACACCACGATGGTCGACGAACTGCGCCGCTCGACACTGCTGATAAACGGCTCATAGGGCGCCGTGCGCTGCATCGCTGCGTCGCGCTCGCGCTCATCGTACGCAAGGGACCTGCGGCGCACGCTGAAGCGGTTCGCAGCCACTGCGCGCAGCCCGCCGACGATCTGCGACCAGCGGTCGGTCCTGTTCATTTCAAAGCCTCCATCTGCGAAAAACACCGTGCATTTCATCGCGCCGCCCCCGCCTCGCCGGACGTTGCGAGCGCAACGAGATTGGCGATGCCGCGGCGCGCCATCTTGGCGTAAGGGCAATAGCGTTCGGTGTCGCGCACCAGTTGCTCGGCCAGCGTGCGCTCGACGCCGGGCAGGCTGATGCGCGTGTCGGCCATCAGCACATAGAGCCCGTCCGCGGGATCGCGGTTAAAGCGCACCGTCACCGCCACGCTCGCGTCGACGATGCGCAGACCCGCGCGCGCAGCCAGCATGCTCAGCGCACCGTGAAAACACGCCGCGTAGCCGGCCGCAAACAGCTGTTCGGGGTTGGTGCCGCCACCGGCTCCGCCGAGCGCCAGCGGCCGCCGCAGTTCGAGCAGCAGTTCGCCGTCGTCCGAGCGCACGATGCCCGACTCGCGCCCGTCGCAGGCTTCGCCGCCGGTCACGGTGACGGTGGTCGTGTACAGCGTGTACGGATCGCACCCGTCATCGTGGCCGGGCAGCGTGAACCACGGCGCACGCATCCTCGTCATGGCGTGCGGGTCGTTGGCGGACGATCCAATGCATCACCTGACGCGCGCTCGTCTGAGCTTGCGCAAACCACGCGTCGAAGCATCATGTTTCTCCGTGAGCGGGTGTGCGGCTCGCGTGCCGCATTGCGTATGCCGGATCGCTTGCTGCATCCGGCTCCTTACCGCACCCATCGTAGGCGTACGCGCCGTGCTGCAGTAGAGCCGCGCGAGGACGCACGGTGTTGCGCAGCGAACACCAATGGCGTGAGTGCGCGCTTAGGCCTACGTAGGCTGGGCTGCCTGAGTAGCCTGCACGGGCTGGCTAGCCTGCGCGGCCGGCACAGCCTGCGTGGTTTGCGCTGGTCTCGCGGCGGGCGCCGGACTGATCGTCAATGGATAGGGCAGATCGAGCGCGCGCGTCTGCTCGGTCATGTAATCGATAAATACGCGAATCCGCGCCGGCAGATGCTTGCGGCTCAGATAGCAGATGTAGTGGCCGCCGTCGTCGGGCGCGTACTGCGCCAGACAACTGACGAGCCGCCCATCGCGCAGCTGGTCGAAGACCTGGTAAGCGGGCAGCTGCGCCAGACCTTGTCCGTCGAGCACGGCCTGCAGGATCAGTTCGGTGTCGTTGAAGGTATGCTGCGCGCGCGGCCGGTAGCTCTGCGCGAGACCGTTCACCTTGAACTCCCAGTCGCGCACACGGCCCGCTTCGCTGCGGAAATTGATGCAGCCATGCCGGCAGAGGTCTTCGACCTGGCGCGGCAAGCCATGCGCATGCACGTACGCGGGCGCTGCGCACACCATCATCTGCATCGGGATCAGCTGGCGCGCGACGATCTCGCAGTCTTCGATGCGGCCGTCGCGAAACGACACGTCGATGCGGTCGGCCGTGAAATCGGCGGGCCGCTCGTTGAGCAGCAATTCCAGCGTGATGTCCGGATAGCGCTCGTGAAAGCCGCGCAAT
>DATLOW010000472.1:0-5092 GCA_035536055.1 Paraburkholderia sp. | reverse complement strand
GTTCTGTAAGTTATCGACACCGCCGCAGTCTCCTCGTCATCCGCATCCGGCGAGCGACGCATGACGGTACGCGCGGTCCGACGTTCCGGCCGATGCGGCGGTGGACCACGACGAACGCTTGAGCGACCTGCCGATGCTGTGCCTGACCTGCGGTCTGCGTGTCGCAGTTTGCGTACTCATGCAACCTGCTGGTGCAACGGCGTTCGTTCTATCTCATCAAGGAGGCTTTCACATGAGATGGTCCGACCTCGCGGATACCGTTGCACGGCATGCGCCCCTGATCGGCTCCGCACTGCGTTCTCCCGAAGCGAATGCGCGACCTGTGCACGCGATTGTCGCGTCGATTACCGGAACGGCAATCGACGACCCGGCGGCGGCAGCCGCGGCGATCGCGGCCGATTCCTCCCTGCTCGAAAGCCTGCGCGCCGCCGAAGCGCAAAGTCGACCCGACCTCGTTGTCTATGTATTGCGGATGGGCGGCGGCGGAGCGGTCGCGCCGGCATTGAATGCGAATGCGGCACTCGGCGGGGCACAGCCCGGCTTCTGGAAGAACCTCGGCTTTATGCGGTATGCCGCGCATCTGCGCAACAACGACCGCTTGCGTAGCAAGTACTTCTTTATGCGTCCGCTGTTGACGGCGGCCGTTGTGATCGCAACGATCATCGTCGTGTTCGTCGTGCTGCTCGGTTTTGCGGATCACGCGTTGCACGACCCGTCGATTGCGGCGACGGCGGGCTGCGTGCTGATGTATTTCATGAGCGAGGCGCGTCTTGTGACCGCGTACTGGTTCGGTGCGACGCACGAGTCGAGAGATACCAATGCGC
Source organism: Paraburkholderia sp. (assembly GCA_035536055.1). Classification (GTDB taxonomy): domain Bacteria; phylum Pseudomonadota; class Gammaproteobacteria; order Burkholderiales; family Burkholderiaceae; genus Paraburkholderia. The sequence goes on along the minus strand of DATLOW010000472.1, from coordinate 4,268 downwards.
TCGCGCGGTTGCTCGAGATGCGCGAACGTCGTGAGCGTATCGAAGGCGTGGAAGGTCTCGAGGGCCGCGAAGTGGTGGCGCGCGAAGTCGAAGAGTTTGTCGACCAGCGCGAAGCCGAAGAGAAGCTGATCGAGCGCTCCGCGCTCGGCGAGTTGCCGCGTGCGGAGCGGACCGCGGCTGAGCTTTTTGAATTGAGGACGCCGCGGGGGTGAGTGGGTGGCGCGTCGCATAGGAAGACGAACAAGCGGCGACGCACACGCTGCACAAAAGCAAATGGCGCGGCACAAAAAGCGCAGCACAAAAGAAAAAGGCCCTCGGCTAATTGCCTGAGGGCCTTTTGTTCTCCGGGCTTCACATACCCATGAATTCTGGTGGGTAGTACTGGGATCGAACCAGTGACCCCTGCCGTGTGAAGGCAGTGCTCTACCGCTGAGCTAACCACCCGAAGAGCTGTGCATTATGTCAGAGCTTCGAGACCTCGTAAAGAACTTTTTAAGCAGTCTGCGCGTCCGCCGCGGCATTCGCGGCTTCTGCCGGCGGCGCAGGTTCCAGACGCCATACGCTAGTGCCTTTGATTGCCTTGTCGAGATCGTCGAGCAGCGCCTGGTGTGCCACCAGTTCGTCGTCGCTGGCCGCGAGCACCGGCAAGTCCAGACCTTCGAGCACGATGCCCGCGGCGCGCGTCGCGCCCGGCGTCGACGCCTCGCCGAGCATGTCGATCACAAGGCTTTCCTGGCCGCGCGTCATCGCCAGATACACCTCGGCGAGCAGTTCCGAGTCGAGCAGCGCGCCGTGCAGCGTGCGGTGCGCATTGCTGATGCCGAAGCGGTCGCACAGCGCGTCGAGCGAATTGCGCTTGCCGGGGAACATCGTCTTCGCCTGCACCAGCGTATCGAGCACCGCGGTTTCGCAATGGTCGCAAAACCCCGGCAGCCCGAGCAGCGCAAACTCCGCATCGAGAAAGCCGATGTCGAACGGCGCATTGTGAATGATCAGTTCGGCGCCCTTCAGAAAATCGATCAGCGTTGCGGCGATCTCCGCGAACTTCGGCTTGTCGCTGAGAAACTCGGTCGTGAGGCCGTGCACGGCCAGCGCGCCCGGATCGCTGTCGCGCTCGGGGTTCACGTAAAAATGCAGGTTGTTGCCGGTCAGCCGGCGGTTCACCAGCTCGACGCAGCCGATTTCGATGATGCGGTCGCCACTGCGTGCATTGAGGCCAGTGGTTTCCGTATCGAGGATGATTTGACGCATGTCGGAATAGCCTGCTCTAGATAAAACGTACGGAACGAAGGCGGCACGCGGCGACGCTGCGTGCCGCGCGCATCACAGATCGGCGAGCGCCGCGACGCCGCGATTGGCCAGCGCATCGGCGCGCTCGTTTTCTGGATGGCCCGCGTGGCCCTTCACCCAGCGCCATTCGATGTCGTGCTGCTGCACCAGCGCATCGAGCCGCTTCCACAGGTCGGCGTTCTTCACCGGCGCTTTGGCGGCCGTCATCCAGTTCTTTTTTTTCCAGCCGTGAATCCACTCGCTGATGCCTTTCTGCACGTATTGCGAGTCGGTGTAGATGATCGCCTTGCACGGGCGCTTCAGCGCCTCGAGCGCGGCGATCACGCCCATCAGCTCCATGCGGTTGTTGGTGGTGTTCGCTTCGCCGCCGAACAGTTCTTTTTCGTGCGCGCCGAAGCGCATCAGCGCGCCCCAGCCGCCGGGACCCGGATTGCCCTTGCAGGCTCCGTCCGTGAAGATTTCGATCAGGTCGTCGGTCATTTTCCGTTATTGCGTGTATTGGGCGTGGCGGCGGGCGCGAGGCCGGGCGCGAGCACGGGTTTCTTCACTTTCATCGGTCCGACGAGGCGCATGCCGCGCACACGCTTGATCGCGGTCACCATGTACGACGCGCCGAAGATCGGCCACCAGCGGTCGCCGGCGGCTTCCATGAATTCGTAGCGCGACAGCCAGACTTCGCTGACGAGGGGCGGACGATAGCAGCCGAAGCGTCCGCGATCAAGGTCGAAGCCGAGCAGCTTGATCCAGTCCTTCAGGCGCGTGAACGCGATCAGGTCGTGTGCGGCGGGCACGAACGGGCGTCCGGTCATTTTGCCGACCGACTGCCGCACGCCCCACAGCGACAGCGAATTGAACCCTGAAATAACGAGGCGCCCTTCGGGCATCAGCACGCGTTCGGCCTCGCGCAGCAGCCGGTGCGGGTCGCTGGTGAATTCGAGCGTGTGCGGCATCACGATCAGATCGACGCTTTGCGCCTCGAACGGCAGATCGAGCAGGTCGCACCACACCGCACTGCGGCCCGGCGGCGCGTGGCGGCCGGGCAGGCCGCCCGCCTGGCCGGCCGGAAAGGTGTACGGTGCGCTGTTGCCGCTCTGGGCGTCGAGCACGAGGCCGCGGCACGGCATACGGTTTTCGCGCAGCGCGTCGAGCTGCGGCAGCCCGAGCTGCAGCGCGTGAAAGCCGAACACGTCCGACACGACCCGGTCGAGCTGCGCCTGCTCCCACTGCAGCACGTAGCGGCCGGACGGGGAGTCCGTCCAGGCGGGCCAGTCTATAATCGATCGGTCAGACATGTTGGAGATTGCTTCGCCTATGAATGCGCTTGAATACGTACCGGTCCCGGCCTTCGAAGACAACTACATCTGGCTCGTTTCGGACGGCCGCAACGCAGTGGCGGTCGACCCGGGCCAAGCTGCCCCGGTGCAGGCTTATCTCGCGAAACGGGGATGGCGGTTGAGCGCTATTTTACTCACCCACCATCATAGCGACCACGTCGGCGGAGTGGCCGATCTGCTAAATGGCCAGGGCGTGCCCGCAAACTTGCCTGTGTACGGTCCCGCGGGCGAAGCAATTGCCCATCTGACGCAGCGTGTCAAGCAGGGCGACCACGTGCGGATCGCTGAGCCGGCGCTCGAACTGACCGTACTCGACGTGCCGGGCCATACGAAAGGCCATATCGCTTATTTCCAGCAGGCGGATACGCACGGCACGCCGCACGTATTCTGCGGCGACACGCTGTTCGCGTGTGGCTGCGGGCGCGTGTTCGAAGGCACGCATGTGCAGATGCTTGCGTCGCTGGATGCGCTGTCGGCGCTGCCCGGCACGACCGAAGTGCACTGCGCGCATGAATACACGCTGTCCAACATCCGCTTTGCGCTAGCCTGCGAGCCGGACAATGCGCAGCTGCACGCATGGCGCGACGAAGCGACGGCACGCCGCGCGCGCAACGTGCCGACCTTGCCCACCACGATCGCTCACGAGCGTGCGGTCAATCCGTTTCTGCGCTCGGACGAACCGTCGATCCATCGCACGCTCGCCGAGCAACTGCACGAAACGGTGCCGGACCGGCTGGCCGCATTCACGCTGATGCGTGAATGGAAGAACAGGTTCCGCTGACCTGACCGCGCGTGCGGTAATCTTCATCCGAATCGTCGAAAAACACGCCAAGTCTTAGATTTGGCGGGCTTTTCCATATATTTCCGATTGACGGATACGTGGCACTTTCGTACTATCGGCTGCAAAATCCAGCCGCATTCCTTCCGTAGCACTGTTCCGCAGCCCGTTTTCTGAAGCAGTTTTCCCGCTTGCGTTCGCACGTTGTAGTTCGTCCGCCCGCATGTTGTCGTTTGTTTTTTGGTTTTTTGGGAAACCGAGACGTTCATGAGATTCATCCTTAGCGCGTTGCTGGTCCTGACGCTCGCCGCGTGCGCGAGCCAGGGGCCAACGACGGTCAGCCCTTCCGCTTCCGATCCAGCCAGCCAGCAAGCTGTCGCCGACGCCCTCCGCAAAACCGCCACCGCTAAAGAAACGATCAACGTCGACCAGAGCTCCGTCGACCAGTTGACGAGCGCAGACAGCGACCTGTGGGGCCGCATTCGCCGCGGCTTCCAGATGCCGGACCTGCAAAGCGATCTGGTGGACATGCAGGTCAACTGGTACGCGCAGCGTCCCGATTACGTGCAGCGCATGACCGAGCGCTCGCAAAAGTACCTGTACCACATCGTCGAGGAACTCGAAGCGCGGCACATGCCGACCGAGCTCGCGCTGCTGCCCTTCATCGAATCCGCGTATAACCCGCAGGCGTTGTCGGTGGCGAAGGCCGCCGGCATGTGGCAGTTCGTGCCGGGCACCGGCCGCACCTACAACCTGAAGCAGAACATGTGGCAGGACGAGCGCCGCGACGTGCTCGCGTCGACCAGCGCCGCGCTCGACTATCTGTCGCGGCTGCACGACATGTTCGGCGACTGGTATCTGGCGCT
>DATLOW010000471.1:0-8424 GCA_035536055.1 Paraburkholderia sp. | reverse complement strand
CTCGGGCTGATGGTCGGACGCGTCGACGGCGTGTCGTATATCGCCTTTCTCGCGGCCGGCACGGTCGCCTCGAGCGTGATGATGTCGGCGAGTTTCGAATCGATGTATTCGGGATTTTCGCGGATGCACGTACAGCGCACGTGGGAGGCAATCATGCATACGCCGCTTACGCTCGGCGACGTGGTGCTCGGCGAGATCGTCTGGGCGGCCAGCAAGTCGGTGCTGTCGGGTGTCGCGATCCTGCTGGTGGCAGGGCTGCTCGGCTACGCGCAGTTTCCGTCGACCCTCGTCACGCTGCCGGTGATCGCGCTGGCGGGGCTCGCGTTCGCGAGCCTTGCGATGATCGTCACCGCGCTCGCGCCGTCTTACGACTTCTTCATGTTCTATCAGACCCTCGCGCTCACGCCGATGTTGCTGCTATCGGGCGTGTTCTTTCCGGTCTCGCAGCTGCCGCCCGCGGCACAGTTCGCCACGCAGTTGCTGCCGCTCACCCATGCGGTCGATCTGATCCGCCCGGCGATGCTCGGCCGCCCCATCGAGGATGCGGCGCTGCATGTCGCGGTGCTGGTGTTTTACACGATCGTGCCGTTCGTGATTTCGGCGGTGCTGTTGCGGCGCCGGATGATGCGCTGAGCACGTGCGCTGCGCGGTCGCCGCGGGGTGACTGTGCAGTCAAACACCACGGCGCGGCGCGGCACACCGGCGCGGATCAGTCCTCGTCGTCCGACCACGGAATCTCGACGTCGGTGACGAACTCGACCGTCGCGAACGGGCCGCCTTCCTGGCGCCCCAGCTTGCCGTCGGCGCGGTGCCACTCGACGCGAAACACCGTGCCCGGCTGATCGGCCAGCAGGCGCACCGTGCGCACTTCGTCGGGATCGGCCTCTTCGACCGGGCCGTCCAGCGAGATCAGCAGTGCCTGCGGCCACAGGCCGTCGGACGGGTCGTAGATGCGGTCGCCGTCCGGGATCGACGTAAAAGCGTCCACGCCGATTGTCGCGGATGCTTCGACGATCATTTTGCCCAACGCGCGCAACAGCGCGGTTGCGCGTGCCGAGTTGGCCTGGCGGATCGCGAGGTCCCCGCGCGTCAGTGCCTGCTCGAGCTTTGGGTTCGTCTTTTGTTGCGCCATGCGATGTCCTGATTTCGTTCGTTCTTATCGGCTACGGGCCCGCCCTCGGTGGCTCGCCTGCCTGCCGCGGCGAGCCGCCGCGCCCGTATCGGGGTTGCATCGTACCATTTGCGCCCGGCACGCTCGCAATTGCATGTGCGCGACGGCCGGTGAGCGCCGGTTCACCCAGTTTAGGACGAGATTCGCCAGCCGGAGTTTGCGCGCGTGCCGCAGTGCAGCGCGCATCGGCCGTGCCTGACCGGCACGGGCATCGTTCAGAAGCGCAGCGCGACGGCCAGCAGCCCGGCCACGAGGCCGAAGCCGACTACCGCGACGGCCACCAGCGTCAGCACGCGCGGCTTGAACGAGCGCGCCAGCATCGCCAGCGACGGCACGCTGACCGGCGGCAGCGTCAACAGCAGCGCGCCGGCCGGACCGGCGCCCATGCCGAGCGCCAGCATCGCCTGGATGATCGGCACTTCGCCTGCGGTCGGAATCACGAACAGCATGCCGGCCACCGCGAAGGCGACGATCCAGCCGAGCTCGTTGCCGATGTCCGGGCCGATATGCGGAAACAGCCATGCGCGCGCCGCGCCGAGCAGCAGGATCAGCACCAGATATTCGGGCACGAGGCGCACCACCATGCGCGCGAGAATCGACAGCCAGCGCGCGAACGGATGGCCCTGCTGCTGCTCGACCGCGAGTTGCGCGAGCCGCGCGTCGGCGGCCTGCGCTTCATGCGGCGCGACCAGACGATTCACCAGATAGCCGAGACCGAACACCAGCAGCACGCCGAGCACGAGCCGCAAGCCCGCCCACTGCCAGCCGAGCACGAAACCCATAAACACCAGCGTGGCCGGATTGAGCACCGAATTGCCGAGCCAGAACGCGATCGCCCCGCCCGGCGAGGCCTGGCGGGCTCTCAGGCCCACCACCACCGGCGCCGCGCAGCAGGTGCACATCATGCCGGGAATCGCCAGCAGGCCGCCAGCCGCGACGCTGCCGAAACCCGTCTTGCCCAGCACCCGGGCGACCCAGTGCGCGGGCAGCAAGGCCTGCACCGCCGAGCCGAGCAGCAGGCCGAGCACCATCGCCTGCCAGATCGCCTTGCCATACGCATACGCGTAGCTGAGCGCGGCGTTAAACGACGGCTGCGGCGCGCTCGCGGCACTGCCCATCAGGATCGACGACCCGATCGAGTGCGTCGACGCGGCCGTGAAGGCGCGGTTGTAGTACGGAAACCACTTCACGTAGAAGAGTCCTGCAACGGCAAGCAGCAGGAAGATCAGCCATCCCGCGGCGGGATTCGTGTCACGCGTGGTGTTCATGTTGATTGTCGCGGTTGTCGTTGTAGGTAGGTGTTGTGTACGTTGTGTGTTGCGGGTATCGACGGATTCGCGCGTTCGGCCAACGGCTGCTTCGCGCGCCGGCAGCGACGGGCGGTGCGCAGCGCCGCGATGCGCGACCTGGCGTGCATGAAGCAATGCGCCGCGACACCACGCGCTACACCGCCGCCCTGGCCCGCGGCGCGGCGTCCTCTTTACCGTCCGCCGCGAGTTGCGTCAGCAGCACGCGCGCCTGATCGACCGTATCGCCGGCGGTCGGCCGAAAGATGAACTGCCCTGCTTCGCCGAGATGCGGGAAATGCTTGCGGCTGCTGCGCTGATAAGCGGGATCGTAGTGGCGCTCGAGCAGTTCGTGCAGCAGTTCGCCGCGCGCGCCGTCGTCGATCAGCTGCTGCCAGCGCATCACCTGCGCATGGCTGTGCAGCCCCACCAGACGGCTCAACTGCTGCTTGAACGCGAGCGGCTCGTCGAGCAGATGCCCGTAGTCTTCCAGCAGCAGCGCGACGCGCTCGTCGAGCGACGCATGCACCTCGACGCACCGGCCGCCATGGAAGCGCTCGAGCAACGTATCGGGCAGCGTGATCGCGCCGATGCGCCGGCTTTCCGATTCGATGAACACCGGCCGTGCCGGATCCAGTCGCGCGAGCGCGCCGACCAGCGCGGTATCGAAGGCCTTTTGCGACGGTTGCGGCTGGCCCGGCCATGCACCGAGCAACGAGCCGCGATGCCGCGCGAGGCCTTCGAGGTCGAGCACCTGCGCGCCCGCTTCGGCAAGCGCATGCAGCAGGCGCGTCTTGCCAGTGCCGGTATGGCCGACCAGCGCGATGTACTCGAAGGTGCCCGGCACGGCCGCCAGCGTGTCGAGCACCGAGCGCCGGTAAGTCTTGTAGCCGCCGTCGAGCTGCCGCGCCTGCCAGCCGATCATGTTGAACAGTGTCGTCACCGAACCCGAGCGTTTGCCGCCGCGCCAGCAATAGACGAGCGGACGCCAGTTGCGCGGCCGGTCGGCGAAGGTCGTATCCAGATGCAGCGCGATATTGCGTGCGGCCATCGCGGCGCCGACGCGGGTGGCCTCGAACGGCGACACCTGCTTGTACATCGTGCCGACGATCACCCGCTCCTCGTTGGTCAGCACCGGCGCGTTGATTGCGCCGGGGATGTGATCCTCGGCGTACTCGAGCGGCGTGCGCACGTCGATCACTTCATCGAAGCGGGCCAGCTCGTTGAGCGGCGCAAGCAGATTCTTCAATTGGACGATACGTAGTGAATGAGAGCTTGCGCAGTCCGGGTGCGGATTCTGCGCAATCCTGCAATTATCGCACGCTGCGCCTGTGCCGGTTACGCGCTGGCGCCGCCTGGGCGTGGCTGCCGCGCGCGGTGCCGCCGGCGCGGCTGCGCGCCCCAACATGAGGCAAATCGGCGCGCAAGCCGCGCCGTGTCGTTAGAATGTCGCTCCGATGCCCGCACCGGCCGTGTCTGACGGCGGGCTTTGCTGTGCGTTTTTCAATTCAAACGGAACGTCATGCCGATGTCAGATTCGCCGCCCGACGATACCCGCACTGCTGACCGCGCCTCCGACCGCGCCGCCGCCGGCGCGGTGGCGCGATCAGGCAGTTCGTCGCTGATCGTGATGCTCGTCGCCGCGGCCTACTTTATGGAGAATCTCGACGGCACGATCATCGCCACCGCGTTGCCGCAGATGGCGCATTCGTTCAACGTGCATCCGGTCGATCTGAGCATCGGCATCACGTCGTATCTGCTGACGCTCGGCGTGTTCATCCCGATCAGCGGCTGGGCTGCCGACCGCTTCGGCGTGCGCACGGTGTTTACCGCGGCGCTCGCGCTGTTCACCGCGGCATCGATGGCGTGCGGCATGACCAACGGCCTCGTCGGCTTCACCGCGGCGCGCATCGTACAAGGCATCGGCGGCGCGATGATGGTGCCGGTCGGCCGGCTCGCGGTGCTACGCGCCACGCCCAAAGATCAACTGATGCGCGCCATCGCGATCATCACGTGGCCCGGGCTCGTCGCGCCGGTGATCGGACCGCCGCTCGGCGGCTTCATCACCACATACTCGTCGTGGCGCTGGATTTTCTATCTGAATCTGCCGCTCGGACTCGCCGGCGTCGCGCTCGCGTGGCGCTTCGTGCGCAATCCGGACGACGCGCCGCGGCGTCCGTTCGATACGCTCGGCTTCGTGCTGTGCGGACTCGCAGGCACCGTGATCATGTACGCGATGGAACTGCTCGGCCGCGCCGACGCGCAGTGGCAGCAGGCGCTCGGCTTTCTCGCGCTCGGCCTCGCGTCGGGCGCCGCCGCGCTGTGGCATCTGCGCCGCAGCACGCACCCGGTGGTCGATCTGTCGGCGTTGCGCGTCAAGACCTTCGCGGTGTCGATGGCGGGCGGTTCGCTGTTTCGCATCTCGATCAGCGCGGTGCCGTTCCTGCTGCCGCTGATGTTCCAGGTCGGCTTCGGCATGAACGCATTTCACTCGGGCTTGCTGACCCTCGCGGTCTTCGCCGGCAATCTGGCGATGAAGGCGATATCGACCCAGACCATGCGGCGCTTCGGCTTTCGCAGCGTGCTGCTGGTGAACGGCGCGCTGGCCGCGCTGTCGCTTGCGGCGATGAGCGTGCTCACGCCCGACACACCGTATTGGCTGATCGTCGTCGTGCTGTTTGCGAGCGGCCTCGTGCGCTCGCTACAGTTCGGCGCGATCAACACGCTGAGCTTCGCCGATGTGCCGAAACCGCAGATGAGCGGTGCCTCGACGCTCGCCAGCACGGTCCAGCAACTGACGATCGGCATGGGCGTCGCGCTCGGTGCGATCGCGCTGCGGCTCGCCGCGTGGCTGCACGGACACGGCGCGCGAGCGGTCACGGGCGCGGATTTCAGCGTGGCGTTTCTGCTGGTGGCGGCGGTCGGGCTCGCATCGATCATCGATGTGTTCACGCTCGATGCACGCGCCGGTGCGCATGTCAGCGGCCATCAGGCATCGCGCGGCTAGTGCCGCGAAACTTGTCAGCGTGAGTCACTACAGATGAACAATGAAGATCTCGAACGGCTCGTCACGTGGGTGATGCCGTACGGCAAATACAAGGACCGGCTGCTCGCGGATCTGCCGGGCCACTATTTAAACTGGTTTGCGCGCGAGGGCTTTCCGGATGGCGAGCTCGGCCGGCTGCTCGCGCTGATGCAGGAGATCGATCATAACGGGCTCAAGCCGCTGCTCGATCCGCTGCGCAGGAAATAGCGCGGCGGACGGGCAGACGCGCGAGCAGCGGGCGGGTCGTGTGCGAAGTGCATTTGAATCGCGTTTAACGTCATTTCATACGCATGTCACGACAACGCACGTACCGCACACTTTCGTAATGGTTTGTCATTTTCGCGGCTTGAAATCTGTCTTTTAAGCAGATACTGTAGATGTTGCGCTTGATCTCCAAGGAACCTTTTTTCATGCGCAACCCCGCTCCCGACTTTTAGCGGGGTTTTTTTTGCCCGCGATTCACCTGAGTTTCGCCTGCGACTCCACCTGCGATTCACCTGCATTTCGCACGGGTTTGCAGGCGTTACCGCGGTTCCGCTCGAGTTTCGCCCGGCACGGCGCGTCGATGCGCACCGTACACAGCACGCGCAGCAAGACGACCACGACAGCCCGACCTCAACAGCGAGATCGCGCGTCTGCGTTAAAATTGCGGATTCCGTCGCTCGCCGCGTTGCCTTTCTTTCATGTCATCCGCTCAAGTTGCCAGTCCCCGCCGCGTCAGCGTCGCACCGATGATGGACTGGACCGACCGTCACTGTCGCTACTTTCATCGCGCGATCTCGCGACATACGTGGCTGTACACGGAAATGGTCACGACCGGCGCGCTGATTCACGGCGATGTCGCGCGGCACCTCGCGTTCACCGCCGAGGAAGCGCCGGTCGCGCTGCAACTGGGCGGCAGCGAAGCCGAGGATCTGGCGCACGCGGCGAAGCTCGGCGAGCAATGGGGCTACGACGAGATCAACCTGAATTGCGGCTGCCCGTCCGAGCGCGTGCAGCGCGGCGCATTCGGCGCGTGCCTGATGAACGAGCCGCGGCTCGTCGCCGATTGCGTGAAGGCGATGCGCGATGCGGTGTCGGTGCCGGTCACGGTCAAGCATCGGATCGGCGTCGATGCAGTCGAAGACTATGGCTTCGTGCGCGACTTCGTCGGCACGATCGCCGATGCGGGCTGCGAAGTGTTTATCGTGCATGCGCGCAATGCGATTCTGAAAGGCCTGAGCCCGAAAGAGAATCGCGAGATTCCGCCGCTGAAATACGACTACGCGTACCAGCTGAAACGCGATTTTCCGCAGCTCGAAATCATCATCAACGGCGGCATCAAGACGCTCGATGAAGTGGAACTGCATCTGCAACACGTCGATGGTGTGATGCTGGGCCGCGAGGCGTATCACAACCCCTACGTGCTGGCCGAAGTGGATGCGCGCTTCTATGGCGCGACGAGCGCCGCGCCCACGCGCGAAGAAATCGAAGCGAAGCTGATCGAATACTGCGCAACCGAACTCGCGCGCGGCAGCTACCTCGGCGCGATCGTGCGCCACGCGCTGGGCCTTTACCGCGGCGTCGCGGGCGCGCGCGGCTGGCGCCGCGTGCTGTCCGACAGCCGCAAGCTCGCCGCGCGCGATCTTGCGATCTTCGACGAAGCGCGACAGCATTTGCGCGAGCCCGCCGAAATATTCGAATAAGGGCTAGGCAAACGCCGAGGCTGTTTGTATAATCTCGCTTCTTGATCGGCAAGCCAGTTCTGGCAAGCCAAGCAGATGTTCCAGTGGTGGCTGTAGCTCAGTTGGTAGAGTCCAGGATTGTGATTCCTGTCGTCGTGGGTTCGAGTCCCATCAGCCACCCCATTTTTCCCTCAAGCTTGCTGCTCCGCGCCGTATCGAATGACGTTCGATGTGCGAGTCCGTCGACTGACGCTACTATCCGGATTTCCGCCGCGATCCAAGGAGAACACATGAAGGTGTCCGATCTGCAAGGCCCCCTGCTCGACTACTGGGTTGCGCGCGTTGCGCAGTTGCCGAAGCCGCGCGTCGACGACGGCTTTTGCTGGATCGAGGAACCTGCATGCGACGGCGATCCGGCAAGCGCGCTCGAAGCGGCCTATGCGCCGTCGACAGACTGGACGCATGGCGGTCCGATCATCGAGCGCGAGCATATCTGCATCGGCTATACGGAACAGAACCAGTGGGGTGCGTGCGGCACCACGCAAGCACCGCGCTTCGACAGCCTCGGCGCGACACCGTTGATCGCGGCGATGCGCTTTTACGTTTCCCGGCAGTACGGCGAGCAGGTGCCCGACGAAGACGGCCAGACGGCGTAGAAGCTTTGCCGCGCCGTGGCACACGCGTGGCACGCGTAGCAAGCGCGCCACGCGCGGCATCCCTGCGACGCACCCGGTTTCACTCCATTGGCCGCATACTGGAATTCCGCCAAGCGCCAATGGAGCGAGCCATGTGGGACCGCATCGAGCACAACGGTTTCGAGATCTGGGTGCTGCCTGTACTCGCATACGGGCCGCCGGCACCGAACACGCTCTGGCACTACAGCGCGTACTACTGCCGGCACGGCGCGGATGCGCACCTGGCAGGACAAAGCACCCGCTTCCAGCAAATGGTCACGACTTTCCGCAGCGAAGACGAGGCGCGTGACGCCGGCTATGCGGAAGGACGTCGGCTGGTCGATCTGCTGCCGCCGTTCAACCCTGTCGCGACCAGGACCAAATAATCTTCAGCAGCCGCGCGCGACCATCATTTTCCGTCGGAATAAAGTGCCCACTTTTCGGGAAAACCGCGCCAGGTAAGGCCCGGGGATTGTTTCGATTGACAGAATAGTAATTTCGAGATATCGGGCACAAAGATTCGATAGTAGGGGTATACACTCGCTTTCATCGATGTCGCAACACCCTGTCAGAAGCAAGTCAA
>DATLOW010000470.1:0-2130 GCA_035536055.1 Paraburkholderia sp. | reverse complement strand
CACATTGGAGACTGAATTGGCCATCGTCAATTCGGGCGCTCGTCTCGACCGCCTGCCTGTTACGACGTTTCACTGGAAGATTCTCGGCCTGATCAGCGCCGGTGCTTTCCTCGATGCATTCGATATCTATCTGGCCAACGGTGCGCTCGCCGCAATGGTGAAAAGCGGCTTTACGGATCTGCATATCGGCTCGTTTTTCATATCGGCGACCTTTCTCGGCATGATGGTTGGCGCGGGTTTGTCCGGCTATCTCGGCGACCGCTTCGGGCGGCGCTATTCGTATCAGGCCAATCTTGCGATCTTCGGGTTGGCTTCGATTGCCGCGGCGTTTGCGCCGAACATCTACTGGTTGATCTTTTTGCGGCTGGTGATGGGTATCGGTCTCGGCGCGGAACTGGTGGTGGCGGCCGGTACGCTCAGCGAATTCGTGCCGCCGGGCACGCGCGGCCGCTGGATTTCGCTGCTCGCGCTGATCACGAACTCGGGGCTGCTCGGCGCGACCGCGATCGGCTACTGGGTCATTCCGCATCTGGGCTGGCGTTATATGTTCGGTATCGCGGGCATCGGCGCGCTGATCGTCTGGGTGCTGCGGCACCGGATGCCGGAGTCTCCGCGCTGGCTCGAGACGGTGGGTCGTCTCGAGGAAGCGGAAGCGACGGTGGCCGCGATCGAACGCGAAGTGGCCGCAAAGGTCGGCAAGCTGCCGCCGGTCGCGCACGTGTTCGATCACGAAGCGCCGCGCACGCCGTTTTCCGCACTGTTCGAACGCGGCATGCTGGGGCGCACGCTGGTCGCGGCGCTGACCTGCATGGCGATCAACATGTCGCTGTATGGCTTTGTCGCATGGCTGCCGACCTTCTTCGTGAAGGAAGGGCTGACGATCGTGCAGTCGCTTGGCTTCGTGCTGCTGATGTCGTTCGGCGCGCCGGCGGGCGCGGTGGTCGGCTACTTTACCGCGGACCGCTGGGGACGGCGCAACGGCCTCGTGCTGTTCTCGGTGCTGACCGTCGTGCTCGGCTACGTGTATGTGCATATGCGCGATCCGGCGGCGATTTCGATCGTCGGCTTCGCGCTGGTGACGACGATTTATACGGTGTGCACGCTCGGGCTGTTCGGCTACATTCCGGAGCTGTTCCCGACGACGCACCGGCTGCGCGGCACCGGCGTGGCCGGCACCTGCGGACGCGCGGCTTCGATGTCGACGCCTTATGTGGCGATCGTGCTGTACACGCATTTCGGCGTGACGGGTGTCGTGTCGATGGTCAGCGCGGTGTTGCTGCTGATGAGCGCGGCGATTCTCGCACTGCGCATCGAAACGAGCCGGCAGACGCTCGAGTCGATCGCACCGGAAACGCTGGCGACCGGTGAGGCGGGTGGTGACGCGCTGGAAGTGGTGGCGAATCAGTCTTCGTGACGGGTTTGCGGCGGGGCGGGGCGTGTTTGCCTCTCGTGATTGTCGATCAAACAGCGCCTCGTGGTTGGAGGCGCTGTTTGTTTTTTTAGCCGATTGCGTTGACCAGTTCCGGCACCGCGGAGAACAGATCGCCTTCGAGCGAGTAATCCGCGACGCTGAAAATCGGCGCCTCCGGATCCTTGTTGATCGCAACGATCACCTTCGAGTCTTTCATGCCCGCCAGATGCTGGATCGCACCGGAGATGCCCACTGCCACATACAGCTGCGGCGCGACGATCTTGCCGGTCTGGCCGACCTGGTAGTCGTTCGGCACGTAGCCCGCGTCGACGGCGGCGCGCGACGCGCCCATCGCGGCGCCGAGCCTGTCGGCGAGCGGCTCGAGCACCTTCGTGTAGTTCTCGCCGCTGCCCAACCCGCGGCCGCCCGACACGATGATGTTCGCGCTGGTCAGCTCCGGACGGTCCAGCTTCGTCACTTCACGGCTGACGAACTGCGACAGGCCGGCGTCGGCGGCTGCTTCGATCTTCTCGATCGTGGCGCTGCCGCCTTCGGCTGCCGCAGCGTCGAAACCGGTGGCGCGCACCGTGATCACCTTGACCGGATCCTGTGACTGCACGGTGGCAATCGCGTTGCCTGCGTAGATCGGACGCTCGAAGGTGTCGGCGCTGTCTACCGCGGTGATGTCGCTGATCTGCGCGACGTCGAGTTTCGCGGCG
>DATLOW010000469.1:0-4453 GCA_035536055.1 Paraburkholderia sp. | reverse complement strand
GCCGCTTCGTGGCGGCATACGATGGTCTGGATGCGTTCGGTCTGGTCGTGCAGCGAATCGAGGACGGCAAGAAAGCTTTCGCCCGGCACGCAGAACACGCGCTCGACGCCGTGCGTCAGCAGCGCATCGACAACGAGTTGTGCGCCGGTCGTAGTGGATGCTGCGGAAGAATTCGACTGAGACATTGCGAAGACACCTCGAATGTTGTGGTCGGGCTGTACAAACAAGCCGCAATTGAAGGGCGCAACAGGCCGGATCGAAAGGCACCTGCGACCGCGCCGGGCCGCCGCTGCCCGATCCGTACAAAACGCTCACAAGCTTACGCTGCGCGCCGGCCCGCTGTCACGAACTTGCCACGCAGCAACCGGGTTCGATCGGCAGGGTACAGCGCGAATCCTGCATCCCGCATCAACACTCGATAATGTTGACGGCCAACCCGCCGCGCGAGGTTTCCTTGTACTTGGTCTTCATATCGGCGCCGGTTTCGCGCATCGTCTTGATCACCGAATCGAGCGACACGTAATGACTGCCGTCGCCACGCAGCGCCATGCGCGCCGCGTTGACCGCCTTCACCGAGGCCATCGCGTTGCGTTCGATACACGGAATCTGCACCATGCCGCCGACCGGATCGCAGGTCAGCCCGAGGTTGTGTTCCATGCCGATTTCGGCGGCATTCTCGACTTGCAGCGGGGTGCCGCCCATCACGGCGGCGAGCGCGCCGGCCGCCATCGAGCAGGCGACGCCCACTTCGCCCTGGCAGCCCACTTCGGCGCCGGAAATCGACGCATTCAGCTTGTACAGGATGCCGATCGCAGCCGCCGTCATCAGAAAATCGATCACGCCCTGCTGGTTCGCGGCCGGCATAAAGCGCGTGTAGTAGTGCAGCACCGCCGGAATGATGCCGGCCGCCCCGTTGGTCGGCGCGGTCACGACGCGCGCGCCGGCTGCGTTCTCTTCATTCACCGCGATCGCATACAGGTTGATCCAGTCGACCATCGACAGCGGATCCTGCAGCGCGCGCTCCGGGTTGCCGGTCAGCGCGCGATACAGCTGCGGCGCGCGGCGCTTTACCTGAAACGGCCCCGGCAGCGTGCCGTCCGCATCCGGATTGCCGATGCCGCAGCCGCGCGCGACACACGATTGCATCACGTCCCAGATTTTCAGCAGGCCAGTGCGCGTTTCTTCGTCGCTATGCCATGCGCGTTCGTTTTCCCACATCAGCTGCGCAATCGACTTGCCGCTCGACGCGCACATCTCGAGCAATTCGTTGCCGGTGGTAAACGGATGGGCGCGTTCGTCGACCGCGGCGAGCACTTTGGTATTCGGCGCGCCAGCCGTCACGACGAAGCCGCCGCCGACTGACAGATACGTTGCCTCGCGCAGCGTCGCGCCTTGCGCATCGAACGCGCGCAGCTTCAAACCATTCGGATGTTCGGGCAGCGCCTGACGATAGAACGAGATGTGCTCTTTCGGCACGAAAGGCACCTCGTGCGTGCCGAGCAGCGCGAGCGTGCGGGTCGTGCGGATCGCGTCAAGGCGCGCGCCGATGGTTTGCGGATCGACGCTGTCCGGCGCTTCGCCGAGCAGGCCGAGCATCACGCCGCGGTCGGTGCCGTGGCCTTTGCCGGTTGCGCCGAGCGAGCCGTACAGTTCGACTTTCAGCGACGCGGTTGCGGTGAGCAGGCCATCGCGTTCCAGTCCTTGCGCGAACATCAGTGCCGCGCGCATCGGCCCGACGGTGTGTGAACTGGACGGACCGATGCCGATCTTGAAGAGGTCGAATACGCTGACTGCCATGGCGGCTCCTGCTAATGATGCTGATGCGCGCTGTGAGGACGCATCGTGCAGACTATCGCGCGGGCAGCGGCAGACAGACCGCTAGCCACGCGGGGGGCGACGGCGCGAGCTTCAGCGCGATCGGCGTATAACGGCCGTCGAGCCGCGCCGCGAGATGGAACAGTTCCGCCGCGTTCTTCGGATCCCACGGGCCGGCAAAACCGGGCAAGCCGGCTTCGCGGCGTTTTGCATCGAACGGTACGTTCGAATGCACGAATTCATCGTGCGTTTTTTCGCCGGTTGCATACGGCGTCAGCCAGCCGAGCGCCGCGGCGAGCGTCGCGCCGCTCGGGGCGCGCTGCGTCAGCCAGTTGCGGTTATGGCGGCGTGCCGCCAGCGCCGCGGTGACCAGCGGCTGCAGATCGTACGTGACGTAATGCAGCGCGTCGCGTTCCTTGAAATCGATTGTCGAGCCGTCCGGCGCGATGTTGTCGTCGATGTGCTCGACGAACAGGCGCTGCGCCGCGTCGATCATCTTGCGATTGTCGAGCGTGAACGCCGCCATCGCAATCAGCTTGATCCGGTGGCTTTGCCAGTTGTTGCGGAAGGTGCCGGCGAGCGGCCGCGGCTGTGCGTCGATTTGCGCGATATAGCCATTGCCGAGCTTGGTCAGGAACGCCATCGCGGCATTGCGTGTCTTGACCGGCAGCGCGCTCGCGGTCATGTCGTAGGCGAGGATCAGCCCTTCGAACGGCGATTCGTCGATCGGATTGAACGACGGCTGGTAGATCGTCACCCACGCGTACAACACGCGATCGACGAACTTCAGATAACGGTCGTCGCCGGTGGCCCGCCACGCAAGCGCGGCATCGCGCAGCAGGTCGAGGTCTTTTTCGGCTTCCTTGCTCTGATCGTAAATGCCTTCATGAGGCAAGGTGCCTTCGGTGTGCAGCTTCGGCAGCGCGTGCGCCGGGTCGTTCAGGTGCGCGAGCACGTTGCTCATCAGCGCTTTGACGCCCGGGTCGGAATTGGTGCGCTCGCTGGTCTGCAGCGCGGGAGCGGCGCACAGGTTCATCGCGGCCCGCGCATCGGGCGTCAGCGCGAGTGCGCCGAGCGCGAGCAGCAGGCCGGTGGCCGGCGTACGAAACGGCAACGTCGAGCGCGTCAGCGCAGTCTGGCGCTGCGGCGCCCGCCCCTTTCGCATCATGCAAAGCTCCCTGTGGTTCGATCCAAGGTGAGATGTTAGCCGAGTCGCACTCGCGCAGACAGCCATCGTCAGGCATCCCGCATGCGGTGCCAGGCGGGGCGGCCGTCGCACGTGGATCCGCAGTCCACGTGGCGCGCGCATGCGCGTGCTTGCAATTGCGCAACAAAAAAGCCTGGCGACTTTTAAATGTTCCGCCAGGCTTTCTTCTTCATGTGCCGTGATGCCGCAAAAGGCTTGCCGCATCGCGGTACGCACCGGTTTGCTTACTGCCTGCCGACTGCTGCTTACTCGTAATCCGCCATCGGCACGCACGAGCAGAACAGATTGCGGTCGCCATACACATTGTCGGCGCGGCCGACCGGCGGCCAGTACTTGTTCGCGACCAGCGTCGGCAACGGATACGCAGCCGTTTCACGCGAGTATGCGTGGTTCCAGCCATCCGCCACCACGGTCGCGGCAGTGTGCGGCGCGTGCTTCAGCGGATTGTCCTCGCGATCGGCGCGGCCTTCCTCCACAGCACGGATTTCGTTGCGAATCGCGATCATCGCCTCGATAAAGCGGTCGAGCTCGTCTTTCGATTCCGATTCGGTCGGCTCGACCATCAGCGTGCCCGGCACCGGGAAGCTCATGGTCGGCGCGTGGAAGCCGTAGTCCATCAGACGTTTCGCAACGTCGTCGACGCTGATGCCGCTCGCGTCCTTCAGCGGACGCAGGTCGAGAATGCACTCGTGCGCGACCAGCCCGCCCGGGCCTGCGTACAGCACCGGGTAATGCGGCGCCAGTTTGTTCGCGACGTAGTTGGCATTCAGGATCGCGGTTTCGCTGGCAGCGGTCAGGTTCTTCGCGCCCATCATCGCGATATACATCCACGAGATCGGCAGGATCGACGCCGAGCCGTACGGCGCAGCCGAGACCGCGCCGATGCCTTGTGCCGCGCGTTCGTAGCCGGTGGACTGCTGGTTCGGCAGGAACTGCGCGAGATGGGCGCCGACCGCTACCGGGCCGACGCCCGGGCCGCCGCCGCCGTGCGGGATGCAGAAGGTCTTGTGCAGATTCAGGTGCGACACGTCGCCGCCGAACTGACCCGGCGCCGACAGACCGACCATCGCATTCATGTTTGCGCCGTCGACGTAAACCTGGCCGCCGTGCGCGTGCACGATTTCGCAGATTTCGCGCACGTTCTGCTCGAATACGCCATGCGTGGACGGATACGTGATCATGATCGCGGCGAGCTTGTCGGCATGCTGCGCGGCTTTCTTCTTCAGGTCTTCGACGTCGACGTTGCCTTGTGCGTCGCAAGCGACTACCACCACCTGCATGCCAGCCATCTGCGCCGAAGCCGGGTTCGTGCCGTGTGCGGAGGCGGGAATCAGACACACGTTGCGATGGCCTTCGCCGCGCGACGCGTGATACGCGTGGATGATCAACAGGCCCGCGTATTCGCCTTGCGAGCCGGCATTCGGCTGCAGC
>DATLOW010000468.1:0-9312 GCA_035536055.1 Paraburkholderia sp. | reverse complement strand
CGTGCTGCGCAAAAAATGCGCTGCGCACGGAGAGCGGCGTGCGGGCGCTAGAATGCTGGCATCTCGAACCATCGGAACGCGGGCCATGCGCATACTGCTTGTCGAAGACGACCGGATGATCGCCGAAGGCGTGCGCAAGGCGCTGCGCGGCGAAGGCTTCGCGGTCGACTGGGTGCAGGACGGCGAAGCCGCATTGAATGCGGTGTCCGGCGAACCGTACGATCTGGTGCTGCTCGATCTGGGCCTGCCCAAACGCGACGGTCTCGACGTGTTGCGGACGCTGCGCAAGCGCGGGCTGTCGGTGCCGGTGCTGATCGTCACCGCGCGCGATGCGGTGGCCGATCGCGTCAAAGGACTCGACGCCGGCGCCGACGATTATCTGGTCAAGCCATTCGATCTCGACGAACTCGGCGCCCGCATGCGCGCGCTGATTCGCCGCCAGGCGGGCCGCAGCGATTCGACGATCCGTCATGGCGCATTGACGCTCGATCCGGCGTCGCATCAGGTGACGCTCGAGGGCGCGCCGGTCGCGCTGTCCGCGCGCGAATTTGCGCTGCTCGCGGCGCTGCTCGCGCGGCCTGGCGCGGTGCTGTCGAAGAGCCAGCTCGAAGAAAAGATGTACGGCTGGGGCGAGGAAATCGGCAGCAACACCGTCGAGGTCTATATCCATGCGCTGCGCAAGAAGCTCGGCGCCGATCTGATTCGCAACGTGCGCGGCCTGGGCTACATGATCGCGAAGGAAGCCTGACACGATGCGTTCGATTCGCCGTCAATTGCTGTTCTGGCTGCTTGCGATTGTGTTGCTGGGCGTCGGCATTGCGGGCTGGCTGATCTACCGCCAGGCGCTGGCTGAAGCCAACGAGCTGTTCGACTATCAGCTGCAGGAAATCGCGGCGGCGCTGCCCGCCGAACCGTTCTCGCAGATTCTCGGCTCGCGCGATACCGGCGACGAGGGCATCGTGCTGCAGATCTGGAATCGCAACGGCGTGCTGATGTACTACTCGCATCCGCGCGCGCCGCTCGCACCACGCGCCGAACTCGGCTTTTCCACCGAACGGACCGAGAAAGGCGATTGGCGCGTGTACGGCGCAATCGTCGGCGATAACGTCGTGCAACTCGCCCAGCCGCTGTCGGTGCGCAACCGTCTCGCGGCGAACGTCGCGTTGCGCACGTTATGGCCGCTGATCATCCTGTTGCCGCTGCTCGGCGTCGCGGTATGGGGTGTGGTGGGCCGCGGTCTCGCGCCGTTGCGCCGCGTGACCGGCGCGCTCGATACGCGTCATCCGGAGGCGCTCGAGCCGCTGCCCGATGCGCGCCTGCCGGTCGAAGTGCGGCCGCTGGTGCATGCGTTGAACGGGTTGCTCGAGCGCCTCGCAGTCGCACTCGATACGCAAAAGGCATTCGTCGCGGATGCCGCGCACGAGTTGCGCACGCCGCTCGCGGCGGTGCAGATCCAGGCACAACTGGTTGCGCGCGCACACGATGAGACGGCGCGCAGCGAAGCCTTGACCGATCTGCAGGCGGGCGTGACGCGCGCGACGCGTCTGGCCGAACAGCTGCTGGCGCTGGCGCGCTCGGAACCCGACGGCCGCGAGGCCGCGGGCACGGTGAGTCTCGACAGACTGCTGCACGATTGCGTGGCCGCTTATGCGCCGCTTGCGCAGGAGCGCGGCGTGGATCTCGGAATCGAAGTGAGCGAGGCAGCCAGCGTGAGTGGCGATTCCGAAGCGTTGCGCGTGCTGTTCAACAACCTGATCGACAACGCAACCAAGTACACGCCGAGCGGCGGTAAGGTCGACGTATGCGTGCGCAACGTCGATGGCCACGGCGTCGTGCAGATCGCGGATAGCGGCCCGGGCATTCCGCCCGAAGAACGCAGCCGCGTGTTCGACCGCTTCTATCGCGTCGGCACGGGGGCGAACCGCGTCCGTACCGACGTCGCCGGCAGCGGTCTCGGGCTTGCGATCGTGCGGCGCATCGCGCTCAAGCATCACGCGAGCGTCACGCTGGGCGATGCGCCGGCGGGCGGCTTGCTCGTCACCGTGACCTTCTAGAGCGGCGGTCGCTTGCGAGCCTTTCGCTGAAAGGCTCTGTTTAAGATTGTTTTAAGCGACCCCGCGTACTCTGCGACACATCCAAGAGTCAAACTCTCCCTGTCTGGAGTACAACGATGAACGCGAAAACTCTCTCTCGCAGTGCAGTTGCCGTGGCTGTCGCGGTTGCGCTGTCCGCTGGCTACGTAGCGGGACGTCACAATGTGACGACCCCCGAAGTCATCACGCCGGCGCAAGCTGCAGCCGCGATGATGCCCGCCGAAGCGGCAGCTAAAACCGGTATTCCGGATTTCTCCGGTCTCGTCGAAACGTTTGGCCCGGCGGTGGTCAACATCAGCGCCAAGCATGTAGTGAAGCGCACCGCGATGCGCGGCGGCAACGCCAACGGCCAGCAGTTGCCGATCGATCCGAACGACCCGTTCTACCAGTTCTACCGCCATTTCTTCGGCGGTGCGCCGGGCATGCAAGGTCCGGACGGCGGTGGCGGCGACGGCGGAGATTCGCCCGATCAGCCGAGCGCGAGCCTGGGTTCGGGTTTCATCATCAGCAGCGACGGCTATATCCTGACCAACGCGCACGTGGTGGACGGCGCGAACGTCGTCACCGTGAAGCTGACCGACAAGCGCGAATACCACGCGAAGGTGGTCGGTGCGGACAAGCAGTCGGACGTCGCGGTGCTGAAGATCGACGCGAAGGATCTGCCTACCGTGAAGATTGGCGATCCGAAGCAAAGCAAGGTCGGTCAGTGGGTAGTCGCAATCGGTTCGCCGTACGGCTTCGACAATACGGTGACCTCGGGCATCATCAGCGCGAAGTCGCGCTCGCTGCCGAACGAGAACTACACGCCGTTTATCCAGACCGACGTGCCGGTTAACCCGGGTAATTCGGGCGGCCCGCTGTTCAATCTGCAAGGCGAGGTGATCGGCATCAACTCGATGATCTACTCGCAGACCGGCGGCTTCCAGGGACTTTCGTTCGCGATCCCGATCAATGAGGCGATGAAGGTCAAGGACGAACTGGTGAAGACCGGCCACGTCAGTCGTGGTCGTCTCGGCGTCGCGGTGCAGAGCATGAACCAGACGCTGGCCGATTCGTTCGGCATGAAACAGCCGCAAGGCGCGCTGATCAGCTCGGTGGACGCCAACGGTCCGGCGGCGAAGGCCGGCCTGCAGCCGGGCGACGTGATCACTGCGGTGAACGGCGTGCCGGTGGTCGATTCCTCCGACCTGCCGTCGCAGATCGCTGGCATCAAGCCGGGCAGCTCCGCCGACGTGCAGGTGTGGCGCGACAAGGCCAGCAAGTCGATCAAGGTGACCATCGGCTCGCTGCAGGACGCGAAGCTGGCGTCGAACGACGGTGCGCCGGCGCAACTGCAAAGCCGGCTTGGCGTCGCGGTGCGGCCCCTGACGCCGCAGGAGCAAAGCAGCGATTCGACCTCGCACGGTCTGCTGGTGCAGCAGTCGGGCGGCGCGGCGGCGAGCGCGGGCATTCAGGCCGGCGACGTGATTCTCGCGGTGAACGGCCGTCCGGTATCGAGCGTCGAGCAGCTGAAGCAGGCGGTGTCGCAAGCGGGCAATAGCCTTGCGCTGCTGATCCAGCGCGACAATGCGCAGATTTTCGTGCCCGTCGACCTCGGCTAAGCACGTTTCGCGCACTAAGCTGTGAGAGCAATGGCAGGAAGCCGGCAAGGCGCGGTGGCGCGCCGTGTCTTGCCGGTCGGTAAAAAAGGCGCGGCGGGCTGGAATGTTGCTTGCTGCTCCGGTTGGATTTCCACCGTTCGGGTACTTCCCGAAAAAGGAGCTAACCCATGAAGAGTCAGCGCAATCATCGGCGAATCGCGGCGGCCGTTCTGACCGCGGCGGTTTCGCTAGGACTCGCGGGCGGCGCGTACGCGCAGGAAGCGAGCGGCGTCACCGGCGGCAATACCACCGACAACACCAGCGCCGGCAATGTCAATGGCGGCGGCCTGCCGCAAGTCCAGCAGCAAGGCGATGTGTCGTTCACGTCCGGCGGCGTGGGCAAGGACGAGTCGGATGCGCTGCGCGCCGCGCAGGCCAGCTGGCCACTGGCGATGCGCTTCACCGGACCGACCGCCGACTATCTCGCCGACGTACGCGTCAAGATCGCCGATGCGCATGGCGCCGACGTGCTCGATGCGACATCGCGCGGCCCCTACATGCTGGTCAAGCTGCGACCGGGCCACTACACCGTGCACGCGTCGTATAAAGACAACACGCAGAGCAAGAGTGTGACGATCCCGGCGAAGGGCTCGGCCAAAGCGGACTTCTACTGGAAGACCCAGTAGCGCGGACTCGCCTGCCGACAGCAGCGTGCGGCAGGCCGCGCAATTCGGCACGGATTGGCCGATAATGAAAGCCACGGACAGGTTCCGTGGCTTTTCATTTTGAAAGGTCGCGCGTTTGGCGCGACGCACCAAATTCCCACTTCGCAGGTTCAGATTCGTTCCGGAGCGAATGTCATGAGCGATGTTCCGAGCAACGGCGCGCACAGCCGCAGCACCCCGCAGGGGCAGGGCGCGGCTGCGCCGTCCGGCGTCGACGGCCATCGCATCGACATCGCCGCGAACCGGCACCGGTTGCGCGTGATCCACCAGGGCATCACGATCGCCGACACGCGCCGCGCGCTGACGCTGGTCGAAACCGGCTTACCCGACGTGATTTATTTCCCGCGTGCCGACGTCAATATGGCGCGGCTCGAACGCTCGACCCACAGTTCCCGATGTCCGTACAAAGGCGACGCCTCGTATTTTCATCTGCGCACCGAAGACGGCATCGTCGAAAACGCTGCATGGAGTTACGAGGCTCCGATCGACGGAGCCCGGCAGATCGAGGGGTATCTGGCGTTTTACGCGTCGCGCGTCGACCGCATCGATCAGACTTCCTGATCCCGTGGCCGAGCGATCAATCTGGGAAAGCTGCCATGGAACTGAACAACGCGTTGAGAATTCCGCTCGAGCCATCCGAAGTATGGAGTGCGCTGCAGGACCTCGCGTTGCTGCGCGCCAGTCTCGACAATTGCGAGTCGTTTTCGCGGCTCGCCGGCGGTGAGTACGCGCTTGCGCTGACCGTGCCGCTCGGACCGCTGCGCGCGCACTATGAAGTGCGCGCGCATGTGGCCGGCTCGGCAGAACAGGCGGAAGGCGCAGAGCGCCGCCGCACGCTCAATTTCAAGGCGCGCGCTGGCGGCGTCGGCTCGTTGCGCGGGCAGCTCGACGTGGCGCTGGCGGCGGACGATCACGCGTCGCCGCAGGCGCCGAGCACACGCATCGAATACTCGGTGTGGGCCACTTCAACCGGTCCGCTGGCGGAACTGCCGGCGCGTCAAATCGAAAACGCGCTGCATGAACTGGCCGACGATTTCTTCACCGAGTTTTGCGCGGTCGTGCAGGCCAAGCACGGCCAGGGGCCGAACGAGGCGCGCGGCACCGCGCCGCGCCGCCAGCACGTGTTTCTGCGGCCGATCAGTCTGGCCGGCGTGGCACGCCGCGCGCGACACGAGCACGACGGCACGCTGACCGGCCGCGCGATGCATTCGACCTTCGGCGCTCGCGCGCATCATGAGCCGACGCCGCACGCGGTGCCGCATTGGGCGTGGGCCGCGATGATCTTTTTCGTTGCGCTGCTGTTGTATGTGGCGCGCTGGTTCGGCGGCAGCTAGCAAGCGCGACGGCAGCGCTTGCGGCGTCGACAGCCGCTTCAATATTTGGCTTCACTTCGCTGTGTCGTCACCGGCCCGGTTGATTCTCAACGACTGTCCATAGCGCAACGCGTCGAACAGACTTTCGACCAGTTGCCGCGCGTGAATGCCGACATCCATCGCCTCAGGCAGGAACAGCATGTCGCGCAGCGCGCCACCGACGAACGCATGCAACACCGACGCCGCGCGCGCCGTATCCAGCTCTGCGGGCAACTGCCGCTGCGCGACCGCATTGCGCAGCACACCCTGAATGTTCGCAAGCCCTTCGCGCATGTTGGTCTGATGGCGCGCCATCACGGGGCCCATTTCTTCGACGAACTCGCACTTCAGAAAAAGAATGTCGAACACGCGGCGCTGACGCGGATCGAGCGCGGTATTGCGCAGGATCACCGTGAAGATCTCGATCAGCCGGCCGAGCGGATCCGGGTCTTCCGGATCGAGCGAAGCGGCCTTCAGTTCGTCGAGCGGCAGCAGTACGCGGTCGAACATCTCGGTAAACAGATCGCCCTTGTTGGCGAAATGCCAGTAGATCGCGCCACGCGTGACGCCAGCTGCCTGAGCGATATCTGAAAGCGAAGTGCGAGACACACCCTTCTCAAAAAAGACCTGTTCGGCCGCATCGAGGATGCGGTTGCGCGTCTCCTGCGCCTCTTCCTTGGTACGTCGGACCATATCTCCCAACCTGCTTGAATTGCGAAAGTCTCTGAGCTTTTTAAACGTCGGAGGTAAGGATCGTCTCGTTTAGCGGCTTTCTTCGGTATTGCTGTTCCACGCATGACGCTTTCGGCAAATTGAATAAACTTTTACATGCATTCGTGAACGTATCTATAATAGCACCCTAAACGATCGGATGACCCAGCCAACCCGACCGGTTAATATCCGTCACTGTTGCTTACAAATACCTTAGCGTCCGCTTGCTCGTAAGGCGCGGCGCGGTGCGGTAATTCCCGGTCTGGCCCTCATCACCCTCGCGGTGCTCCGCAGGTCACGCATTGCCCATGGGCTTCCGGTCGCGGGCGTCGAAAGGCGCCGGTGCGCGCCGTCATCCTGGTATCGGTGCGCACTTTTCCCTTCTCAGTCTCTGACAGAGGTTGCTCCATGCGCGTCAAACGGGTTCCAATCCGCTGGGCTACGTTCAGCCTGCCTACCGCCGCGGCGCTTGCCGTTCTGCTCGCGGCCTGCGGACAAAAACAATCAGCTGCGCCGCCGCAAGACCCCGAAGTGGGTATCGTCACGGTGCAGCCCACCCCGGTGCCGGTCGTCACCGAACTGCCGGGACGGACCAGTGCCTTCCTCGTCGCGCAGGTGCGCGCGCGGGTCGACGGTATCGTGCTGCGGCGCGAGTTCACCGAAGGCAGCGAGGTCAAGGCGGGGCAGCGTCTGTACAAGATCGATCCGGCGCCGTACATCGCTACGCTGAACAACGCGAAGGCCGCGCTCGCGAAGGCGCAGGCCAATCTCGTCACGGTTACCGCGCAGGCGAACCGCTACAAGGTGCTGGTTGCGGCGAACGCCGTCAGCAAGCAGGACTACGACAACGCGGTTGCGTCCGAAGGCCAGGCCGCGGCGGACGTCGCGGCCGGCAAGGCGTCGGTGGATACCGCGCAGATCAATCTCGGCTATACGGATGTGGTATCGCCGGTCACCGGCCGCGTCGGCATCTCGCAGGTCACGCCGGGCGCGTACGTGCAGGCGAGCCAGGCCACGCTGATGTCGACCGTGCAGCAGCTCGACCCGATGTACGTCGACCTCGTGCAGTCGAGCCTCGAAGGCCTGCGGCTGCGGCGCGACATCCAGAGCGGCCGCATCAAGACCAGCGGCCCGAACGCGGCGAAGGTCTCGCTGATCCTCGAAGACGGCCGTCCGTACGGCGAAACCGGCAAGCTGCAGTTCACCGACGTGACGGTCGATCAGTCCACCGGCTCGGTGACGATTCGCGCGATCTTCGAAAACAAGGACCGGGTGCTGCTGCCGGGCATGTTCGTGCGCGCGCGCATCGAGGAAGGCATCAACGAGAACGCGCTGCTGGTGCCGCAGGTCGGCATCACGCACGACCAGAAGGGCCAGCCCACCGCGCTGGTGGTCGGCAAGGACGACAAGGTCGAGATTCGCACGCTGACCACCGGTGGCACGTACGGTTCGAACTGGGTGGTCGAAACCGGCCTGAATGCAGGCGATCGCGTGGTGGTGCAGGGCGTCGACAAGGTGCATCCGGGCAACAAGGTCCGCACGGTGCCCGCGCAATTGCCTGCCGCGGCCTCCGACGCCGCTGCGCCTGGCGCGCCGGCTGCTTCCGCCGCGCCGGCCGCATCGGCGGCGCACGCCGCTTCTGCCGCATCGGGCGCGTAATAACAGGGAGCCGGTTACATGGCAAAGTTCTTTATCGATCGCCCGATCTTTGCATGGGTGATCGCCATCGTGCTGATGCTGGCGGGCCTCGCGTCGATTTTCACGCTGCCCGTCGCACAGTACCCGACCATCGCGCCGCCATCGATCCAGATCAGCGCGACCTACCCGGGCGCGTCGGCGAAGACGGTTGAAAATACCGTCACGCAGGTGATCGAGCAGCAGATGAGCGGTCTGGACCACCTGCTGTATCTGTCGTCCACTTCCGACGACTTCGGCACCGCGACCATCACGCTGACCTTCGCCGCCGGGACCAACCCGGACATCGCGCAGGTGCAGGTGCAGAACAAGCTGCAGCTCGCCACGCCGCTGCTGCCGCAAGTCGTGCAGCAGCTCGGCACGAAGGTCACGAAGTCGAGCAGCAGCTTCTTGCTGGTGCTCGCGTTCGTGTCCCAGGACGGCAGCATGAGCAAGTACGACCTCGCGAACTACGTCGCGTCGCACGTGCAGGATCCGGTCAGCCGGATCGACGGCGTGGGCACGGTCACGCTGTTCGGCACGCAGTACGCGATGCGTATCTGGCTCGACGCGAACAAGCTGACCAACTACGGGCTGACGCCGGTCGATATCCAGTCGGCGATCGTCGCGCAGAACGTGCAGGTGGCGGGCGGCTCGCTTGGCGGCACGCCGTCGGTGCCGGGTCAGGTGCTGCAGGCCACCATCACGGAGGCGTCGTTGCTGACCACGCCCGAGCAGTTCGGCAACATCCTGCTGAAGGTGAATCAGGACGGCTCGCAGGTGCGCATGAAGGACGTTGCGCGGATCGATCTGGGCGGCGAAAACTACAACGTCGACACCAAGTACAACGGCGCGCCGACGGCCGGCTTCGGCATTCAGCTCGCGACCGGCGCGAACGCGCTGCAAACCGCCAAGCTGGTGCGCCAGAAGATCGACGATCTCGCGCCGTACTTCCCGCACGGTCTGGTCGTGAAGTACCCGTACGACACCACGCCGTTCGTGCGGCTGTCGATCGAGGAAGTGGTCAAGACACTGCTCGAAGGCATCGTGCTGGTGTTCCTCGTGATGTACCTGTTCCTGCAGAACCTGCGCGCCACGCTGATCCCGACGATCGCGGTGCCGGTGGTGCTGCTCGGCACGTTCGCGATCATGAGCGCGGTGGGCTTCTCGATCAACG
>DATLOW010000467.1:0-6477 GCA_035536055.1 Paraburkholderia sp. | reverse complement strand
GAGGCGCGAGTTGATCCGGCTTTGCAGCAGGAATTGCTCGTACTGGTCGCGGCTGTCGCGGTCCATGCCGCCGCCGGCGTGGCGCGCCGACTGGTAGCGCATGTAGAGCGCATAGTGCTCTTCGTCGTAATGCAACGGCGCAACTTTCGCGACCAGTCCGCCGTGCAGTTTCGCAATGCGCCGCTGCGTACGGTTCGGCGCGAAGCGCTCGACCGGCACGCGTACCGGAATACAGGCGCGGCAGCCGTCGCAGTATGGCCGGTACGTGAATACCCCGGAGCGCCGGAAGCCTGCCTTGACGAGGTCGGTATAGACGTCGGAGTTGATCAGGTGGCTCGGCGTGGCGACTTGCGAGCGTGCGATGCGCCCTTCCAGATAGCTGCAAGGGTAAGGCGCCGTTGCATAGAATTGCAGCGCGGAAAGCGGTGAAAGCGGCAGCTCGTTCGGATGAGTCACGTTGGCAGCTCTCGAAGCGTTTCTATGTCAGGCAAACCCGCTGCGTCAGCGAGCGCGGCAGCCGCGCAGCGATGGCGGTCCGGGCCGGATTGTCTGCGCTGCGCCCGGCGCGAACTGCCGTACTGCAATTGCGGGTTTGTGCTGAGTCGTGCATCACGCCGCGCGTCGGGTCAGGTCGAGCAGCACGGTCTTGTCGAAGCGCCAAGGTAGTGCAGGCGCATCGACCGACGCGCGCACATGCGCGATGAAGGCCTTGCGCGCAATCTCGCGGCCGCCGAGCGACGCCAGATGCGACGTGTTCTGCTGGCAGTCTATCATTTCTATTTCGTGGCGTTGCAAGTGTGCGACGAGCGCAGCCAGCGCGATCTTCGAAGCGTCGGTCACGTCGGCGAACATCGATTCGCCGAAAAACATCCGCCCGAACGACACGCCATACAGACCGCCGACGCGGCGCCCCGCGTGCCATGTCTCGATGCTGTGCGCATCGCCGTGCCGGTGCAGCGACGAATAGGCTTCGATCACATCGGCCGTGATCCACGTGCCGCGCTGGCCGCGGCGCGGGGCCTGCGCGCAGGCGCGCATCACCGCGGCGAAGTCCGCGTCGACCCGCACTTCCCATGCATCGTCGCGCAGTACGCGCCTGAGCGTCTTGCGCAGCGACGGCGCCACCTTGAACTCTTGCGGGCGCAGGATCATGCGCGGATCGGGGCTCCACCACAGCACGGGCTGACCGTCCGAATACCACGGGAAAATGCCGCGGCGATAGGCGTCGATCAGCCGCGACGGCAGCAGATCCGCGCTGGCGGCGAGCAGGCCGGGCGCGCCGCTGGTCGCGCCGAGCGCACGCTCGACGGGCGGAAACGGGTCGTCGGGGCTAAGCCAGGGAACCATGCAGGCGCGCGCTCAACCTTCGCGCAGCGACCGGAAGATGTCGCCGGTATGCAGGCCGAAACTGCCCGAAGTCCGATCGGCGAAGAAGAAACGCAAGGTCTGCCCGACCGTCGGAAACGCGATGTCGTCCCATGGAATGTCGCGCTCGTCGAACAGGCGCACTTCGAGACTTTCTTCGCCCGCCGCGATGTCGAGATCGAGCAGGCGCGCAAGATAGAACAGATGCACCTGGTGCACGTGCGGCACGTTGAGCAGCGTGAACAGGCTTTGCACCTCGACGCGCGCGCCGGCTTCCTCGAGCGTTTCGCGGGCCGCTGCTTCGGCGGTGGTTTCGCCCATTTCCATGAAGCCGGCCGGCAGCGTCCAGTAGCCGTAACGCGGTTCGATCGCGCGGCGGCACAGCAGCACCTTGTCGTCCCAGACCGGAACGGTGCCGACCACATTGCGCGGATTCTGATAATGCACCGTGCCGCAGGCTGCGCAAACGAAGCGCTCGCGGTTGTCGCCGGGCGGAATGCTCACGCTGACCGTGTGGCCGCAGACAGAACAGAATTTCATGGAGACAGGGACGGGGATCGGTGACGGGAGTTTATCATCCGGCCAGACTTCGCGACGCGCGGCGGGCATGACTGGCCGGCGATGCGGCAGCTTGCAGGGCGCGCGGCGTGCAGACCCTGGCGGAACGGCTATCGTGCGCGAGTTTCGTGTCCGGCGAGCGATCGTTGAGTTAGGATTGCTACCTTAATGAACGGGGAGGGTTGAAGGTCTGAAGGGAGCGCTATGCAAGAAGAAATACGTTTGGTCGTCTGAAGCGCGCTGCCAACTTTGCGCTTATCGGTGCGGTAACTCTGAGCATTGCGTTTGGCCGGATTGATCCGGCGCTCGATTGGCATTTTGTCGGGGCGTGCCTCGGGGCAACTGCGGCTTCACTGAAGCTGTTCCATGTGGTTTGAGAGGAATCTGGTTGAGCATGTTTTTTATGACAGGCACCGGTCCTGTTCTGCTTCGTGGGCGTTTAAAGAGAACCGGACGTGCGAAGGGAAGGCGTCCAGCCGTTGTGATGCGGCTCGCCACATGCCTTATGCAGTAGTGGATGTGTGTCGAATACCTTGAGGACAGCAGATGGTCCTGCGGGGAGTGCGCGCCAAACGAACGGGCAAGAAAAAACCCGCTCAGGGCGGGTTCCATTGCGGCGACAGTTCGCCTAAGATACGTCGACTTTGTCCTCAGTTTGCCCCAAGTGCAAAACAGGCAAGTTTCACTGGGTACACAAACCGGCTAGAAGCCTTGCGGTACTTGGTTGCGGGGGTAGGATTTGAACCTACGACCTTCGGGTTATGAGCCCGACGAGCTGCCAGACTGCTCCACCCCGCGTCCGTCGAAGAAAAGATTATAGGGCAAAGCGGATTCTCGCGCAACACCCTTGTCATCTTCGGCAGCGAATCGGAGTCTCGCACTGCGCGCGCACGGTTCCAACTTGTGGTCTCGGGCCCGCTGCGCGCAGTCGTCGCGACAAGTTGCTGCGCTAGAATCGCACATTCCTTCTCCGCTTCCACGACGCACGCGATGAATGTCGCGATGCGACGCCATCCACTTTCCCCGGTCAACCGTATATGGACATCGTTCACGATCTGCAGTCGATCGCTGCTCAGGAAAAGGCACTGGTCTTCGCACACTTCGATGCCGATCGCGCATGGCAACTCGGCGCGTATTTGCGCGAGATGGCGAAGGCGCGCGGACTCGCGCTCGCCATCGACGTGCGCACGTTCGGACAGCCGCTGTTCTTTTGCGCGCTGGAAGGCGCGACGCCGGACAACGTCGAGTGGGCGCGACGCAAAAGCAATGTCGTCGCGCAGTTCCGGCGCAGTTCGTATGCGGTCGGCCTGCGTCTTCAGCAGTCGGGCGCGACGCTCGCCGACAAACATGGGCTCGCGGTCGGCGATTACGCGTCGCACGGCGGCGCCTTTCCGCTAACGGTGGCGGGCGTCGGCGTGATCGGCTCGGTCACCGTGTCGGGCCTGCCGCAGCGCGCCGATCATGAACTCGTCGTCGAAGCGCTGTGCGCGCAGCTCGAGCAGGACTACAGCAAGCTCGCGCTCGCACGAGGCTGACGCGATGCGCCTGCCACCGTATGCGCTGCTCGCGATCGCGATCGTTGCCGAAGTGATTGCGACTTCGGCACTGCGCGCGTCCGACGGGTTTTCACGCTGGGTGCCCGCCACCGTCGTCGTGTTCGGTTACGGCATCTCGTTCTACATGCTGTCGCTGACATTGCGGAGCATTCCGGTCGGCATCGTCTATGCGATCTGGTCGGGCGTCGGCATCGTGCTGATCACATTGATGGCGATCGTGCTGTACGACCAGGTGCCGGATCTACCCGCGCTCGCCGGGCTCGGCCTGATCGTCGCGGGCGTGGTCGTGCTCAATGTGTTTTCGAAGATGCAGGCGCATTGACAGCGCCGCTCACTTGCAGCGAATGATCATCGAGCGATTCTTCACGTTCGCCGACACGACGTTGGTGACACTGCCGCCGGCGGTGCCGCCTTCGTCATTGTCTTTCGACACGATGTCGTAGCCCGTGGCGCCGCATGCCTTGCCGGCCTGCACGTAGCACGAGGCCCAGCTCGATCCCGCATCCGCGCCGCTGCAGTTCACCGCAAAGCCGGTCTCGCCGTTGGGCAGGTTGATCAGCGACGTGGTATTCGACGACGCACACGCGCCGAGGCTGGCAGCTAGCAGCGCGACGCAGGGCCAAAGCGCTGCGCGTACCGCCGCGTGGCTGCCGGTCGATGCGGACGGGCGCGAGCGCCGCGTGAGGTGCTTCATAGGTGTTCCTCGTGTGAAGTGATTCAGGGGCGGCCGGCGTGCCGCGTCGATTGCACGGCGTGAGGCTCGATACACGGTTCGCACGGTCGCGTTCGCAGCAGGCGTTACCCAGCCGGCAGCGAGCGCACAGCAGGTCGAGCGCGTTTCAGGCACGTGTCGAGCACGTGTCACGCACAAACCGGCCGCGAGCCAACCGCGTGTCGTCGCACAGTCCGCGTCAGACGCCGCCGGGCTCGATGCGGATACCCGCGCGGCTCACCACGCGCCGGCTGTCGGTGCCGTCTTCGGTAGCCGCGTCTTCCCAGATGCTGATCGCCCTGGGCACGTCGATGCCTTGATCGCCTGCGTAGGCGAACCACGCGCAGGCGGCGTCCGGTTCGTCCACTTCGGCGTCTCGAAGAAAGTATTTTCCCATATCGCGATTGGCGACCCGCTGACGGGGTTCCTTACGGTTGTGTTGCAGGGTAGGGTACAGGTGGCCGCATGCGGCGGCAGGCAGCGCGTTGGACCGCCGTACGGCCGATAAGTGCGGCACCTGATGCGCGGCCGGCACGTACCATAGGACGCAATGGCGCGTCGCTCGCGCATGCCGTCACGCCGCCTGTTCGCGCGCAGAACTAATTGCGCCGCCGCGCGACTTATACCAATACGGGTGATACGAACCACTGATACACGTCAAGACGCGCAGATGCGCCATCCAAGACGCGCAGATGCGCCATCGCAGGTGCAGCCGCCGTGCGATGGCCGCGCGGGCGGTCCCGGTCGATGCGCCGCAGGGCGTCTGACGCGTGTTGCAAGCATAGGGAGGCATACCATGGCAGAACGCGTTAGCGGCCCTTATCGCGGCTACTACATCAGTGCGACCGCGCGGCTCGTCGCCGCGCACGACGACGCGCAGCAGGCCGGCATCACCGGTGCAATCTATGTCGGCTCGGTGAGTCTGTCGCGGCGCGGCCCCGACGATCCTCACCGTATCGAAACGCTGCTCGACCTCGGCAGCGAACAGCGGTTTGCCACCGAAGAAGCGGCGCTCGAACAGGTCGAGCAGGCTGCGCGCGCCTACATCGACCGTCTGTTGCTGACCTCGTGAACGTACGTGCGGCTTTCGCCGCGTCACGCGGCGCTCTGCGCCCCCGGCGCTGCATTGCGCGCACGCGGACCGTACGAGTACCATAAGCGCGTTGCATTGCCGCGCCGCTTGTTGTGCGGCACCGCCGGTTTTCGCACGATCATCCTGGTGAGGTCAGCATGGAGATCCGTTTTCCCGCGGACGCCCCTTCGTATCGCGATTCGAACCTGACCATCGTGTTTCGCGCGCTGGTCGATGGCGAGCCCGTGCCTTGCGCCATTTCCGTCGAAGCGCTCGAAGATCATTTCGGCGCGCAGTCCGAAGACCTCGACGGCTGGCTGCGCGCATTCGACGAGGGTCGACCTCGTATCGAAGCCGTCGCGCGCGAGCATTTGCAGATCAGCAACGGCACGCCAGTGCTGCTGAAGAGCGGCCATTTTCCGCCGGGCAACGCGATCGGGGCGTAGCCAATCCGCAAATAGCGCATTGCTGCGTTGCCGTCGGATGTCCGGTGTTTCGCCGCGCAATTTACCGGCAGGCGATTGCCGCTAAACGATTATCGACCGAGCCGATAGGCTGGCGCTGCGAGCCCCATGCAAGCGGCCTCGAGCGACAGGCGGATCCCATCTTCATACGAGGTTTTCTTCACGGGGCCGATCAGCGCCTGCAGGGCGGAGTCGTCGAGGAACAGCGGGTCGCTGAGCAGATAGTGCATTTCCACCAGTTCGCGCATCACCGGATCGAACAGCCCGGCCATGCGCAACGCCGTTTTTCCCGCCACCAGCCACTTGGGTTGATGCCCCGCGAGCGCATAGGCGCGCGTGGCGACCTCGCGCGGCGTGATCGTGCCGGCGCCCGCCAGATGCAGCACGCGCCCGCACGCGTGCGGCGCGCGCGTGAGGGCGGCGACTACCGGGCCGACATCGGGCATGAAGACGAACTCGTGCGGCGTATCGATCGGGCCGAGCAGTTGCGCACGCTTGCCGCGCGCGGCCGCGTGGAAAACGCCGTGCAGGAAGCTTCGCTCGACCGCCGGACCATAGAAATCGGGCAGGCGCAGCACCAGCGTCTCGAGACCATTGCGGCCATGGGCGTCGAGCACGAGATTTTCCTGTTCGAGCCGCATGCGTCCTTTGAACGTGTGCGGTTCGCGCGGATGAGCTTCGGTCACCGGGTTGTGACGCGCGCGACCGTACGGGTAGACGGTGCCGATCAGGATCAATCGTTCGACGCCG
>DATLOW010000466.1:0-22660 GCA_035536055.1 Paraburkholderia sp. | reverse complement strand
TCGATACCGGTGTCGATACTTCCGTAGATCGTGGCGGACGACTGCGCGAACGCAGGGCAACTCAACAGTGCGGCACAACCGCCGACAAACAATCTGGTCTTCAACTTGCCTCCAAATCTTGTTATCCGATGTTGTTATCGTGTCCGGCCGTGGTCTCGGCAGGCGGGCACGCATGTCGCGTTCGACACATCACACATCGGTCAGCTGCTGCCGTGCGACGTGTGTCTCCTCACGCTGCGCAAAGTGTAGCGGGGTCATTTACGCTTTTGAATCGCCAAATATTTATCAACCAATAGAACAAACCGAATATTCGCTCAGGGTATTTACCAGGAACCCCTAAAAACCTGCGATCCGGCTTAGCCAGCTCTTTAAGAGCCCTCATTCAGCGTGCTACCATCCGCGCGTCAGACGCGTAGCCATCGCTACTGCGTTATCCAAGCGCAATCCGCGCCCCGCGCAGGAGAATCCGAATGCAAGTCAGAGCAGTACCGCCGCGGCGCATGGTCGTCGGCATCAGCGGCGCGTCGGGCGTCGTATACGGCGTACGGCTGCTGCAGCTGCTGCGGCAGCTGGATATCGAAACCCATCTGGTCATGAGCCGTTCCGCGCAGGTCACGCTCGCGCACGAATCTGACTACAGCGTGGCCGACGTGCGCGCGCTCGCGACCGTTTGCTATTCGAATACCGACATTGGCGCCGCCATTTCGAGCGGCTCGTTCCCCGTGATGGGCATGATCGTCGCGCCCTGTTCGATCAAGACGCTGTCGGAAATCGCCACCGGTGTGACGAGCGGCCTGCTGTCGCGGGCCGCGGACGTGACGCTCAAGGAGCGTCGCCGGCTGGTGCTGATGGTGCGCGAAACGCCACTGCATCTGGGCCACTTGCGCAGCATGACGAGCGTGACCGAAGCGGGTGCGATCGTCTATCCGCCGGTGCCGGCATTCTACGCGAACCCGGAGTCGATCGACGATATGGTCGATCACACGCTCGGCCGCGTGCTCGATCTGTTCAATCTCGAGACCAACGTGGTGCACCGCTGGGGCATGTGAAAACACGCCTGAAAGCCACCTCCCGCATTAACAAAATTGCTTGATAAGCCGTTCGGATTCTTTTGCTTCTTTAGTGTCAGGCGTTGTTTTAAAGTGGATTCGTTTTCAACGGGTGATGCATTAAAACGGCATTCACAATATTTATCGATTGATTGATAAATTAAACCGATAAAACGCGCCCAACACGAAAAGAGGTTGATTCGACGAATGAAGATAGTCATTGCAGGTGCCGGGATCGGCGGTCTCACCGCCGGCGTAGCCTTACTGAAAAGGGGCTTCGATGTCACCATTCTCGAACAGGCGCAGGCGCTCAAGGAGATAGGCGCGGGCGTGCAGCTCGCCCCGAATGCGACGCGCGTGCTGTATCAGATCGGCGTCGGCGAACGGCTCGAAGGGCTCGCTTGCGAACCACCCGGCAAGCGCGTGCGGCTGTGGAACACCGGGCAGTCGTGGCGGCTGTTCGATCTCGGCGCGGCCTCGCGCGACATCTACGGTTTTCCGTATTTCACGCTGCATCGCGCCGATCTGCACCAGGCGCTGGCCGACGCCGTGTACGCGCTGTCGCCCAATGCGATCCATCTTGGCGAGAAGGTCGAAGGCGTCAAGCAAACCGGCGGAAAGGTTGAGGTCACAACGGTTCAGGGCAACGTCTACGAAGCCGATCTGCTGATCGGCGCGGACGGCGTGCATTCGCGCGTGCGGCGTGCGCTGTTCGGTCCGGACGAGCCGGTGTACTCGGGCGTGATGGCGTGGCGCGGCGTGATCGACGCGGAAAAATTGCCCGAACATCTGCGTAGCGCGTACGGCACCAACTGGGTCGGCCCCGGCGCCCACGTGATTCACTATCCGCTGCGCGGCCACAAGCTGATCAACTTCGTCGGCGCGGTCGAACGCGACGGCTGGCAGGTCGAATCGTGGTCCGAGCAAGGTACGCTCGAGGAATGCCTGAACGATTTCGCCAACTGGCACGAAGACGTGCGGTCGCTGATCTCGGCAATCGACATTCCGTACAAGTGGGCACTGATGGTGCGCGAACCGATGACGCGCTGGAGCTCGGGCAACGCCACGCTGCTCGGCGACGCCTGCCATCCGACGCTGCCGTTCCTCGCGCAAGGCGCCGGCATGGCGATCGAAGACGGCTATCTGATCGCGCGCTGCCTCGAACGCTACAAAGACGACCTGCCGCAAGCACTGGCCCGCTACGAAGCCTTGCGTCTCGACCGCACCGCACGCGTGGTGCGCGGTTCGGCGGCCAACGCCACGCGCTTCCACAATCCGCAGCTCGCGCATGCCGAAGGCGCAGCCGAGTACGTGGATCGCGAATGGAGCGAAGAGCGCGTGAAGGAACGCTACAACTGGCTGTTCGAGTACAACGTCGATACGGTCGAAGTCTGATTCCGGCAACGGCGTCGCACTGATTTACGCAAGCCCGCTCAAGCAAGCCCGCGCGGCGATCCGCCAGACGGGCAAGGAGACGATACATGTCCACGCTTCCCGCAGTCCTCGGTCTGCACCATTTCGCATGGCGTTGCCGCAATGCCGAGGAAACGCGTCACTTCTACGAAGACATCCTCGGCCTGCCGCTCACGCACGTGATCCGTCTGGACCGCGTGCCGAGCACCGGCGAACACTGCCCGTATGTGCACCTGTTCTTCGAAATGGCGGATGGCTCGAACATCGCGTTCTTCGACCTCGGCGACAACACCGCCGCACTGCCTTCGCCGAATACGCCGGCATGGGTCAATCACATCGCGTTGCGTCTGCCGTCGCTCGAAGCACTCGAAACGATGAAACAGCGCCTGCTCGAACACGATATCGAAGTACTCGGCGTGACCGATCACCACTTCGTGCACTCGATCTATTTCTTCGACCCGAACGGTTTCCGTCTGGAATTCACGGTGCCGGTGGCGCCCGCAGAGACGCTCGCGGGCTATAGAATGCACGCTCGCGCCACGCTCGATGCGTGGACCGAGGAACAGAAGCAAGCAGCAACGGAGACACGCCCCGCATGACCGCCCTGAATTCGACCCACGATCCGGCCCTGCAAAGCTGGATCGAATCGGCGAACGTGCCCGGCGCGGATTTCCCGATTCAGAACCTGCCGTTCGGCGCCTTCGAGCGCAACGGCGAAGCCCGCACCGGTATTGCGATCGGCGAGCACGTGCTGGATTTGCAGGCGCTGCACGATGCGCGTCTGCTCGAAGGCGACGCGGCCATCGCATGCGCCGCGGCCTGCGGCGGCACGCTGAACCGGCTGATGGCGCTCGAGCCGCACTACCTGAGCGCGCTGCGCAGTGCGGTATCCGAACTGCTGCGCAGCGGCGCGCCACAGGCCGCGGTGCTGCAGCAGCGCGCCGCTGCACTGCTGCCGCGCATCGCCGACGTGACGATGCGTCTGCCGTGCGAAATCGGCGACTACACCGATTTCCTGACCTCGCTCTATCACACCGAACGACACGGCCGTTACAAGGGCCTCGCCGATCCGCTGCCGCCTGCTTTCAAATCGCTGCCGATCGCCTATCACGGCCGCGCTTCGTCGCTGCGCGTCAGCGGCGGCGACGTGCGCCGCCCGCACGGCCAGTATCGCGACGCGCAGGGCAACGTGCGTTTCGGCCCTGCCCCCGCACTCGATTTCGAACTGGAGCTGGCAGCCTTCATCGGCCGCGGCAATGCGTTCACGCAGCCGATCGCTATCGATGACGCGCGCAACCATATTTTCGGCTACTGCCTGCTGAACGACTGGTCCGCCAAAAGCATTCAATGGTTCGAGCAGGTGCTCGGCCCGTTCCTCGGTAAAAGCTTCCATTCGAGCCTGTCGCCGTGGATCGTCACCGCCGAAGCGCTCGCGCCGTTCGCGAAGCCCGCTGCGCCGCGCGCGGCCGGCGACCCGGCAATCCTGGCGCATTTGCACGGGGTACAGGATCAGCAAAGCGGCGGTCTCGACATCGAACTCGAAGCGTATCTGTCCACCACGCAGTTGCGCGCGGCCGGTGCCGAACCGGTGCGGATCACGCGCACGCATCTGGACAACCTGTACTGGACCTTTGCGCAGATGGTTACGCATCACGCAAGCAACGGCTGTAACCTGCGCACCGGCGACCTGCTCGGCAGCGGCACGATTTCGGGCGCGAGCGACGAGTCGCGCGCGTGCATCACCGAATTGACCAATGCCGGCAAAGATCCGCTGCGGTTGCCGAACGGCGAGACGCGCACCGCGCTCGAAGACGGCGACGAGATCATCTTCCGCGCACGCGCCGCACGCGCCGGCGCGGCGACGATCGGCTTCGGCGAATGCCGCGGCCGCATCGCGCCCGCGCTCGACCTCGAGCAAACGCGCGCGGCAGCCGCAAGCGAGGCCCACGCATGACGACGCTCAATGGTTTCGTCAAAGTCGGCGGCGGCCCACGCAAGGTGCTCGTGCTGTCCGGCTGGTTCGGCAGCTCGGCGGACTGGCAGGCGCTGACGCCGGCGCTCGACACGGAAGCATTCACCTACGTATTCTTCGACTACCGCGGTTACGGGCAGTCGCTCGAACGTGAGGGTGAATTCACCTTTGCCGAAGCCGCGCGCGATGTGCTCGCGCTCGCCGACCATCTCGGCTGGGACCGCTTCAGCCTGATCGGCCACTCGATGGGCGGCATGGCGATGCAGCGCGTGCTGCTTGATGCGCCACAGCGCATCGAGCGGATGGCGGGCATTTCTGCGGTACCAGCTTGCGGCTCGCGGATGGACGCGGCACGTCTTGCCGGTTTCAGCGGCACCATCAACGATGTCAGCAAACGCGCGGGCATCATTGCATTTTCGACCGGCAACCGGCTCACGCCGCGCTGGAGCGCGCATCTGGCCGACGAATCGATGCGCGGCTCGCGTCGCGAAGCGTTCGCTGCATATCTGCCGGAATGGGCCACGCGCGACTTTTCGGCGGAACTCGCCGATAGCGACGGCAGCAAGGTGCCGGTGAAACTGTTCATCGGCGAATTCGACCCGACGCTCACCGCCGAGCTGATGCAGCGCACGTGGCTCGCGTGGTACGCGAACGCCGAACTCGAAACGCTCGCCAACGCCGGTCATTACGCGATGTACGAAGTACCGGTTGCGCTCGCAACCAAACTGGAAGACTGGCTGAAGCAGACGACGTAGCAACACCAGGCCGCCGCGCCGTGGTCCGGCGCGCGGCCGCTGGAGACTTTATGTACGAGACCACCTACTTTCGCACCTCATCGCTCGAACAGGCTGTCGCCTGGCTGCGCGAGCACGAGGAAGCACGGCCGCTATCGGGCGGCATGACGCTGATCCCGACGCTCAAGCAGCGCCTCGCGGCACCGTCCCATCTGATCGATCTGACGCGCCTCGACGCGCTGCGCGGCATCAGCGTTGCCAATGGCGTGCTGCGCGTCGGCGCGCTGACGCGGCATGCCGAAGTCGCCGCGTCGCCGGTGGTGGCGCAAGCCATTCCGGCGCTCGCGCAGCTGGCCAGCGTGATCGCCGATCCGCAGGTGCGCAACCGCGGTACGATGGGCGGTTCGGTTGCGAACAACGATCCGGCCGCCGACTATCCGTCCGCGGTGCTCGCGCTGAATGCGCAGGTCGTCACGTCCGAACGCAACATTGCCGCCGACGACTATTTCGTCGACACCTTCGAAACCGCGCTGCAGCCGGGCGAACTCGTCACCGCAATCGAATACGCGATTCCGCTGCGCGCCGCCTACACGAAGTTCCGCCAGCCGGCGTCCGGCTATGCGGTGGTCGGCGTATTCATCGCGCAGTACGCGGATGCCGTGCGTGTCGCGGTAACCGGCGCAGGCGCTTCGGTGTTCCGCTGGTTCGACGCTGAAGCCGCGTTGAACGCGGAGTTGTCGGAAGCATCGCTCGCCACCGTGAGCCCCGATCTCGACACGCTGCCCGACGACCCGAACGGATCGGCCGCCTATCGCGGCCATCTGATCCAGACTTACACGCGCCGCTCGTTGCAGGCGCTTATCGCCCAACCGCTGCGCCAGCCCGCTTAACAGGAGACGAATCAAAATGGAATTCACCGGATCGCAAACCATTGCCGCATCGCGCGAGCAGGTGTGGAACGGCCTGAACGATGCCGCCGTGCTGCAGGCCTGCGTGCCGGGCTGCGAGGCCTTCACCGCGGAAAGCGCGGACGAATTCAAGGCCGTGGTGGTCGCCTCCGTCGGCCCCGTGAAGGCGCGCTTCAAGGGCACGCTGCTG
Source organism: Paraburkholderia sp. (assembly GCA_035536055.1). Lineage (GTDB taxonomy): Bacteria > Pseudomonadota > Gammaproteobacteria > Burkholderiales > Burkholderiaceae > Paraburkholderia. The sequence continues at coordinate 16,394 of DATLOW010000466.1, read as the reverse complement.
CTGTCGGAGCGCAATGCGCCGAACGGCTACAAGATCGAAGGCCAGGGCGAAGGCGGCATTGCCGGCTTCGGCAAGATGACCGCGACCGTCACGCTTGCCGACGCGGAACAAGGCGGCACGCAGCTCACATACGTGGCCGAAGCGCAGGTCGGCGGCAAGCTCGCGCAGATCGGCTCGCGGCTCGTCTCATCGGTGGCGAACAAGCTCGCGGCCGAGTTCTTCAAGCGTTTCAACACGATGATGAGCGCGCCGGCCGAAGCAGCAGCGAAATAAGCAGCACAGCAAGCAGCAAAAACCGGCGGTAAATCGAGCACGCCCACGGCGCGCTGATGAAAGAGTGTTCAGTAAGGTGAATCATGGTTGAAGTCCAATTGCAGGTGAACGGTGTCGAGTACCGGCGGGAAGTGCCGGACCAGACCTTGCTCGTCGAATTTCTGCGCGAAACACTGCGCCTGACCGGCACGCACGTCGGCTGCGACACCAGCCAGTGCGGCGCTTGCACGGTGAATCTGGACGGCGTGTCGGTGAAATCGTGCACGGTGCTCGCCGCCCAGGCGAGCGGCGGCAACGTCGTGACGGTCGAGGGCCTGAAGCCGAGCGAGAAAACCGGCCTGCATCCGGTGCAGAACGCGTTCGTGCAATGCCACGGCCTGCAATGCGGCTTCTGCACGCCCGGCATGATCATGTCGTGCGACTTCTACCTGCGCGAGGCGCCCGCACTCGACGAAGCCAGCATCTGCCACGCGCTCGAAGGCAACATCTGCCGCTGTACCGGCTACGTGAACATCATCGAAGCAGTGCGTCACGCAGCGCACGAGATGTATCCGGAAACACATCCGCAGCCAGCCGGCGCGGCACACGCGGAGGGCAAACACGCATGATCGGCAAACCGATACCGCGCGTCGAAGACCTGCGCTTCGTGACGGGCAAAGGACAATACACGGACGATCTGCGCGTCGAAGGCCAGCTTTACGCAGCCTTTCTACGCTCGCCGCACGCGCATGCCGCGCTCAAATCGATCGATACGACGATGGCGCGCGAAGCGCCCGGCGTGATCGCGGTGCTGCTGGGCCAGGACTACGTCGACGACGGCTTTCTCGGCTGCGACCACGTGCCGAACCCGATCGACGCGGTCGATGCGACGAAGAAGGCGTTTCTGACTTCGCTGACCGGTTCGATCTTCAATCAGCTGCATATTCCGCTGCCGGTGGACCGCGTGCGGTACGTCGGCGAAGCGGTGGCGATGGTGATCGCCGAAACGCCGCTGCAGGCGCGCAATGCCGCGGAAATGATCGAAGTCGACTACGAAGAGCTCGCCGCAGTGGTAAATGGCGGCGATGCGATGCTCGACGACGCGCCGCAACTGTGGGAAGGCGCGCCGGGCAACCTGTGCTTCCAGACGCAGATCGGCGACCGCGACGCGGCGCGCAAGATTCTCGAAAGCGCACACCTGGTGCTGCGCCGCGAGTTTCATCACAGCCGTCTGGTCAATTGCCAGATGGAGCCGCGCAGCGCGATCGGCGATTACGACGCGGCCACCGGCACCTACACGCTGATTTCCGGCAGCCAGGGCGCGGTGCGCCAGAAGCTGGTGCTCGCTACCGCGCTGAAAGTGCCGCCCGCGCAAGTGCGCGTGGTGTGCCCCGATACCGGCGGCGGTTTCGGCCCGCGCTCGTTCGTCTATATCGAACAGCTCGCGGTGATCTGGGCCGCGCGCCGCATCGGCCGCCCAGTCAAATGGACCAGCGATCGCAGCGAAGCGTTTCTGTCCGACTATCAGGGCCGCGACCAGATCATCCGCTCGGCAATCGGCTTTTCGAAAGAAGGCCGCATTCTCGCAATCGACAACGAATGGATCGGCAACGTCGGTGCGCATACGGTTTCGTACGTGCCGATGTCGAACGGCACGCGCATCATGACCACCGTATACGACGTGCCGGTGGCCGCTGTGCACGTCAGCGCAGTGCTGACCAACACGGTGCCGACCGCGCCGTATCGCGGCGCAGGCCGCCCGGAAGCGCATCATGTGATCGAACGGATGCTCGATCTGGCCGCCGCCGAACTCGGCATCGAACGCGCGGAAATCCGCCGCCGCAATCTTGTCACGCATGACAAATTACCGTACCGCAGCCCAATGGGCCTCACGTACGACAGCGGCACCTTCGAACGCAACATGGAACGCGCGCTCGAACTCGCCGAATGGGAAAGCTTCGAGGAACGCCGCGCCGCCTCGCGCGCCAACGGCAAGCTGCGCGGCATCGGCGTGGCGAACTATATCGAGTCGCCGGTCGGCGCCCCGCGCGAGCGCATCGAGCTGACTGTACTGCCGGAAGGCCGCATCGACATCGTGTCGGGTACGCAATCCACCGGCCAGGGACATGAAACCACCTTTGCACAGGTGATTGCCGAACATCTCGGCGTACCGATGTCCGCGGTCAAGCTGCGCACCGGCGATACCGCGTTCGTCAGCGTCGGCGGCGGCAGCCACTCGGACCGCACGATGCGCCTTGGCGGCATGCTGCTGGTCGATACCGCCGCGCAGATCGTCGCCACCGGCAAGCGCGTCGCGGCCGGCCTGTTCGACATCGCGCCGGAACAGGTCGAATTCGCGGCAGGCCGCTTCAGCGATCCGTCGAGCGGCCGCCACATCAGCCTGTTCGAAATCGCGAGCCGCATCGCGAGCGACGGCCTGCCCGATGCGCCCGCCACCCGCAAGCTGTACGCGCAAGCCGAAGTCAACACGCGCGTGCCCGCCCATCCGACCGGCTCGGCCGTGTGCGAGCTCGAAGTGGATCCGGACACCGGCATCGTCACGCTGGTCAACTACACATCGGTCGACGACGTCGGTCAGCCGATCAACCCGCTGATCGTCGAAGGCCAGGTGCACGGCGGTCTGGCGCAAGGCATCGGCCAGGCCTTATCGGAAACCTGCTACGTGGACCGCGAAACCGGCCAGGTGCTGACCGGCTCGTACATGGACTACGGTATGCCGCGCGCCGGTGTGGTGCCGCCGCTTCGCGTCGAGCTGACCGAAGACCCGACGCTCGGCAATCCGCTGCGAGTCAAAGGCGGCGGCGAAAGCGGCATCACGCCCGCCACCGCGACGATCTTCAATGCGCTCGCCGATGCGCTGAAGGAAATCGGCACCGACGAACTCGAAATGCCCGCCACGCCGAAGGTCGTGTGGGAGTACATCCACGCACGCGCGGCCTGAACGAACTCGCTGACCAAGGAAACGTCAATGCCCTCTGAATTCGTTGCCATCACAAGGAACGGCCCGCTCGTCGACGTCGTGCTCGACCGTCCGGACAACGGCAATCTGATCAACGCGGAAATGAGCGAAGCGATCATCGCCGCCGTAACGACGCTCGACGACGACGTGAAACTCGTGCGCATTCTGAGCAGCGGCGCGGATTTCTGCAAAGGCCGTCAATCGCCGATGCCGCCCGCCGATGCGAAGCCGTCCGCGGAAACGCTGCGCCGTGTCGTCGCCGCGCCGCCGCTCGCGCTGTACGACGCGTTGAAAGCGGTGCGCGTGCCGGTGATTTCGGTGGTGCGCGGCGAAGCGATCGGCGTCGGCTGTGCACTGGCAGGCGTGTGCGATATCGCGCTGGCCGCCGATAGCGCGGTGTTCCAGATTCACGAAATGGAGCGCGACATTCCGCCCACGCTGGTGATGTCGGCGTTGATCGGCCGCGTGCCGGTGAAGACCGTCGCGCACATGGTGCTGAGCCGCATCCGTCTGTCCGCGGCCGAAGCGCAGCAGGCAGGCCTCGTGAGCCGCGTGGTCGCGGCCGCCGAACTCGACGCGACCGTCGACGCACTGACGCAAACGCTGCTCGGCAACAGCGCGGTCACGCTGCGCGCGGTCAAGCAGTTCCTGCATCTGGCGCCGGAAATGCCGGCCTCGGGCGCGAGCGGCTTTGCCGCGCATCTGGCGGCCACCGCGTTGTCCGCCCGCTTCTGACAGGCTGCACGCGCCTGCACCGGCAGCCCTGCCGGCGCAGGCGCCGAACCGCTACCCACGCAGCCGATACCAACGACAGGCGCATCCGCATTGCGCAAGGAAATTCAACGTGAGACCGAAGACAGCCATCCCCACTACCGTTGCGGGCGCAACCGCCCCGGACCTCGAACAGTTCAGGCTGCGCCGCTTTCTCGAAGCGCTCGACGACAGCGAACTCGAGCGCCGTGACGACTCCGTCGATCTCGCGGACGTCGCCGCGATGATGGAAGGCAACCCGCGCGCGGTATGGTTCGGCAAGCCGGTGGGCAGCGAGTTTTCGCTGGCAGGCAGCGTCGCGGCGAGCCGCACGCGCCTCGCGAAAGCCTTCGACACGACTCCGCAACAACTGCTTGCTACCGTGCGCGAACGGCTCGCGGTAAAAGGCAAGCTCGTCGAAGTCACGCGCGAAGAAGCGCCGGTGCAGCAAGTGGTGCTGACCGGCGACGCCTGCGACTTCACGAAGCTGCCGGTGCATCTGCAGCACGATCTGGACGGCGCGCCGTACATCTCCGCGTCGATCGACTTCGCGGTCGATCCGGACACCGGCTGGACCAACGTCGGCATTCGCCGCCTGATGCTGCGCGGCCGCCGCACGGCAGGCATCGATCTGGTGGCGCCGTCCGATCTGCGCGCGATCAGCATTGCGCATTCGAAGCGCGGTGAACGCCTGCCGATCGCGTTCGCAGTCGGCACGCACCCGGTCGATCACGTCGGCGCAACGATGCGCATTCCGGCCGACGAACTCGAACTGGTTGCGGCGCTGCGCGGCACGCCGATGGGCGTCGTCAAATGCGTGACCAACGATCTGCTGGTGCCCGCCGACGCCGAATTCATTCTCGAAGGCTATCTGGACGAGCGCGGCCACGCGGAACCGGAAGGCCCGTATGGCGAATTCCTCGGCTATTACGGCGGCGTCAAGACGAACCCGGTGTTCCATCTGACCGCGATCACGCATCGCCGCGATGCGGTGTTTCAGACCTGCACGATCGGTGGCAGCGCGATGGCGCGCACCGATACCGCGCAGCTCGCCGCGCTGCGCACCGAAGTGACCGTATGGCGCGCGCTGGAGACCGCGGTGCGCGAAGTGAAGGCCGTGTATTGCAGCCCGGCCACCGGCGGCATGTTCAACGTGCGCGTCGCGCTGCAACAACGCGTGCCCGGCGAAGCGCGCAATGCGATCGCCGCGGTGTTCGCGTCGCTGGCCAATGTGAAGCACGTGTTCGTGGTCGATCCGGATATCGACATCTTCTCCGAGGAGCAGATGGACTGGGCGCTCGCCACGCGCTTCCAGGCAGACCGCGACCTCGTCGTGCAGGACAACCTGCGCGCGATGCCGCTCGATCCGTCGCTGCACGGCATGCCGCACGGCGCTGTGCGCACCGCGAAAGCCGGCTTCGACCTGACGCTGCCGCTGCTCGCGCCGGGCGCGCAGCGGCCGCTCGAGCATCGCGTGCCGACCGCGCCGAAATACGACGGCCAACGCTTCGAATCGCTGCAAGCGGCGCTCGAGCACGGTCCGAAACGCTTCGCCGAACTGATGGCTGCCACCGGTACGCGAGATGGCCGCGACGTGGTGCGCTGGCTCGAAGACATCGGCGCGACCCGCACCATCACGCGCGACGATGAAGGCCGTTACGCATTCGCGTAAACACCGCACGGCAACGGCAAAAAGCCGTAAAAAATGCAGCAGCGCGCGGCCTGAAAGCCGCGCGCGCTTCTTTGTATCGCACTAAAGGGATAGAATCTGCGGCATTCGTGTGCCGGAAATGAAGGACCGTTGTAGATGAACCTATCCCTCAAGCAGCTCAAAGTCTTTCTCGGCGTCGCGAACGCATCGAGTTTCACGAAGACTGCGCAAAGCATGCACCTGAGTCAGGCTGCATTGAGCGCGATCATCCGCGAACTCGAAACCCAGCTGCAGTGCCGTCTGCTGGAGCGCACCACGCGCACGGTCGCGCTGACCGAAGCCGGCCGGGTGTTCTACCCGACGGCGATGAAAATCGTCGAAACGCTCGAAAAATCGGTCATCGAGCTCAACGAGCTCGGGCGGCAAAAACAGTCGTCGCTGCTGCTCGGCTGCACGCCGATGATCGCCGCGAGCCTGATGCCACCGGTACTTGCGCGCTTCGCCCAGGCCTACCCGGCCACCGCGGTCGAACTCGTCGACCGGCCGCCTGGCGAACTGCTGAAGATGGTCGAAGAAGGCGATCTCGATGCAGCGTTCGGTATTTTTTTCTCGCAGATTTCCGGCATCGACCGTGTACCGATCTTTCCGACGCGGCTCGTCGCGGTGTCGGCCATCGGCGACATGTCGCTCGGCGGCCCGGCCGCGCGCGAACGGCACGGCGTACGCTGGAGCGCGCTCGAAGGTCTGCCGCTGATCACGCTACCGAAAGACAATCCGCTGCAGCGGCTGATCGAAGCGACGCTGTCGAAGGAAGAAGTGACCGTCAGCCGCCGCACCGTGGTCGGCCATTTGCAGACCGCGGTCGCGATGGCGCACGAGGGGCTTGGCGTCGCGATCATGCCGTCGTTCTGCGAGCATATTTGCCGGCACTATCGCGTGCAGATCGACGTGATGCGTCCGGAAGTGGAGTTTTCGTTTTATCGCATCACGCGCAGCGGCCGCGACATGCTGCCGGTGCTCGATACGTTCACGGAAATGTTCGGCGAAGCGGCGCGGCAAAAGCCGGTGCCCGACGAAAGCGAGCCGGCCGCGCCGAAGGCAGCGGCGCGGCGCGGCGGCGCGGGCAAGTAAGCGAAGTGCCGGTCGCGGCACGCAGCGCCTGGGGGCGGTGTTGTCGCGCGCGTCGCCCCCATCGTTTCCGTGTCGTTTCCGGATAGTTTCCGGTTCGTTGCTCGCACAACCTTCCCGCACAACCGAACGCGCGCGCCGGGCGCGCGCCCGCTACTAGGCCGCGCGCCCTGCCGCGCCGCTCGCCGCCCGCTGCGACCAGCCAAGTAGCGCCGAAAACAGCGCGATAAACAGAAACACCGCCGATACGTTGACGAACAGCCTGTCGAGCGGCAAATGCATCGCCAGCAGCACGCCGCCTGCCAGCGAACCCGCCACCGAGCCGAGCTTGCCGACGCCGATCGCCGTACCGACTCCGGCCGAGCGCAGCGTGGTCGGATAAACCATCCCGGCTACTGCATACAGGCCGAACTGCGTGCCGATCACGCAGACGCCGCTCGCAAACACTGCGGCAAACAGCAGCGCCACCGGCATGGTCATACCGAGCGACGCGGCGATCGGGCTACCGAGCACCGCCAGCAACAGCACCACCGCCATCCCATAGCGGTCCACATAGCGGCTCAGCGCAAGCGCGCCGACCGTGCCGCCGACCGGGAACATCATCGCGACCTGCGCGGCGCGGCCCGGCTCGAGGGCACTCATGCTGAACAGAATCGGCAGCCAGTTCTGCAGGAAATGCAGCGCGAGCGAGTTCAGCACGAACACGATCCACAGCAGCGGCGTGACGATGCGCAGCTCGTCGCCGAACAACGCGGCGACGCTGGCGCGGCGCGTCGTGGCTTCGTCGTCGAGTACGTAACGTGCGTGCGCGTCCGCGCGTTCGGATGCGCCGAGGCGCTGCGCAAGGCGCGCAATCTGCCGCGCGTCGCGCTGGTTCAGGATCAGAAAGCGGATCGATTCAGGCAGCAGCGCGAACGATGCGAGCGCAACGATCAGCGCCGCCGCGCCGCCAACCACGAAGATCACCGGCCAGCCGAAATGCGGCAGCAGCCACGACGCTACCGCCCCGCCACCGCCGGCGCCGATCGAAAAGCCCGAGAACATCAGCGTGATCCACGTCGCGCGGCGTGCCTTGGGCGCGTATTCGGAAACCAGCGCCACCGTATTCGGTACCACGCCGCCCATACCGATGCCGGCCAGAAAGCGCAGCACGGTCAGCTCTTCGAGCGAACTCGCGCGTGCGCATGCGATCGTCAGCGCCCCGAACAGCAGCGTGCCGTAGATAATCGTGCGGCGCCGGCCGAAGCGGTCGCCGCAAAAACCCAGCAGCAGCGAGCCGACCAGCACGCCGAACAGGCCGACGCCGAACACGCGACCGAAACCTGCTGCGGTAATGTGCCACGCGCGAATCAGCGCGGGCGCCGAATAGGCGACGGCCACCTGGTCGTAACCGTCGATCAGCACGATCAGAAAGCACCATGCGATCAGGCCGAGCGCGAAGCCGCCGAGTTTCTGCTGCTCGACGAGCGCGGAAACGTCGACGGTGTGAGTATCCGATGAACCGGTGCTGGACGCCGTGTGTGCGTCGCCACCCTGCCGAACCTTGAACATGCGTGTCTCCATCGTGCATCGCCGCGCTACGAGACGACGCAGTGCGATGCATGGGCCGGGTTTTTTATCGTCGTGAGCGGTCCACCTGCGCAGGCGGCAATGCTTGCCGCCTTACATGAAGGAACCGCTGACGAGTGTAGTGAATCGGCCCTGCGGAGAGAATCAGCAATTCATGATCGGTTGATCGAACTATTCGATCAATGCAACACGAGACGCGAGGCCCGTGAGGCTAGCTGCGCTTGCCGCGCGCCATGCTGGAAAACACGCCATCGCGCCGGATCAGTCCATGGAACATCGCCGCGGCCAGATGCGCGAGGAACGTCACGAACAGCAGCATCGCGAGCCACGTATGCGCGCTGCGCAGCAGCGCATAAGTGTGCGGATCCTGCGCGACGATCGGCGGCAGATCGAAGCCGGTGAACAGATGCACCGGATAGCCGCCAGCCGACAGCATCGCCCAGCCGATCAACGGCATCGCGAACAGCAGCGCATACAGCACCCAGTGCGATGCAAGCGCCGCAAAGCGCTGCCACGCCGGTATATCGGCAGGTAGCGGCGGCGCACGATGCGTGAGGCGCCACAGAAAGCGCAGCGCCACCAGCAGCAGAATCGCTATGCCGAGCGGCCGGTGGATCGCGATCAAGGTCAGGCGCGCCTGCGACACCGTCGCAACCATACCCACGCCGATAAACAGCATCGCCACTACCAGCGGCGCCATCAACCAATGGAAGAAACGCGCGAGCGGACTGAAATGTGCGTGACCGGTGCTCATTGATGGCCCTCAATCGACGAAATCTGCCCGGCGGGCATACCGGCTTCCTCATGGAGCCGACGGTTATAAGAGACGGAGTACGCCGCCGAGCGTGCCGCCAGCAGCGGATCGCTCGACGGTGCGAGGCCGTCGGGCAGGATCGTCGGATCGTAGTTGATATCGCGGCAATCGCCGCCGCTTTGCGCGCTGTCGTGCTCGAGGGTCAGCGTACCTGCATCGATCTGCTCGCGATCGGCCGGCCATGCGCGCGTCGCATCGTCGGTGACGTCGCCGGCCTGCGCAACCGTCAAGATCAGATGCCAGCGCAACGGTCCCTGCGCGAGGCGGCTCGACAGTTCCTGCGACAGATAGTCCGGCGCGTTGCCGCTCGGCTTTGCTGCCTCATACGCGGCATCCGGCACCATCGCCCAGCGCACGTACGCCGTGTTGCCCTGCGCATCGATCGCCTTGAACGCGTTGATGCTGTAATACGCCGCATTGGCGAAACTGCTCGACGGCGGATGCGCCTTTACCCATTGCTGAAACGGCTGCGTTTCCGGATGCGCGGCGAAGAACGCTTTCAGTTTCGCCGGATCGGGCTTGCCGGTGGCAGGGTCGGGCTTGCCGGCCGCCAGCTGCTCGTAGAACGCTTGCGGCGTATTGACCGCGAACACCGGCGTGTTGTTCATGCCGGTGCGCCATTGCGCATGGTTCGGTAGCTGAAACTCGAGTGCGAAGCTGCGTACCGGCGTGCTGCCGTCCGGTGCGACCGGGTTCGGCCCGGGAATCGCGAAGCGGCCGATCACCGGCGTGCGCACGTGCTCGAACAGTTCCGCGCGCGAAATGCTGGTCGCATTGCCGCTGCCTTCGAAGTAGCCGGCTACGCACACGCCTTTCGCATGATTGCGCCGAAAACCCGCATGCACGCCGCCATAGCCTTCGAAGCGATTGACGATGTGCTGCGCCGTCAGCCGCCCAGGTGCCGCAAAGCCGGCCACGTAGACGAAGGCACCGCCGGTCGCGAGCACCACCGCGCCGATTGCGCAGAGGCCCGCGAGCGCGCCGGGATACCGTCCCGGATGCCGCACCAGCTCGGTGAATGAAAACGGTCGTTCGCTCATTAGACTCTTCTCTGCATAGGGTTACAGAGGCGAACGCAAGCGGCTGCGCTTTATTCCAACTTTTTTGCGTCGTGCAAATGTAAGCCTGTCGATTCGTCAGAACCCTTAACGACCCGCTGCAAACAAAAACCAGCCCGTTTATGCTAACGACGCTTGCAAACCCCGTTAGGAAATCACCATGTCTGTGTGCAGCCAATTCGAGCTTTTCGGCTTCTGGCGTTCGTCGGCCACTTATCGTGTGCGCGTCGCATTGAATCTGAAAGGACTCGACGCGCATGAAATGCCGATCGATCTCGATGCAGGCCAACAACAAAGCGCAGAGTTTCTCGCGGTCAATCCGCTCGGCTCGCTACCGGCGCTAATCGAAGTCGGACAACAGCCGCTCACGCAGTCGGTGGCGATCCTCGAATACCTCGAAGAACTCTGCCCGACACCGGCGCTGCTGCCGTCCGACTTGCGCGGCCGCGCGCGGGTGCGCTCGCTGAGCGCCATGCTGACCGCGGATACGCACCCGCTCGTCGTGCCCCGTGTGAAGACCTATCTGATGGAGCGCGGCGGCTTCGATCTGGCCGCATGGCGCGACTGGCAGATCCAGTGGTTCGGCACGGGCATGCGTGCATTCGAGAAGCGCCTTGCCACCGAAGCGGGCACCGGCACCTGGTGCCACGGCGAATCGCCGACTTTCGCGGATCTCGCGCTGGCAAGTATCGTTGCCGTGATGCGGGTCTTCAACATCGCGCTACCGGACACGCCGACCATCGACCGCATCATCGCGCAGTGCGATCGGCACGAAGCATTCATCAAGGCGGCGCCGTACCGGCAAATCGGCGCGCCGGCAGCCGCGCAACATCACGGCCACTAACGCTAGAAGCGATGGCGAATGCCGGTGGACATCATCAGCTGGTTGCGGCTTGCGGAAGGATCGACTGAGTTGATCACGGCCGGCGCATTCGACGTGGCGCGCACGTACAGCGTTTCGACGTATATGTCAGTGCGCTTGGTCAGCGTGTAGTCGGCCTGCAGCCCGCCCTGATGCCAGTGCGCGCCCGAGCCTTTGGTGTAGACGTACATGCCGGCCAGCGCTAGATGCGGCAGCAACTGGTAGATGCTGTTCACTTCGTAGTTGCTCAGGCCAAGGCCCGGCTGCGCGTTGCCGGAATCGGCATCGGTCACGCCGTTGAAGGTCGAGCGCGACCATGCGGCCGCCAGCGTCAGGCCGCCGATCACGTAGCTCGCACCGGCCGCATAGGTGTCCTGCGTCGCGACCAGCGCGTTGAACACGCTGCGCTCGGGGCCGGGCAGCAGCGCCGGCTCGAACGCGCCGCCTTCGCTGCCGCGGCCGTTCGCATGCAAATACGTGAGACCCGCGTTGAACGGCCCGTGCTGATAGCTTGCCGCAAAGTTGTACACGCGATTGTTGGCGAACTGGCCGGCGCTGTTGGAAAACGCATAGAGCGCAGCAACCGTCACGCCGGCAAAAGCGGGGCTCGCGTACTTGACCGAGTTGCTGGCGAGAAACGTATTGTTCGCGTTGTCGTTGTCGAACACGTGCGCGAATGCGGTGCCGCCGGTGCCGCCGGTCAGCGTGTACGGCGCGAAGTAATCGTGAATCAGATCGTACTGGTGGCCGAGCGTCAGCGTGCCATAGCGTTCGCTAGCGAGACCGACATAGTGCGGATGATCGTTGAAGCGTTCGCCGTTAGTCGACGAGAAGCCGCTCTCGAGCACGAATACCGCCTTGTTGCCGCCGCCGAGATCTTCGCTGCCCTGCAGGCCCCAGTAGCTGCCGTCGATCAGACCGGTGGACATCTGCGTCAGCGCATGGCCGCCGACGTTGCTGAACCACGCGAGTCCCGTATCGATCTCGCCGTACAACTGCACGCTGCTCTGCGCGCGCGCGGCCTGCGGCACGCACGCCAACGCTGCGGCGGCAGCGGCCGCGCATAGCGCGAACCGGTAGTGGAGGAAGGGCGCGGGCATGGGACAATCCCTGTCAGTCGAATCGTTCTGAGAATCTGTGGCGCGAATCCGCGTGCGCCATCCGGAACCGGCGCGAGCCGCTGCAGGCCCGGTGGCGGCACGCTACGCAGCCGCAATATTACGTGACGGAAGCTGCGCCCAGTTCGACTGTGGCGTCGTGCCGACGCATTGCGATACACGCTTGCGCGTGTTCGCGGATTGCGTCAGTGGAGCGTCGACTCGTCGAGGCCGAAGCGGCTGCGCAGCGCGTCGTGCAGCGCCTGCGCGCGCTGCGCGAGCGCCGCGCTCCATGTGCCGGAGGCGTCGCACAGGCGCTGCAGTTCGCGGCACTGCGCCGCGAAGCGAGGTTCGCGCACGATCAGGAATGCGCCGCCGGCGCTGTGCGCCCAATCGCGCAATCCATCGCGATCGCGCGCGCAAACCAATGCGGCAAGGCGCGGCAAGTCGCTGCGCAGATGCTCCTTCAGCATCGCCATGTAGCGGGCGTGATCGAGTGTGCTGAAGGGGTCGTTGGGGCCTGCTTCGGGTTCGGGTTCGGGTTTGCGTCCAGGTTCCGCGTCGGCCGCGGTTTGTGCTGTTGTCGCCGTGTCGTCGCGTGTCGTCCGTTCCGTTGCGGCAGGCGTCGCGGGAATCTGCGCACGCGCTTCGCGCAGGCCCGCGTCGAGTTGCGCTAACGATGCGGGTTTCGCAATGCATCCGGCAAAACCGCGTTGCCGCCATTCGCCTGCGTCGGCCGCGCCGGTCACGGCCGTAAAGGCAACCACCGGCAGCGTCAGACCGGCAGCACGGACCGCGGTGAGCAGCGCGCAACCATCCATGACAGGCATATGAATATCGGTCATCAGCAGATCGACTGCGCTTTGCGCGAGCACCGCGAGTGCCTGTTTGCCGTCGCCGATCACGATTGGCGCGCAGCCGAGCGCCGTCAGCTGTTCGGTGATCAACGCCTGGTTCAGCGGATTGTCCTCGGCTACCAGCACGCGCAAGCCGTTCAACGCACCGTGTGATGCATCGACCGGTGCGAGCGCGGGCGCCGGCCCGGCAGCAGGCGGCGGCACGGCACGCGGCATCGGATGCCGTGGTGGTTCGCGGGATGCTTGCTTTGATGCTTCACATGACGCCGCATCGCTCACCGCCAGCTCGATTGCAAGCGCGAGCGCACCTTGACTGAACTCGGTCACTTCGATCACGCCATCGCGGTGCAGCGCCGGCTGGTGCGGACCCATGCGCATCGCCCGCACCACCTTGACGGGCCGCATGGCGCGCAGCGTCGCAAGCGCTTCGCTGCCCTGCTCTTCGCCAACGACCATCGCCTCCGGACGATTGATACGCAGCCACGCTTGCGCGGCATCGAGCGAAGCCGCACACGTGACCAGCCAGCCGCGCGACGTGAACACTTCGTCGAGCCAGTCGGCAAATGCACTTTCTTCGCACAGCACGAACAGATTGCCGCGCGCAGGCGCAGCCGCTTCGCTGGGTGCGCCGTGATCCGCTTCGGCCGCGCCCGCCCCCGCTTCGGCCGGCGCGGCATCGAGCGGCAGCGTCACGGTAAACGCACTGCCGACCCCCACCACACTTTCACCCACCACCTTGCCGCCCATCAGTTCCGCGAGCCGCGCGCAGATCGACAAACCGAGCCCCGTCCCGCCGAAGCGCTGCGACGTCTGCGGCTGCGCCTGCATAAACGGTTCAAACAATGTCGCGAGCTGTGCTGCGCCGATGCCGATGCCCGAATCGCTGACCCGGCATTGCAGCACGCCATGCCGCTGCGCGTCGATTTCGACCCTCGCGTGCAACGTGATCTTGCCGCTCGACGTGAACTTGAACGCATTGCTCAACAGGTTGTTGACGATCTGCACGACGCGCGTGCGGTCGCCGAGCAAAGCCGTATCGAGCGTCGGCGACAGGTACGCATGAAAACGCAGCGGCCGCTCGCCGACCAGCGGCGCATACGAAAGCGCGAGTTGCTCGAGGTCATCGAGCGGTACGAACGGTTCGCTGACCAGCTGCATCTTGCCCGCGTCGATCTTCGACAGATCGAGAATGTCGCTAACGATGCGGCGCAATCCATCGGCCGCCATGGCCAGTGCGCGCAGACGCTGTTGGTGCGGCTCAAGACCGGGACTCTGCGACAGCAGTTCGAGATTGCCGAGCAGCGCGTTCATCGGCGTGCGGATTTCGTGGCTCATCGCGGCGAAGAAGCTGCTTTGCGCGCGCATGATCGCCTCGGTCTCGCGCGTGGCCGCGCGCAACTGACGGCTGAGCGCGTAGCGCGCGGTCACGTCGAGAATCGCGCAGATCAACACCTGTTCGTTGAGATGGCTCGCCTCTGCATAGTTGATCTGCAGCATCGGCGCGTGCGATGCGTCGCGGTGGTTTGTGCGCTGAATTGTGCGGTGGTTCGCAGCTTGCCCCGCAGCTTGGTCCACGCCTTGGTCCACGCCTTGGTCCGCACCTCGATCAGGCAACGAGTCAGGCACCGCAGGCACAAGGAATTCCGCTACGTCGCGCATCGAGCGCCGCGCCTCAGCGCGGGCGCGCATACTGCGCGCCATTTGCGTCGCCACATGCGGCGGCAGGCTCGTCGCATCGTCCAGATGCAGCAGCGCGCGCGCCCGCCGGTTCGACGTGACGATCGAAAAGTCACGCTGCCTGACGATGCACAACCCGATCGGCGTCGCCCGCACCACGATATGGTTGATCGTCTCGTTCTGCAGCGCACGCGTCGCCTCATCGTGCCAGTCGCGCAGCAGTCGCATACCCCAGAACTTCGCAGTCAGCGCGACGGCCGCCAGCAACAGCAACCCGAGCCCGATCACCGCCGCCAGTTGCCACGCCAGCGCGGCGATCAGTGCACCCCATGTGATGTAGCTGACCAGACGGCTGTCGCCAGGCCGCAGCGCGTCGACGAAGATCGCGCCGGCGCGCGTATAACGCACGCTGTCGTCCGGCATCTGTGCGCTTGCGTCACGCAGCATCTGCACCGTCGCAGGCTCCGGCCGCGGTGTCGAAACCAGCGGCACCTGCTGCGCGGACGCCAGCAGCAGCGTGACCGAATTCGACGGCTCGCGCAGATGGGCGAGCAACGTATCGCCCGGAATCGTCAGCACGATCAGTATCGAAGGCTTGCCGCCCGAGTTGTAGACGCTCAGCGCTGCCATCGCCGGCGTGCCCAGCAGCGGATCGCGATACGGTCCGACCAGCACGCGCTCGCCATTCGCCAGTGTGCGTTTGCCGGTTTGCGCGGCGAGCGCGTCGACGATCGTATTGCGCAACGCTGCCGCGAGTGGCGGCGTGACGGGCGGCACGTGCGGCTCGCGTGCGGCATCGAGCGCCGGCAGGATCGCCGCGTAGTCCGCGTCGAGACCGAGCAACAGCACGCGGTACGGCAGCTCGAACGCGTAGCGCGTGGCAAGCGTCGCGTCGGCGGCTTCCGCGAGCCGCCACAGCTTCGCCGCTAGCTCGTCGCCCCACGCCGCGCTGGTTGCGGGCGCAACCAGCAGATCGAAACGCGTATCCGGCAACGATGCGCGGCCCACCGCCACACCCGTGCTGCGCACCCGCTCGGTCATATCGTCGGGCGCGCGATGGACGTCGGCGGTTCGCTGGTAGAACTGCACGGTCAGCTCGGTGCGAATCAGCAACGACAGGTCGCGGTGCGCGAGCAGCGAGATCTGCGAGGCGTTCTGGGTGCTGACGGTGCGCTGCAGATCGAGCTGCCGGTCGATTGCGAACAACACCAGCAGCACGGTAGAGAAAGCGACGATCGTCATCAGGACTGCAATCGTCGCGAAGTACAGACGTTGTTGGCGCCGCGCATGGGTTGCCAAGTACGCAAAGGCCTCGGCAAGCGACTCCTCAGTACGGTCGAGGATGTTCTGCATCGCGTCGCCTCGATGAAGACGCCGTCATCGGACGCGCACCGCGCGGCCGCGCTCGTTGCGCCGGCGCCGATCGGCGCGGCAACGACGGCAACACTCCAGAAGTCCCTTCAGTGTAGGCGGTTTCGCCTCGCGGACGAGGTTTATGTCTGACGGATCGGCGTTAGCCCCACCTCGACAAACCGTTAATGAACCGTCAGCATCAGTTCCGTCAGCGCCCCGAAGTGTGTGCGGGCCGGCTGACCCGAGTAACAACGGCGTTTTAGCGGCCCGTCCTCGTCTGAGGACGGGCTATTTTTTTAGCGCGCGGCGGCTCGCGCAAGCTGGCACCGGGAGCCACGCGTTGCGA
>DATLOW010000465.1:0-3200 GCA_035536055.1 Paraburkholderia sp. | reverse complement strand
AGCGACGATGCGATCCGCTGCGCGATCGACAAGGCGTCGAAGACGCTGCGCAATCTGCACTGGTTCGAAGTAACCGAAACGCGTGGCTGTATCGAGAACGACAACATCACGCACTGGCAGGTGACGATCAAGGTCGGCCTGCGGATCGAGGATTAGCGGCGGCTGCAGAGGCGGCCGCCGCTTTTGCGGCCGCGTAATTTGCCGTTGTACTGGTCACAGCCGCGGACTTTACGGCTGCAGTACATGGTTGCGGCACATTCCATCGCCGCAAGAAACGCTGATCGGCCGTTTTTCGAGGCTGCCGTCGCGCGGCCTCAAGACCTGCGCGTCCGCTCGGAAGCACCGCATCGAAGCCAACCCCGCGCCCGCCTGCTTATCTCAAAAAGACCTGAAGAATCCCTCTCCCGCCTTTCCCGATGCGGGAAAGCCTCCCTTGACGCCCCTTTACGTCTATATTAAAAATGATATGCCCCTACCGCCGCACGATCAGCCCGGCCATATAAACAAGCCTGAAAGTTGGAGAAGTCATGAGTCAGCAACGCGAGGCGATCGACACCTACCTGTTGCGCGTTTTACACACGTTGCTCATGGAGCGCAGCGTGACGCGCGCGGCCGTCAAGCTGAACCAGTCGCAGCCCGCGATCAGCGCCGCGCTGCGCCGGCTGCGCGACATCACCGGCGATCCGCTGCTGGTGCGCGGCAAATCGGGCATGGTGCCCACTGAATACGGACTGCGCCTGCTCGAGCCGACGCAAAACGCGCTGCGCGAAATCGAGCGCATCCGTTTCCAGCAGCACAACTTCGATCCGGCCACGTCGATCCGCTGCTATCGGATCGGCTGCCCCGATTATCTGAACGTGCTGTTTGTGCCCACTGTGGTCGAGCGCTTTCGCCAGGCGGCGCCGAACGCGACGCTCGAATTTCATTCGCTCGGCCCCGCGTTCGACTATGAGCTCGCGCTCGAAGACGGCAAGCTCGATACCGTCGTCGGCAACTGGCCGGAACCGCCGGAGCAGCTGCACCTGTCGAATCTGTTCGTCGATCAGATCGTGTGCCTGATGAGCAATACGCATCCGTTTGCGAAGCGCGGCGCGATTACGCTGGATCAGTATCTGAACGCGCCGCATCTCGCGCCGACGCCCTATTCGGTCGGCCAGCGCGGCGCCATTGACGTGCATCTGGCGCGCGAGCGTTTGAAGCGGCATGTGGTCGTCACGCTGCCGTACTTCAATCTCGCGCCGTATGTGCTGATCAAGTCGGATCTGATTTTCACCACGACGCGGCTATTCGCCGACTACTACGCGAAATTCCTGCCGCTCACCGTGATGCCCGCGCCGCTCGATTTTCCGCCGATGCAGTACTACCAGCTGTGGCACGAGCGCGTGCACTACTCCGATGAAGTGCGCTGGCTGCGCAGTCTGGTGGCAGACGCGACGCGGACGTTGATCGACAGGTAAATGCTGGCTCACGGCCGGTGCGCCGGCTGCGCGCGCGCCGTGTCGCTATAGCTGGCTGCACGCAGACCGCCGCAAACCGCGCGCCACGCTGCGCCCCGTCGCGACTGTACCGTTGCGCCCGCAACGACGTCACGCCGCCGCTTCGTACAACGCCTTCGCCAGACGATTGTGCCGCTCGATCACCGGACCAAGGTCGACCGTGTTCAACACGCCGTCCTTCACCACGTGCCGCCCGCCGATCACGCTATGCGCAACCTGCGACGGCGCGCAGAACACCAGCGCTGCCACCGGATCGGACAACGCCCCGGCAAACAGCGGCTGACGCAAGTCAAATGCGACAAAATCGGCCGCCATGCCCGGCGCGAGCGCGCCGATATCGTCGCGGCCCAGCACCTGCGCGCCGCCTAGCGTGGCGATTTCCAGCGCTTCGCGCGCGGTCATCGCATCGGGACCGAAGCCGACGCGCTGCAGCAGCAGCGCCTGGCGCACTTCGGCCACCATCTGTGCCCCGTCGTTCGACGCGGAACCGTCGACGCCCAGCCCCACCGGCACACCCGCGAGCCGCATCCGTTTGATCGGCGCGATACCCGATGCGAGCCGCATGTTCGAACACGGACAATGCGCGACGCCCGTGCCGGTGCGCGCAAACAGCGCGATGCCAGCATCGTCGAGCTGCACGCAGTGCGCATGCCAGACGTCGCGACCGACCCAGCCCAGATCTTCCGCATACTCGGCGGGCGTCATGCCGAATTTTTCGCGGCTGTAGGCGACGTCGTTGCGGTTCTCGGCCAGATGCGTGTGCAACGAAACGCCGTAGTCGCGCGCCAGCACCGCCGCTTCGCGCATCAGATCGCGGCTCACCGAAAACGGCGAGCACGGCGCGACCGCGATACGCAGCATCGCGTATCGCCCGGCGTCGTGGTATGTCTCGATCACGCGCTGCGTGTCCTTCAGAATGTCGGCTTCGCGCTCGACCACCGCATCCGGCGGCAGGCCGCCGTCGCGCTGCCCGACGCTCATGCTGCCGCGGCTCGCATGAAAGCGCATGCCGATGCGCTGCGCCGCGTCGATGCTGTGATCGAGCCGACTGCCGTTCGGGTAAAGGTACAGATGGTCGCTCGACGTCGTGCAGCCGGACAGCAGCAGCTCGGCCATCGCGGTCAGCGTCGATACTTCGATCATCTCCGGCGTCAGATGCGCCCACACCTTGTACAGGTTCGTCAGCCAGCCGAACAGCTCGGCGTTCTGCGCAGCGGGCAGCGCGCGCGTCAGGCTCTGGTACATGTGGTGATGCGTGTTGACGAGACCTGGAATCACCAGGTGACCGCGCAGGTCCAGCACCGCGTCCGCGTCGGGCGGCAGTTCGGCACTCGGCCCTACCGCGACGATCCGGCCGCCTTCGATATAAAGACCGGCATCGCGCAGTTCGCGCCGCTGGCCGTCCATCGTCACCAGCACGTCGGCGTGGCGCACCAGCAGCGTTTTTTCGCGGGTGGCTTCGGATTGGCTTGCTGTCATTCGCGTCTCCTCGATGCAGTGGCCGTTACCTTCGACCGTCAAAATTGCGCTGGCAATGCGGGCCCTGCCGATACCTGGCCTCACGGCGGCGATATAGTGCGGGGCGCCGCGCCTGTGGTCGTGCACAACCCGCGCCCGCCTGCTGACTGCTGACAAGCGCTCATGCGTCAGCCATTATCTTTCGTATCGCTCGCGCGTCGGCCGTCGGGAAGTTTCTACAATGCA
>DATLOW010000464.1:0-3809 GCA_035536055.1 Paraburkholderia sp. | reverse complement strand
AGCCAGTACGACAAGGACGACGTCGAAGCGGTCGGCCTCGTCAAGTTCGACTTTCTGGGCCTGACCACGCTGACCATTCTCGACTGGGCCGAGCGCTATATCCGCCGGCTCGATCCGTCGAAGGAAAACTGGTCGCTCGCGCAGGTGCCGCTCGACGATCCGGCGTCGTTCTCGATCCTGAAGAAGGCGAACACCGTCGCCGTGTTCCAGCTGGAAAGCCGCGGCATGCAAGGCATGCTGAAAGACGCGCAGCCGGACCGCTTCGAAGACATCATCGCGCTGGTCGCGCTGTATCGTCCGGGTCCGATGGACCTGATCCCGAGCTTCTGCGCGCGCAAGCACGGCCGCGAGAACGTCGAGTATCCGGATCCGCGCGTCGAGCCTGTTCTGAAAGAGACCTACGGCATCATGGTCTATCAGGAGCAGGTGATGCAGATGGCGCAGATCATCGGTGGCTATTCGCTGGGCGGCGCCGACCTGCTGCGCCGCGCGATGGGCAAGAAAAAGCCCGAAGAAATGGCCAAGCATCGCGAGATCTTTGCCGAGGGCGCGGCGAAGAACGGCCTCACGCGCGAGAAGTCGGACGAAATCTTCGACTTGATGGAGAAGTTCGCGGGCTACGGCTTCAACAAGTCGCACGCGGCCGCGTATGCGCTGCTCGCGTATTTCACGGCATGGCTGAAGGCGCATCACCCGGCGGAATTCATGGCCGCCAACATGTCGCTCGCGATGGACGACACGGACAAGGTCAAGATCCTGTTCGAAGATTGCATCACGAACAAGATGGCCGTGCTGCCGCCGGACATCAATCTGTCCGCGTACCGTTTCGAGCCGGTGGCCGAAGCGGACGGCAAACGCTCGCGCACGATCCGCTACGGTCTGGGCGCGATCAAGGGCAGCGGCCAGAACGCGATCGAAGAAATCCTGCGGGCGCGCGAAGAGGGCCCGTTCAAGGACCTGTTCGATTTCTGCGGCCGGATCGACCGGCGCGTGGTGAACCGCCGCACGATCGAAGCGCTGATTCGCGCAGGCGCGTTCGATTCGCTGCACGCGAACCGCGCGCAACTGCTCGCATCGGTGTCGCTGGCGATGGAAGCCGCCGATCAGGCGAGCGCGAACGCGATGCAGGCCGGCCTGTTCGATATCGGCGACGACGTACCGTTGCAAGGCCACGAACTGGTCGACGAGCCCGCGTGGTCCGACAAGCGGCGGCTGCAGGAGGAGAAGAGTGCACTTGGCTTCTACCTGTCCGGCCATCTGTTCGATGCGTATAAGGACGAAGTGCGCCGCTTCGTGCGGCAGAAGATCGGCGAACTGAAAGAAGGGCGCGACAAACTGGTGGCCGGCGTGATCTCGTCGCTGCGCACGCAGATGACCCAGCGCGGCAAGATGCTGATCGCGCTGCTCGACGACGGCACTGGCCAGTGCGAAGTCACGATCTTCAACGAACAGTTCGAAGCGAACAAGCAACTGTTCAAGGAGGACGAACTGCTGGTGGTGCAAGGGCAGGCGCGTAACGACGCGTTCACGGGCGGCATTCGCTTCACCGTCGATACGCCGATGGACCTCGGCCGCGCGCGCAGCCGCTATGCGCAGGCGGTGAAGGTGCAGATGAACGGCAACGCCGACGCGCAGGCGCTGCGCCGCGTGCTGGAAGCGTACCGTCCTTCGGCGGACGAGGCGCAGGCGGGCGCGCAGGCTCCTGCCGCAGCGAACGGGCGCGGCGGCGACAATGGACGCGACTTCGGCCGCGGGCAGCGTGCGTCGGCGCCGGCGCCGAACGGCCTCGCCGTGCAGATCCACTATCGCAGCGAACACGCGGAAGGCGAGGTGCGCCTTGGCGACGCCTGGCGCGTCAAACCGACCGACGAGCTTATTGCGGCATTGCGCGGGGAGTTCGCGGGCAGTTCGATCGAGATCGTGTATTGACGATGTTACGGGCGGTGCGAATGCACCGCCTTCGGCTGTCAGCTTGCTGACAAAGCGGCCGCAGCGGCGCGTGCAACCACCAACCCGCCGCCTTACCGCCCCTCCCCCAACCGCGCCAGCTTCACAAACCGGTAATAAACCGTCTCCGCATTGAACACCGCGATCATGAAGCCCGCGCGCCCGTCGAGAAACCCGCGCCGCAGCACATAAGTGCGCACGAATGCCCATGCGCCGCGCAGCACCGCCTTGCGGTAGCTGCCGCGCTGCCCGGCGGCGAAACGCTGCTGCGCGCCCGCGCTCGAATAAGCATCCAGCTTGCGCAGCACGGTTTCGAAGTCCTCGTACGAGTGATGCAGCAGCTTGCCCGTCAAGCGGCCGACCCCCGATCCGGCATTGGCGTCGAACACCAGCCGCTCGTGCACCAGGTCGTCCGAAAACCGCGCCGCGCCGCGCCGGAACAGACGCGGAATCCAGTCCGGATACCAGCCGCTGTGGCGAATCCAATGCCCGCAGAACGCGGACAGCCGGTCCAGCGAGTAAACCTGCGCGGACGGCGCAGCAAGCGCGGCCCGAATCGACGCTGCCAGTTCCGGCGTGACGATCTCGTCGGCATCGATCGATAGCACCCAGTCGGTGGCAAGCGCGTCGAGCGCGCGGTTTTTCTGCGGGCCGAAGCCGGGCCAGTCGGTATGCACCAGCACGCGGGCGCCATGCGCGCGGGCGATGTCGACCGTCGCGTCGGTGCTGCCGCTGTCCACCACGACAATCTCGTCGGCGAACGCAACCGCCTGCAGACATTCGGCGAGACGCGCGGCAGCATTTTTTGTGATGATGGCGACGCCGAGACTGGGTGCGTTCATGCGAGGGCGAAGTGGAGTGCGTGGAGGGCAGGGGGCGGCTGCGGCAAGCCCAGCCATCGGGCCCCATGCCGCGAGCGTCGCGCAAGTATACACAGCCGCATCCGCAGCGCCCGCAGCAGCCCGCGATCGCGCTTTCGCAACCCGTTACCCGGAACTGAGTCGCGTCTGCCAGCCGGTTTACAATGCTGCTTTTGCATTTTCGCCCGCCGCGCCGCGCGCGGGCGGCAGCATGCATCGCGAGACCGGCCCCTGTGCCGGTCCGTCAATCCTGAGGAAGTCTTGAGCGCAAAGCCTACGTTAAGCAAACCCATCGGATCCGGTCAGGCGTCGTCGTCGCTGGTCGTGTTGCGCCGGCTTTGGCCGTACATGAAGCCGTTGATCTGGGTCATCATCGGCGCGATTCTCGCGATGGCCGCCAGTGCCGCCACCGACGCCGCCATTCCCGCCCTGCTCAAGCCGCTGCTCGACAAAGGCTTCGGCGCGCACGGCAGCGAGCGCGCGAAGTGGTTCGTGCCGATCGCGATCGTCAGCCTCGCGCTGGTGCGCGGCATTTCGCAATATGCGTCCGGCTATCTGCTCGCCTATGTGTCGAACCGCATCCTGCTCGATCTGCGGCTTGCGATGTTCAACCGCATGATCCATACGAGCGTCGCGTTCTTCCAGCGCGAAACCGCCAGCACGGTGATCAACGCGATCGTGTTCGAGGTCAACCAGATCCTGAACGTGCTGCTCGGCGTGATGGTCACGCTGGTGCGCGATTCGCTGACCGTGCTGTTCCTGCTCGGCTATCTGTTCTACCTGAACTGGCGCCTGACGCTGATCGTCGCGGTGCTGCTGCCGGGTATCGGCTGGCTGGTCGGCAAGATCAACCGGCGGCTGCGGCGCCTGAACCGCGAGCATCAGCTGCTGACCAACGAGCTGTCGTACATCGTCGAGGAAACGGTCGGCGGCTACAAGGTCGTCAAGGTGCACAACGGCGAGCAGTACGAGAGCGACCGCTTCACCGAAATGAGCCGCCGG
>DATLOW010000463.1:0-9922 GCA_035536055.1 Paraburkholderia sp. | reverse complement strand
CCTGATAGCTCGGCGTATCGAACGGCGCCGGTGTCGCAGCCGGTCCGGCCACGCGGCGAAGCCCGTCGAAACGCTTGGCCCAATCCGGATTGGTCAGATAGTCGAGCCGCACCGTGCCGCCGGTAGACGGCGCATTGACGAAGCGCAGCTTGCCCACGTAAATGCCGACGTGCGAATGGGCGCGTCCCGTCGTATTGAAGAAAATCAGGTCGCCCGGCGCGATTTCATCCGGTTCGATCGTCTCGCCGCGTCCGCTCATGTCCGCCGTGGTGCGAGGCAGATTCACCGACGCCGCGCGCAGCACGACATAGCGAACCAGTCCGCTGCAATCGAAGCCGCTATCGGGCGTATTACCGCCCCAACGGTACGGAACGCCGACCAGGCTCATCGCCTGAATCGAGATTTCCTCGCGGCCAATGCTGTGGTCGACGAAATGCGGAAAGCCCGGCGGCGGTGCGTGATACGCGCCGTTCGCCACCACGATCGAGCCGCCGGACCCGCGCGAACTCTTCTGCGGCGCGCCGGCGCAGGCGGCGAGCAGCAGGACGGGCAGCAGCGAAAACGCGAGTCGGCGCATTGAAGGCGAGGCGAGCGTTAAACGCCCGCTTACGGGCGGATGATCTCCGGATGGTAGCCCGCGAGACATGGCTCGGGCAAGAATTGTTGATAAATTACTTGAGGTTCGTGCGCTAAGTGTTGTCCCTCCTGGACGTCGGGCAATAAAAAAGCCGCACCCGGAATCCCGGGTGCGGCTTCGTGGTGCAGCTAACTAGCTGAAACTTAAAGAATTTCCGACGCGTAGTCAGCAAGTCGCGAGCGCTCGCCACGCGCCAGCGTGACGTGCCCGCTGTGCGCCCAGCCTTTGAAGCGATCGACCACGTACGTCAAACCGGAACTACCTTCGGTCAGGTAAGGCGTATCGATCTGCGCAATATTGCCCAGACAGATGATCTTCGTGCCCGGACCCGCGCGCGTGACCAGCGTCTTCATCTGCTTTGGCGTCAGATTCTGCGCCTCGTCGATGATCAGATACTTGTCCACGAACGTACGTCCGCGCATGAAGTTCATGCTCTTGACCTTCAGCCGCGACCGGATCAACTCCTGAGTGGCGGCGCGGCCCCATTCGCCGGCGGCGTCGTCGGTCTTCTGCAGGACTTCGAGGTTGTCGTCGAATGCACCCATCCACGGCTGCATCTTTTCCTCTTCGGTGCCAGGCAGAAAGCCGATGTCTTCGCCTACCGGCACGGTCGCGCGCGTCACGATGATCTCGTTGTAGCGCTTGTCGTCGAGCACCTGCGCGAGGCCCGCCGCGAGCGCGACCAGCGTCTTGCCGGTACCCGCCTGGCCGAGCAGCGTGACGAAGTCGATCTCCGGGTTCATCAGCAGGTTCAGCGCGAAGTTCTGTTCGCGGTTGCGCGCGGTGATGCCCCACACGTTGTTCTTGTGGTGGCCGTAGTCGCGCAGCGTCTGCAGCAGCGCGGTCTTGCCGTTGATTTCGCGCACGATCGCGTGAAACGCCGGCTCGCCGTTCTGCGGCTCCAGATAGACGAACTCGTTGACCAGCATCGACGCGCACAGCGGCCCGGTCACGCGGTAGTAGGTGGTGCCGGTCTTGGTGTCCTGCCAGCTTTCCATGCCCTTCGCGTGCCGCGTCCAGAAGTCCTGCGGCAGCGCGCGAATGCCCGAGTACAGCAGATCCTTGTCTTCGAGAACCTGGTCGTTGAAGTAGTCTTCCGCGGGCAGGCCGAGCGCGTGCGCCTTGATCCGCATGTTGATGTCTTTCGACACCAGCACGACCTGGCGGTCCGCGCGGTCGCGCTGCAACGCGCGCACCACGCCGAGGATCTGGTTGTCGGCCTTGCCTTGCGGCAGGCCTTCGACCGGCTCGATATCGGTCAGCTTGGTCTGGAAGTACAGATGCCCCAACGCTTCGCGGCTGCCGAGGCGCGCGAGCGGAATGCCTTCGGTCATCGCGCCGGCGTTCGCCACCAGCGCATCGAGCGTACGGCTCACCTGGCGGGCGTTGCGCGCGACTTCCGACATGCCTTTCTTGTGATTGTCGAGCTCTTCCAACGTCATCATCGGCAGATAGACGTCGTGCTCTTCGAAGCGGAACAGGCAGGTCGGATCGTGCATCAGCACGTTGGTGTCGAGCACGAACAGCTTGCGCACTTCGACCGCGGCGGCGCGCGTATCGCGTTTCTTCGCGGTGCTGCCGGTGCGGGCCGTGGCGGCGGGCGCGTCGGCCTCGCCTGCGGCCGGCGCCTTGCCGCGCCGTGCGACCGCCGGCGTGGCGGAGCCGGCTTCCTCCGCGCTCGCGGGCAGCGGCGGCACCGGCAACAGCAGCGCGGCGGTCTGCCTGGTCTTGCGGCCTTTGGCCGGCGCGGCGGGCGCCACGGCAGGTGCTTCCATTCCCGACGACATCGCCGCGGCGACCGGCACCGAACGCAGCGTCGTCGCGGCATTGGCGGCATCGCTCATCGGTACGGCGACACTGACGCGCCCGTATTCGGACGACTCTGCTTGCTCCCCTTCGTGTGCCTGTTTTCGGGCAGGCTTGACCGGCTGGGCTTTGGCCTTGTATTCGTCAGGCGGCAACAGACTGCCGAGCTTGCTGGGCGGAGTAGGCAAAGGCATGGTTTCCCTCGAAGGAATCGGGTCATATCGTGCGCCGCCTGCCGCATCCTGAACGTGCCGTAGTTGCCACGCAGTTTGCGTCCGGAGGCGCGCTTGGGTTTAGTGATGCCGGTTCGCCTGTTTTTCGATCGGCTCCTTGACGAGAGCACGCGGCATGTTGCCAGCACGCCGACGCGCAATGAAAAAAGCCGCCGCCCCGGTGAACGGGGCAGGCGGCTCTGCTTGATTCGTCGCGTTGCGCCTCATAGACCTTTCGGCCCTCGCGTTGATGTCCGGAAGATGACGAACGCGATCTGCGCAACTGCGGAAAGAATGGGGTGAACAGGCACTCATTGCGGCCCAATATAACGCGCCTCACAGCGCTTGTACAGCCTCCAGAATTTCATCGACGTGGCCCGGCACCTTCACGCCGCGCCACTCCTGGCGCAGTACGCCGGCGGCGTCGATGACGAAGGTCGAGCGTTCGATCCCACGTACTTCCTTGCCATACATTTTCTTCAGTTTCATGACGCCGAACAGCGTGCACAGCACTTCATCGGGGTCCGATACCAGCGTAAACGGCAGTTCCAGCTTGGACTTGAAGTTTTCGTGCGAGCGTACGCTGTCGCGCGAAACGCCGACGATGTCCGCGCCGGCTTTCTTGAACTTCGGATACAGATCGCGGAACTGCAGACCTTCGGTCGTGCAGCCCGGCGTGTTGTCCTTCGGGTAGAAATACAGCACCACCTTGTTGCCCCGAAGCGCGGACAGCGTGAAATCGCCGCCGGTGGCAGCGGCGGTGAAGTCGGGGACGGGTTGGTCGACTGCGATGGGCACGTGGTTCTCCGTTTGTTATGGCCGGGCCTACCGGCAGGCTCGCTGCCGCATGCGGCTTGCGCCGGCTCGAACTTTGATGCGGGGGAGCGCCTGGCGGGTACGGCGCAAATGCGACGCGATGCGCGGCGCACGTTGCGCCGTCAGTCGGCCTGGACGATCAGTTCGCCGGAACGGCCAGGAATTTCGCCCCATGCGACAGGGTACGATGGCAGCGTGTCGCGGTCTAGCGCCGCGTGATAGTCGCCCATCGTCGCAAACGTGTGACCTTGTGCGCGCCAGCCTTCGAGCAGCTGTTCGAAAATCGGCGCGAGCTTCTGGCCTTCGAGCTCCGCGTGCAGCGTGAATACCTGATCGTGCGGATTGCGCTCGGTCTGCTTCAGCAGCCATGCGGCAACGTTGTGCGTATCGATGCCGTCGACGCCGAGCACTTCGTCGAGCGTCGGCAGCGTGGTGGGCATCTGCACGTGTGCGAGCGTCTTGCCGTTGACCACCGGAAAATACGGCGTATGCCCGCGGCCGTCGGACGCATACTGCATGCCCCATGCGTCGATCTGCTCGAACGCGTGGCCGTTCATTTGCCAGCCCGCGGCGCCGTGCGTGACCGGCGGCGCGCCGAACACGTCGACGAAGCGCGCGTAGCTCTTCTGCATCTGCGCGGCGGTCCATGCGCGGTCCCGCACGCGTACGTTGTCCTGCCAGTACACGTGGTCCCAGGTATGGATGCCGCATTCGAAGCCGGCTTCGTGAATCGCGCGCATGTCGGCCGCCGCGCGCCGGCCGATGTCGGGGCCCGGCAGCAGCACGCCGTACATCAGCTGGCGGATGCCGTAGTGCTCGACCACCGAGGTGCGCGACACCTTCTTCAGAAAGCCCGGCCGCAGCACGCGGCGCATCGCCCAGCCGGTGTGATCCGGGCCGAGGCTGAACAGGAAGGTGGCGCGCGCCTTGAAGCGGTCGAAGATGCGCGCGAGATTCGGCACGCCTTCGCGCGTGCCGCGCAGCGTGTCGACGTCGATCTTGAGAACGATGCGTGCCAAGGAAGCGGGCCTTGCGGTCGGTAGCTTTAAAGCGGGTGACTTTAAAGCAGGTAGTTTGAAAGCGCCGCGCTTATTCGACCAGCGCGCGCGCCTCGCCGACGTGGCCGCGATACGCTTCGAAAATCTTGCGCAGCGCTTCGTCGAAGGTCGACTTCGGTGCCCAGCCGAGTTCCTGCATCGTGTTGTCGATCTTCGGCACGCGATTCTGCACGTCCTGGTAGCCGGCGCCGTAGTACGCACCCGACGACGTCTCGACCAGCTGCACCTTCTTCGCGTTGTCCGCGTACTCCGGGTATTCGGCGGCGAGTGCGAGCATCTTGTGCGCGAGTTCGCGCACCGAGAAGTTGTTCTTCGGATTGCCGATGTTGTAGATCTTGCCCGACGCAATACCGTTCGCGTTGTCGATGATCTTCATCAGCGCGCCGATGCCGTCGTCGATATCGGTGAACGCGCGCTTCTGCGCACCGCCGTCGACGAGGCTGATGTTCTCGCCGCGCACGATATGGCCGAGGAACTGCGTGACCACGCGCGAGCTGCCTTCCTTCGGCGTGTAGATCGAATCGAGGCCCGGGCCGATCCAGTTGAACGGACGGAACAGCGTGAAGTTCAGGCCTTCCTGCATGCCGTAACCCCAGATCACGCGGTCCATCAGCTGCTTCGAGCACGCGTAGATCCAGCGCGGCTTGTTGATCGGGCCGTAGGTGAGGGCGGACGCGTCCGGGTCGAATTCCTCGTCGGCGCACATGCCGTACACCTCGGAAGTCGACGGAAACACCAGATGCTTCCTGTACTTGACGGCCGAGCGCACGATCGGCAGGTTCGCCTCGAAGTCGAGTTCGAACACACGCAGCGGCTGCTGCACGTAAGTGGCCGGCGTGGCGATCGCCACCAGCGGCAGGATCACGTCGCACTTCTTCACGTGATACTCGACCCACTCCTTGTTGATCGTGATGTCGCCTTCGAAGAAGTGCATCCGCTCATGCTTGACGAGGTCGCCGAGGCGCTCGGTCTGCATGTCCATCCCGAACACTTCCCAGTCGGTCGTTTCGAGAATGCGTTTGGACAGGTGATGGCCGATAAAGCCGTTCACGCCCAGAATCAGGACTTTTTTCATCAGTTACGGGAAGGTTGGGTGAGCCGGACGAATTCGGCAGGAGTCACGGCGCGCTCGCTGCCGGCGCCGGTTTGCGCAGGATTACCCGCGCTGCCGCCGGGCTGGTGCCGCAGTTCGTGAATCGCGATCGCGCGGCCGTCGCCGCATATCGCAAAAAGCGCATTATCGCTTACGTGCAGGCCCGGGGGCAATTCCCGGGACAGCAGGCCACCGGGGAGCGGCCCGGGCGGCACGAGGCGCGCGCGGGCGATCACGAAACGTTCGCTGCCGTTGGCGGTGGAGATATCGGTAAAGGCGCCCGGATAAGGCGGCGCCACCGCGCGGATCAGGTTGTACACCTGTTGCGCCGGCTGCGTGAAGTCGAGGCGCCCGTCTTCCGGCTTGCGGCCGCCGAAATAGCTGCCGTGCGCCAGATCGTTCGGCAGATGCGGCGCCTCGCCGGCCAGCAGCGCGGGCAGCACGCGCCACAGGGTTTGCTCGGCGGCGACGGTGACCTTGTCGAATACCTGTGCGGCGGTATCGTCGGGCAGGATCGGCACCGGCGTTTGCGCGACGATCGCGCCGGCATCCGGCTTCGCGGCCATTTCATGCAGCGTCGCGCCGGTTTCGGTTTCGCCGTTCAGCACCGCCCAGTTGGTCGGCACGCGGCCGCGGTACTTCGGCAGCAGCGAGCCGTGCATGTTGTACGCGCCGCGTGCCGCAAGCGCCAGCAGATCGAGCGGCAGCATGTGCCGGTAATAGAACGAAAAGATGAAATCGGGCCGCGCGGCGCTCACCGCATCGCGCAATGCCGGGCTTGCCGGATCGGCCGGCGTCAGGGTGTCGATGCCGTGTTCGGCGGCCACCTGCGCGACGCTGCCGAACCAGATGTTTTCGCTCGGGTTGTCTTCGTGCGTGACCACCAGCGCGACGTCGACGCCGCGCGCGAGCAGCACCTGCAGGCAGCGTACGCCGACGTTGTGATACGCGAATACGACGGCGCGCGGTTTCATCGGTTGGGCCCCTGATCCATGGTCTGCGCGGACTGCAAGCCCTGCACGAGCGATTGCCGCGGCTGCGCGGCGACCGGCTCGCCGTCGCGCTCTTCGAGAATGGTCTGCACCAGATAACGCGGCCGCGCGCGCACCTGCTGATAGATGCGGCCGATATATTCGCCGAGCAGCCCAAGCGCGAAGATGATCACGCCGAGCAGGAAGAACGTGATGGCGAACAGCGTGAACACGCCTTGCACTTCCGCGCCGATGATAAAGCGGCGAATCAGCAGCAGCACGAACAGGCCCGCGGAGCCCATCGACAGGATCACGCCGATAAACGACAGCCATTGCAGCGGCACCACCGAGAAGCCGGTGACGAGGTCGAAATTCAGACGGATCAGGCTATACAGCGAATACTTCGACTCGCCGGCGAAGCGTTCTTCATGCGCGACTTCGATTTCGACCGGGTTCTGCGCGAACGTGTACGCGAGCGCCGGAATGAACGTATTGATTTCGCCGCAGCGGTTGATCGTATCGATGATGTGGCGGCTGTACGCGCGCAGCATGCAGCCCTGGTCGGTCATCTTGATGCGCGTGATGCGCTCGCGCAGCCGGTTCATTACCTGCGAGGCCTTGCGGCGCCACAGGCTGTCGCGGCGCTGCAAACGGATCGTGCCGACGTAGTCGAAGCCCTCGCGCATCTTCGCGACCAGCTTGCCGATTTCTTCGGGCGGGTTCTGCAGGTCCGCGTCGAGCGTGATCACGATGTCGCCGCGCGACTGCTCGAAGCCCGCGAGAATCGCCATGTGCTGGCCGTAGTTGCCGTTCAGCAGGATCACGCGGGTGGTGTCGGGGCGCTCGCGGAACTGCGCGGCGAGCAGCGCGGGCGACTTGTCGCGGCTGCCGTCGTTGATGAAGATCACTTCGTAGGTCGCGCCGAGCGCATCGAGCGCAGGGTACAGGCGCGCGAACAGCGCGGCGAGACCTGCTTCCTCGTTGTAGACCGGGATGATGACCGAGACTTCGGGTCGTGCCCGGCGGTGTTCCGTTTGGCTCATGTCCGCTTGTGTTCCGCTTGGTTTTCGCTGGGTTGCCTGAGTTTGCCGGTGAAGGTTGCGAGCATGTGTGTAGGTGTGGCGCCCGGGTTAAATGTGCGGCGTGTCAGCGGCCGTGCTGCGTGCAGATTTCGTCGACTGCGCGGCATACGCGCGCCACGTCGTCTTCGCTCATCTGCGTGAAGAGCGGCAGCGTGACCGTAGTCGCGCCGAACCGCTCCGCGTGCGGGAACATACCTTCCTTGAAACCGCGCGCGCGATACAGCGAAAACAGATGCATCGCCGGATAGTGGACGCCCGAGCCGATGCCGCGCTCCTTCAGTTCGCCCATGAAACCGGCGCGGTCCAGTGCGAGCCGCTCGAGCGGCAGCGTGATCTGGAACATATGCCAGTTGCTGTTTTCGAAGTCCGCCACCGGCAGGCCGATGCCGAGCCTGGCCGCCGCACCGCCTTCGAAGCCGGCGAAGTACGCGCGCGCGAGTTTCCTGCGCTGCGCGGTGAAAGCCGTGAGACGCCGCAGCTGGCCGAGGCCGACGCGCGCCGCGACGTCGGTCAGGTTGTACTTGCCGCCGAGCAGGTCGCAATCCATGCCGTCGAAGCCGGTGCGCGTGATGCCCTGCAGCCGGTACTTCTGCGCGAGCAGCGCTTCGTGTTCGTCGTTCAGCACCAGCGCGCCGCCTTCGATCGACGTCAGGTTCTTGTTTGCATGGAAGCTGAACGACACGATGTCGCCGAGCTTGCCGATGCGTTCGCCGTTCCAGCTCGAGCCGAATGCCTGCGCCGCGTCTTCGATCACACGCAGTTTGTGTGCGCGCGCGATTTCGTACAGCCGGTCCATATCGACTGGCAGACCCGCCAGATACACCGGAATCAGCGCCTTGGTGCGCGGCGTGATCGCCTGCTCGATCAGTTCCAGGTCGATATTGCGCGTGCGCGGATCGATATCGACGAATACCGGTGTCGCGCCCGTTTCCAGAATCACGTTGGCGGTTGCGACCCACGATGCGGGCGTCGTGATCACCTCGTCGCCCGGACCGACACCGGCAATGCGCAGGCCGATTTCGAGCGTCGCGGTGCCCGAATTGAAGGTGCGCACCGGGCGGCCGCCGCAAAACCCGGACAGCGCCGCTTCGAACGCCTGGTTCTGCGGGCCGGTCGTGATCCAGCCGGAGCGCAGCACGTCGGCGACGCCGGCGATGGTTTCTTCATCGATGTCGGGGCGGACGAATGGCAAAAACGGGACGGATGACTGGGTCATGAGTGCCTTGGTCGGTAGGGTGAAGCTAGCTGAAACCGCACAGCATACTTTTCATTAGCGTTACACAAGCCTGACGGCGCCGTCGCTGTGGCGGGCCGCGCAAGCGCTGCGCCCGCAGTACGGCTTCGGGCGGCTGCGAGGCGGCTGCGAGCGGCGCCCGGTGGCAGCGCTAGCTACGCGCCAGCACGTACACGCCGATCAGGATGATGCCGATGCCGACGAGCTTCTGCACCGACAGCGTCTCGCCGAACAGATACCACGCCGCGAACGCGTTGACCACGTAGCCGAGCGACAGCATCGGATAGGCGATCGACACCTCGACCCGCGACAGCCCGACGATCCACACGACCACGCTCACCACATCGCAGGCGAGGCCGCCGACGATCGGCAACTGCGTAGCCAGCTTGAAGCCGATGGGCAGGATGTTCGCACGGGTGAATTCGAAGTGTCCAACGGCATTGGTGCCGGCCTTGAGCAGCAGCTGTGCGCACGCGTTCAGCGAGACGCCCGCGAGGATGCAGAAGAAGGAAATCGGGTTCATCGAGGCTCGTGGGTGAAAAAGTCAGGGCTGCGCTTGCGAAGCAGGGGCTGCCGGTGCGGCGGGAGCCACGGGAGCCACAGGAGCGGGCGCTGCATCCGCTGCTGCCGGCGCTGCCGCCGCCACCTCCGGCTTCTCGACGATCACGCGCCGCGCATCGCGCGCGATCACCTGCATCGGCACATGTTGCGCTGCGAGATCGTCGTACCGGCCCACCGGGATCAGCGCGAGCGCATAGCGGTCGGCGCTCCAGCGCTTGACCCAATCGGCCACCGTCGGCACCCATTTCTGCGGTTCCGCATTGATGCCGAACGCGAGTTCGTCGGTCACTTCGACCATCGTCATCGTGTGCTGCACGTAGAACGGCATCGTGTGATCGAGCACGCCGACCGAGTAGAACGGCGTGTCGGGCGGCAGTTTCGCGAGCGCCGCGCGTACCGCGGGCGCCAGCGGCGCGCCGGAACTGAGGCGTCCGAAAGTGTCGTGGCCGGTG
>DATLOW010000462.1:0-2839 GCA_035536055.1 Paraburkholderia sp. | reverse complement strand
CCGGCTTGTCTTCGGTTACGGCCTCGTCATGCTTGCGAATCGGCTGCATGTCTGTCGTCCCTTCAGTCGCGCCGAGCGGTTGCCCAGTCGTAGCGATTTTAACGAACGAATGCGCCGGTCGACATAATGCGGGCGTCCGGTGCCCGGCAAGCGCGCCGGACTGCCGTCGGCGCCTGCCCGCGGCGGCAGGTGCCCGACGATCCACACCGTGCGGATGCCGAGGCGCTTGTAGCGCTTCAGGTGGCCGCGCGTGTCTTCGACGAGAATCGCGTCCTCGGGCCGCACGTGCGCGTCGCGCATCGCCTTGCGCAGCATGGCCGGATCGGGCTTGGCGCGCCACGCGCGGCGATCGCGCATATGCTCGACCGCGATCACGCGCTCGAATAGCCGCTCGATGCGCAATTCTTCGAGCACCGCTTGTGCATAATCCTGCGGGCCGTTGGTCAGCACGATCTTGCGGCCAGGCAGTGCGGCGACGAGCCGCGCGAGGCCGCGCTCGCTGCGCAGCATCGCGCGCAGGTCGGGAAAGGTATGCACGACCTTCAGGAAATCGTGTGGATCGATCGGATGGTGGCGCGTGAGGCCGAGTAGCGCGGCGCCGTAGCGCTGCGTGTAGCCGGTGCGCAGCCGGTCCGCTTCTGCGAAATCGACCTGCAGCGCATCGATGATGTATTGCGTCATCGCGGTATTGATGGCCGGGAAGATCGCGTACGAAGCATGGTGCAGCGTGTTGTCCAGATCGAACAGCCAGACCGGACTGCCGGCTTCGATCGGCGGACGGCGGCGCTTGGGGCGGGAGATGCGCATGATTTAGCGGGTCGCGCGGGGAGAGGTATCGGGCCCGCGTGGCCGACCTTGCGGCGCGCGGATCTTGTAGGTGCTACGGGGTTGCTGTCTCAGTGCTGCCGGATGGTTGCGCAATGGAGCGAAGTCGTCAGTATGACTCTTCTTGCACGAGACGCGGCATGCGGCGCGCAACAGCGGCGCCGTATGCCGGATTGGTACGTTCGGGCTGCGGTGTACGGGTGAGACGGGGTCGGGCGAGAAGCGCGGCGCGTCACGCTCAATGCGAGCGGATCATCGTGCCGAATGGTTGCTCGGTCAGAATCTCCAGCAGCACCGAGTGCTCGATGCGGCCGTCGATGATGTGCACCGAGCGCACGCCGCTCTTGGCCGCGTCGAGCGCGGACGAAATCTTCGGCAGCATGCCGCCGGAGATCGTGCCGTCGGCGAACAGCGCGTCGATTTCGCGGGCCGACAGGTCGGTCAGCAGCGTGCCTTCCTTGTCCATCACGCCGGGGATGTTGGTCATCATCACCAGCTTTTCGGCGTTCAGCACGACTGCCAGCTTGCCCGCCACCAGATCGGCGTTGATGTTGTACGACAGGCCGTCTTCGCCGAAGCCGATCGGCGAGATCACCGGAATGAACGCGTCGTCCTGCAGCGCCTTGACCACCGCCGGGTTGATCGCCTCGACCTCGCCGACCTGGCCGATGTCGATGTACTGCCCCGGGTTGTCGCGGTCCGGCATCATCAGCTTGCGCGCGTGAATCAGACCGCCGTCCTTGCCCGTCAGGCCCACCGCGTGGCCGCCGAAGTGGTTGATCAGCGTGACGATGTCTTGCTGTACTTCGCCGCCGAGCACCCATTCGACGACTTCCATCGTTTCTTCGTCGGTGACGCGCATGCCCTGGATGAAGGTGCCCTGCTTGCCGATTTTCTTCAGCGCCTGGTCGATCTGCGGGCCGCCGCCGTGCACGATCACCGGGTTGATGCCGACCAGCTTCAGCAGAATCACGTCGCGCGCGAAGCCCTGTTTCAGGCGTTCTTCCGTCATCGCATTGCCACCGTATTTGATCACCACGGTTTTCCCGTGGTACTGGCGGATGTACGGCAACGCTTCGGCCAGAATTTCAGCCTTCAGCGTGGGGGCGATCTGGGACAGGTCGGAAAGCTCGGACATATCGGCGGCTCGGCAGGGAACGGTAAAAACAGGGCGAATTGTACAGGACTGGCGCGCTGCAACAGCGATTTTGCCGCATGCTGTTGCGACGCGCGCAACGGCCGTTGCGCACTGCGCAATGGCGCGACCTCGCGCGGTGCATGGCCTGTTCCAGGACGCGCCGCGGCGGTGCAAAGTGAGCGCCTACACGGTCGTGAGCAAGGCGTGAACCCGCGGGCCCGGCGCGACCGCGTCCTGCTGGGCGGTCATACGTGGCATCATGGTCTATCGCCCGACCGGTTTCATCCTGCTGTCATGAACCCGACTGCTTCCCGACCCGCACCGTCCGCAGCCACCGATACCGAAGCACAGGACCCGCAAAGCGCGCGTTGTCCGCGCTGCGGCCGCTCGTTCGACTGCGGGCGCGAAGCGCGGACCGCAGACTGCTGGTGTCGCGCGATGCCGCCGCTGCCTGCCGAGCGGCTCAAGCCTGGCAGCCGCTGCATGTGCCCGGAGTGTCTCGCGGAGGAAATCGCGCGGGCGCACAACGACCCGGCCGCCGCCGCTGCTGCGGACGACTGACTGATGCGGGCACACCTTCCTAAAACCCCGTCGCACGGCACGCCTGTCCGGCCGGCCGTTGCGCCAGTGACACAGTGACGCGCCACGCATACGATCGGTAATTCGAACCGCTTCAGCAGGTACACTGGCGTGATGCACCGCATTACGAACACCGGCCGGGTCAACCTCGGGCATCTATTCTGGCTGCGCAGCCTCGCCATCATCGGGCAACTGCTGACGATCGCGTTCGTCCAGATTTTTGTCGGCGTGACGCTGCCGCTGCCGGCCATGCTGCTGGTGATCGGTCTCGAAGTGATCTTCAACGGTTTTACGTGG
>DATLOW010000461.1:0-15876 GCA_035536055.1 Paraburkholderia sp. | reverse complement strand
GCCGCCCGACGCGACGCGACCACCTGCTGCCTAAGCGATCACGTCAGCGCGCTTTACCGCTTTCTCCGTCACCGACGACGCCGTCGCCACATGGCGCAGGTCGGCAAGGAAGGTATCGCGCCACACCGACAGATTGTTCTCGCGCAGCGGCGCCATCATGTCCGCGTGGCGCGCCTGACGTTCCGCGAGCGGCATCGACAGCGCGCGCTCGAGCGCTTCGGCCATCTGCGACAGATCGAACGGATTGACCACCAATGCGCCCGGCAACTGCTCCGCGGCGCCAGCGAACTGCGACAGCACCAGCACACCCGGATCAGCCGGATCCTGCGACGCGACATACTCCTTCGCGACCAGGTTCATGCCGTCGCGCAGCGGCGTCACGTAGCCCACCTGCGAGTGCCGGAACAGCGCCATCAGCAGATTGCGTTCGTACTTGCGGTTCAGATACTGAATCGGCGTCCAGTCGAGCTGCGCAAAGCGGCCGTTGATACGGCCCGCCTCGCCTTCGAGATTCTGGCGAATGCGCTGATAGGTCTGCACGTCGGAGCGGGTCGGCGGCGCGATCTGCACTAGCGACACGCGGCCGTGCCAGCCGGGCGCATTCAGCAGCAGCCGCTCGAACGCCTGGAAGCGCTCGACCAGCCCTTTCGAATAATCGAGCCGGTCGACGCTCATGATCAGCTTGCGGTTGCGCATTGCGTCGCGCAGGCTCTTCACCGCCTTGCGGTCGCCGAACTGTTCGGCCGCCTTCGCAATCGCGTCCGGATAGATGCCGATCGGATAAGCCGCCACCTTCAGGAAGCGGTTGTACGCGTGCACCATGCCGTCGTCGCTGGCGGTTCCGTGCCGGCCGCGCTCGATATAGTCGACGAACGACTGACGGTCCGCGTCGGTCTGGAAGCCCACCACGTCGTAGCTGCACATGTCCTTCACCAGTTCCTCGTGCGGCGGCACGGTCAGCAGCACTTGCGGAACCGGAAACGGAATGTGCAGGAAAAAACCGATCGGATTTTTCACGCCCTGCTCCCGCAGGCAGCGCGCGAACGGCAGCAGATGATAGTCGTGCACCCAGATGATGTCGTCGGGCCGGACCATCTCCTTCAGTTGCTTCGCGAGCATTGCATTGACGCGCTGATAGCCCGCGTACTCCTGCCGGTCGTAGCGCGACAGGTCGTTGCGATAGTGGAAAGTCGGCCACAGCGTCGCATTCGAGAAGCCGCGGTAGTACTGGTCGTAGTCGCGCTTCGTGAGCGCCACCGTCGCGTAGGTCACGTTGCCTTGCTTCTCGATCACCGGAGCCGACGGCTCGCCGGCGATCTCCCCGCTCCAGCCGAACCACACGCCGCCCGTCTCCTTCAGGGCATCCAGCACCCCGATCGCGAGGCCACCCGCAGCGGGACGGCCTTCCTGCGTCGGTGCAACGCGGTTCGACACTACGATCAATCTGCTCATACAGCTCCCCCTCACAATCAGTTGACGTTCCGTGGATGCGCCGAAACAGTGCACGCAAGGTTTATGCCGCAATGCCGCATTCGACGACGCGAAAATGTATGCAAATGTGACGAGCGAGCGAAAACCTCCCCACGCGCACGGCGCGCGGAGTATTTCCGTCTGGTAATCCAACGTCCGGAGCGACGCTCAGGCGTCCTGTTCGGAGCCCAGATCGCGCTGGTAATCGAGTCCTTCCTTGCGGCTGCCGCCCTGGTTGTGATCCCCGTCTGGCGGGGCATCGGGCGCGACGCGGTTCTGCGCGGCCGGGTCTGAGCCGGCCGGCTGACCCGCTGGAGCACTGCCTGGGCGCGCTTCGCGCTTCGAGTGGCGCGCGGAGCGCCGCAATGCGGGGTGTCTCATGATCGATTGCCTCCGGGGAAGGCCGCCACCGGGAGGTGGCATCCCCTCAGTCTAGAACTCGGGACAGTAATTTGCCGGTAAAAAGTTCGCAGGTTTTGTAACCGGTACATCAAGACGTGTGCCCGGCCCACGCGGACGCGAGCCGGACAGTTTGTCGGAGGAATCGACGGAGTACGCGTGAGATGCCAGCGCGATATCACTGCACGATGCGGTGCCGCCTGGTGTCGCGCGCCGCCATGCCGCCGCGCATCCGGATGGTCGTGAAGCGCGCGATGGCGGCGTGTAACGCGTGGCGTAAAGGCGCACGGCACGTCGCCGGACTGCGGCGCATGAACAGGCGCAGGCGGGTCGCCGATCGGCAAAGGCATCGGTTCGCCCGGCAGACGATCGGGATCAGGTGGCTGACCCGGCGGGTGGTCCGGGTTGTCAGGATCGTCGCCGGGCAGCGGCGGCTCGTTGGGTTCGGGGCGGTGCAGCCGGGCGCGTCGCGGCCGGCATGTCGCCGGTGCCGGATCCAGAACCGGCTGGATCGCTAGGGCGACGGCATCGTAGAGCGGCATGAGGCCTCCATTGTCGTGCGTCGTTGCCGACGAACCAGCAAGGCCTATGCCGTTTGTGTGCCGTTTGTGTTGCTATGCCGTTTTGCTTTTATGCCGCTTCTATCCCGCGCGCTGCTATTCCGCGCACCGGCAGCGCGCTTCTCGTCGCGCCGCGATGTGCCGTTTATGCGTCGGCCTTGCCGAACGCCTGCGGCTCTTCCGTCGAATCGTCGTCGCCGCGGCCGGCGTCGTTGCCATACTCGACGAGCCGGTTATACAGCGTCTTCAGGCTGATGCCGAGGATCTCCGCGGCGCGCGTCTTCACGCCACCGCACTGTTCGAGCGTGGCAAGAATCAGCTGGCGGTCCGCTTCGGCGAGCGACGTGCCGAACGGAATCGTGATCGCGGTGCCCGCGCTCGGCTTCGACAGCGTGATCTGCAGCGGCACCGTTGCCGTGCTGTCCGAATCCGTGCCCGACATGATGTGCGCGCGCTGCACGTAGTTCTTCAGCTCGCGCACGTTGCCCGGCCACGGATACGACAGCAGCATTTCCTTGACCGCCGGCGGGAAGTGCTTGCGCGTGCTGTGCTGCTCGTTGAGCTCGTCGAGGAACGACTGCGCCAGCAGTTCGACGTCCTTGCCGCGCTCGCGCAGCGGCGGCAGGTTGATCGGAAACACGTTGAGCCGGTGATACAGGTCGAGCCGCAGCTTGCCTTCGAGCACCGCCTGCTCCGGATCGCGATTGGTCGCGGCGATCAGGCGCACGTCGGTTTCGATTTCCTTGGTCGTGCCAACCCGCATGAACATGCCGGTTTCCAGCACGCGCAGCAGCTTCACCTGCAGTTCGATCGGCATTTCGGTGATTTCGTCGAGAAACAGCGTGCCGCCGTTCGCCCGCTCGAAATAGCCTTTGTGCTGCCGGTCCGCGCCGGTGAACGAGCCGCGCTCGTGGCCGAACATTTCCGATTCGATCAGGTTCGGCGAAATCGCGCCGCAGTTGACCGCCAGAAACGCATGCTTGCGGCGCAGGCTCAGCTGATGCAGCGTCTGCGCGGCCACTTCCTTGCCGGTGCCCGATTCGCCGACCAGCATCACCGACGCCGCGGTCGGCGCGACGCGGCTGATCTGGTCGTACACCTGCTGCATCACCGGCGAATTGCCGAGCATCAGCCCAAAGCGGCCCATGCGGCGCAATTCGCCGCGCAGTGTGCCGATCTCGGCCTTCAGGTCGCCCGCGCGCGGCAGACGGTTAAGAATCGCCTTCACGCGCTGCATGTTGATCGGCTTCACCAGATAGTCGGCGGCGCCCATCTTCAGCGCGCTGACCGCCGATTCGACGGTGGCGTGGCCGGTGATCACGATGAACTCGACGCCCGAGCGCGGATCGAGGTCTTCGAACAGATCGACGCCGGTGCCGTCGGGCAGCTTCAGATCGGTGAATACGACGTCCGGCATCTGCCGGACCAGTTGGATGCGGGCCTCCCGCAGATCGCCTGCGGTGGCGGTGGTCAATCCATCTTCGGCGACGATTGCGGCAAGCGCCTCGCGGGTACCCGGATCGTCGTCGACAATCAGTGCGTGTGGCATCGCGTTTGAGAAACCCTAAAAGTGCTGACGAGCGGCGCCCGCAGCGGCGCAACCGGCGAAGCGATAGGTGCGCACGGGTGCGCCGCCATACCGAAACGCCTGTAGACAATGCTATGCGCGAAATCGCTGTGCCGGGCGACCGGCCATGAAAAAATTACCAACTTAGTGTAGTCGCGCAACAATTGCCGTCCGGACAAGCCTCAAACGGCCCTATTGTTGTGGATTTGCCCATTATACGGCCATATCTTGATAAAACCATACGGACCCGACCGGTTTAAGAGCCCGCTGACCGATGCACTGTGCATCAGCGACGGCCAGCGTGCTTTCCGCGCGAAATAGCGAACGCCTCGCATCATCCGTCGCCACCGCGCGCGGAATGGCGGTGGAAGCGGCGGCACGCGGTATGGGGCCGCGGGCCGCACCGGCTAGGCACCGACCGCACTGGCGCGTGGAAAAGCGCCATGAGCCGCGGACGGACCTGACCGCTTAGCGCGACCAAAGTGCGCTTACCGCGACTGCAGCGGCCGTCTGCGCAGCCGCGATCGACTCCGTGCGTCAGCTACGCGGAAATGGCCATGCATCGCCCGACGCCCCATGGTCGGCGCCATTCGCCGAGCGCGGATGCGTCGCGCCGGAGCGCGCCGCGGGATCCAGCGGCGTATCGTTGCTCACCGCGCCGCCCTCGCCTTCCCAGCGGGTCAGATCGCGCGCGGGGACCGCCTGCGCGCCGCGCTGCCTTTGCACCCAACGCCACGCGAACACGCCGCCGATCGCAAACAGCGCGCCGAAGATGCCGATTTTTGGCCGTGCCATATGAACCTCCTTGGTTTGCCTCGTTGCAATGGGGTACTGACGGGTGGGTACTGACGGGTACCACGGGGGATTCCAGGCGGTCGGGCGGCGCGAAACCGCCCGCTGCGCCACTAGTCACCGCGTCGCGTGCGCTAACGCGCAACCAGCACGCCAAGCAGGAATCCGACACCCGCCGCCGCGCCAAGCGCCTGCCACGGCTTGCGCCGCACATAGCGTTCGGTTTGCAGCGTGGCGCTGCGATAGCCACGTTGCGCGACCTGCTGCGCATCGCCGAGCGCGGCGCGCAGCGAGTCGATATGGGTGCGCAACCGCTCGCGCACCGCCTCGACGCCCTCGCCGGGCACAGCGGCGACCAGCCGCAGCATTTCCTCAGAATCCGTCAACAATACGTGCAGGTCCTCGACGATTTTTTGCTTGCCGAGCGACAGCTGTTCGGTCGTGGTGGTCATTGAGATCTCCTTGCTTCGAGCTGTTTTTCTCGCGAAACGGCTGCGCGTTCGTATGCCATCTGACGGACGTTGCAACCCTCGTACCCGACTCTGTCTCGATCGGCATGCGCCGGGCGAAGTTCCCTGCGTGGGCATCGCGACGCGCCCAACGTCAACCCTAGGTCAATGTTGCCGCCCGCGCGCGCACGACGCGCACTTATTGCCGCCATTCATCATTCATGCCCGACAGATGCATGCGCCTTGCCGGGCACGGCGCGTGAGTGGTTAAATTGGCTTTTACGAGACAGCGGGCTCGCATGCAGCAAACCGGCGGCAATCCGATCGCAGGTCCATCCGATTGCAACCCCGATTGCAGACCCGCTGTTCCGGCCTGCGCCATCCCAATCTCGAACCGCATTTGCACAGGACACCCTGGTTATGGCGTCAACCGATCTGGACTCGCCCGCCACCGGCACTGCCGGCGGCGGCGCAACGTCTCAGGCGAAACACCGCGGCGCCGAAGGCGTCGCAGGCTTGAAGTCGTATGGGACGCTATTCGGCTCGTCGCCGGTGATGCTCGATCTGTACGAGCAAATCGAACGCGTTGCCGCCACCGACGCGACCGCGCTGATCATCGGCGAATCCGGCACCGGCAAGGAGCTGATCGCGCGCACGATTCACGAACACAGCACGCGCAAGAGCGGCGCATTCGTCGCGGTCAATTGCGGCGCGATCCCCGATGAGCTGATCGAGGCCGAACTGTTCGGCCATGAAAAGGGCAGTTTTACGGGCGCGGTACAAGGCCGCATCGGCTATTTCGAGCACGCGAACGGCGGCACGCTGTTTCTCGACGAAGTGACCGAGATGTCGCCGGTGCGTCAGGTGAAACTGCTGCGCGCGCTCGAGACCGGCACGTTCTTTCGCGTCGGCGGCACCGATCTGATTCGCGGCGACGTGCGCGTGATCGCGGCCACCAACCGCGACCCGGCGGTCGCCGTCAAGGAAAACGGCCTGCGCGAAGACCTGATGTACCGGCTCGCGGTGTTTCCGCTGCGCGCACCGCCGTTGCGCGAGCGCGAAGGCGACCGCGAGCTGCTCGCGCTGCACTTTCTCGCGCAGCTGAACCAGCAGGAAGCCACCAACAAGGCGTTCAGCAAACGCTCGATGGAAACGCTGCGCACCTGGTCGTGGCCGGGCAACGTGCGCGAGCTGAAGAACGCGGTGTACCGCGCCTTCATCCTCGCGGAGAAAACGGTCGAGCTGCCGCATCCGCATCTGATGACGCGCGTGAAAAAGCCGGTGACGCTCGGCGATTCGATGAGCGTGTGGATCGGCACGCCACTCGCCGATGCGCAAAAGCAGATCATCCTCGGCACACTGAAGTACTGCGGCGGCGACAAGCGGCGTGCGGCGAAAGCGCTCGGTGTCAGCCTGAAGACGCTGTACAACCGGCTGAGCGCATACGGCGACGAAGACGACTCGGGACCGGAAGAAAGCTGACGCGCGGCGTAGGCGCAATCAGAAACGCCCACCCCGTGCATCGGCTTTTGCAATTGCTTGCATTTTTTCTGTGCCAATTACAATTGGCATCCTGCACAATCCTTCTGCGTCAAAAAGTGACGGTCTGGCGGTAACACCGCCGCGTCGCCCAGCGGGCGGCGTATCGGATCTGCAGGAGCAAGAACAAGGAAATGCAAACAACAATGTCCGGCGCCGTAGCGGCGGCGCATGCGGGCGGCGCGGATCGTGAGGCGCGCGCGGTGCGTAGCGGAATCGGGAGGTTCTGTGCGGCACGCCGCAACACGCATCGAATCGCGGGCCGGGTGGCGCGGCACATCCGGCACATCACGTGGTTCGCCACACTCGGCATTTGCGTGGGCGCCGCCGCGCTGAGCGGCTGCACCTCGCTGTACTCCGAAGGCGCCACGGCCGGCGCCGGTATCGCCGGCGCGGCAGTGGCCGGCTCCATCACCAACAATGCAGCGGTGGCCACCGGCATCGGTCTGGGCGCGGTCGCCGCGGCGCGCGCGGGCGTCCAGTATTCGGAGCGCGTGATTCACCGTCACACGCAAGATGGCATCGCACAGGTCGCCGGACCGCTCGACGTCGGCGGGGTCGCGCCATGGAGCGTGACCCATTCGGTGCCGCTCGAGGAAGACGAACACGGGCGCGTCACCGTCAGCCGCGTGATCAGCACCGGGCTGCTCGACTGCAAGGAAATCGTATTTACGGTCGACAAACCGGCTACTGACAAGGCGCCGGCGACGAGCGCGTACTTCGTCGCATCGATCTGCCGCGACGGCAATCTGTGGAAATGGGCATCGGCCGAACCGGCCACCGAACGCTGGGGCGCGCTGCAATGAACGCGGCGAGGCGCATGCTGAAGCGCGTCACGCGCGGCACGTCGACCGCGCGCGACAGCTTCACTCGCGCGCTGCTCGCCGTTGCCTTGTGCAGCGGCGGCGCGGCCATGCTGTCCGGCTGCAACTCGACCTCGCTCGGCGCGGCGGGCGGCGCCGCGGCGGGCGCGGCGACCGGTATCGCCACCGCCAATCCGGCGGTCGGCATCGGCGTGGGCATCGCCGTGCAGGCCGTCACCACCGAAGCCGTCAACCGCTACATGCGCGTGCTGCATACCGACCAGCAGGACGTGATCGCGAAACTGGCCGGCGCGATGCCGGTTGGCGATACGCGGCTGTGGAACGTCAAGCACACGCTGCCGATCGAGAACGGCCACGGTCAGGTGCGCGTGCTGCGCGCCTTTACGACGGCGCTGGCGGACTGCAAGGAGTTTGCGTTCTCGGTGGCCGACGGCGACGAAGCGAATGCGCCGCAGCACTGGTACACGGCTGCGGCCTGCCAGATGCCGCAGGACAAGCGCACATGGAAATGGGCATCGGCGGAGCCTGCGGTCGAGCGTTGGGGCAATCTGCAGTGAGGCTCGCCGTATGGCTCGCCGTATGGCTTGCGGTATCGCGCGCGTTGTCTGGCTTGCCGTCTGCCCGGTCAGGCTGACCGTAACGCTCGCGTTCGGACTTGCAGCAAACCGCGCCGCGGCGCTATACAAAGGAAAAGAGCGGCTGCTCAAACCCAGCCGCTCTTCTTCGTCGCCGCGGCAACCGCGCCACGCCCATCTATCCGCTCAGGTCTCGACGTCTTCCAGACTGAAGATTTCCGACTGGTCGTTGTAAGAGAAAATTTCGCCGTAACGTCCCCAGTTGATCACCGCATCGAGCGTCTCCTCGGCGGCACTATCCGACAGAAAGTCTTCCAGCTCCTGCTCGAAACGCACACGCGGCGCGCGATGCCCCGGCCGCTCGTTCAACACCTTCTTGATCCGCGCCGCCAGCGGCACGTGCCGCAGCAGATGCTCGGCGAACATCATCTTGCGCTCCTGCGTGCCGAACTCCGCGAATACGCGCGCCGGCGGCGTCAGGAAGATGTCGCCTTCGCGCACATCCGCGAAGCCGAGGTGCTGCAGCACTTCCGCGATCGGAAACAGATCGTCCACTTCCAGATGCAGCGAGCGCGCGATCTCCGGCATGTCCGCGCGGCCGTGATACGGCGCCGCGGCCAGCG
This sequence comes from Paraburkholderia sp., assembly GCA_035536055.1. Classification (GTDB taxonomy): domain Bacteria; phylum Pseudomonadota; class Gammaproteobacteria; order Burkholderiales; family Burkholderiaceae; genus Paraburkholderia. Next base: position 7,078 of record DATLOW010000461.1, on the reverse strand, counting down.
TCTCGATCAGACCGGCCATCAGGTTGGTCGACACATGCGGCAGCCAGCTATGCAGTTCGAGCCCTTTCTTGGTGGTCTCGCCGGTCTGACGCGCGGTCATCTTCGCGTAGATCTCGTCCACGAGGCGCCGGAACGCCGGGTCCAGCCGGTTGCGCGGATGCTTGAACGGCACCTTGATCTCGGCGATCACGCGTCCCGGATTCGACGACAGCACCAGAATCCGGTCACACATGAACACCGCTTCCTCGATGTTGTGCGTGACGATCAGCACCGACTTGATCGGCATGCGCCCCTGCGTCCACAGATCGAGCAGGTCGGTACGCAGCGTCTCGGCGGTCAGCACGTCGAGCGCGGAGAACGGTTCGTCCATCAGCAGCAGCGTCGGGTCGACCACCAGCGCGCGCGCAAAGCCGACGCGCTGGCGCATGCCGCCCGACAGCTCGCGCGGATAGGCGTTTTCGAAGCCGTCCAGACCGATCAGGTCGATCGCCGCCAGTGCGCGCTCGCGCCGCTCGCGCGCCGGCACGCCTTGCGCCTCGAGCCCGGCCTCGACGTTTTGCAGCACCGTCAGCCACGGGAACAGCGCGAAGGTCTGGAACACCATCGCAACGCCCCTCGCCGGCCCTTCGAGCGGCTTGCCCATATAAGTGACCTCGCCGTCGGTCGGCTCGATCAGGCCGGCGATGATGCGCAACAGCGTCGACTTGCCCGAGCCCGAACGGCCGAGCAACCCGACGATTTCACCTTCGCGCAGCGACAGGTTGGCGTCGTCGAGCACGAGCAGTTCGCCCTGAGTCTTGTTGAACCCACGGCAGACATCCTTCACGCGCAGGATTTCTTCGCCGAGACGCGGCGGCATCGGCGGGACCTGCGGCGCTGAAGTGACGCCGGCGGCTTTAGGATTTTGCATCGCGTTTTGCCTTCAGTTGCTGAACATCAATCGAGCCGCAGACGAGCTTCGGCGTACGCATACAGCGGACGCCACAGCAGCCGGTTGAACAGGGACACGAACAGGGACATCACGGCGATGCCCAGGATGATTTTCGGATAATCGCCGGCCTCGGTATTCTGCGCGATATACGCGCCCAGACCGTGAGCGACCACGTGCGTCTGCCCCCACTGCACCGCCTCGGCGACGATGCTCGCGTTCCACGCGCCGCCCGACGCGGTGATCGCACCGGTGATGTAGTACGGGAACACGCCCGGCAGCATCGCCTGCTTCCACCACTGCCAGCCGCGAATATGGAAGTTTTTCGCGGCTTCCCGGTAGTCGTTCGGATAGGCGCTCGCGCCGGCAATCACGTTGAACAGGATATACCACTGCGTGCCGAGCACGATCAGCGGCGACAGCCAGATGTCCGGGTTCAAATGGAAGCGCACGATGACGATCACGAACACCGGGAACAGCAGGTTCGCCGGGAACGCGGCGAGGAACTGCGCGAGCGGCTGGACCTTCTCGGCGAGCGCCGGGCGCAGCCCGATCAGCACGCCGAGCGGCACCCAGATCACCGACGCGATCGCGATCAGCACGATCACGCGCAACAGCGTCAGCAAGCCCATCAGGAACACGTGGCCGACCTCGTCGAGCGAGACGCCGGTGCGCACGTATGCGACCACGCGATACACGACGAACAGCGTGACCGCCAGCACCAGCAGCGCCCACACGATATCGCCGATGCGCCGCGTGGTCGGGCTTTGCGGCGCGGCGAAACGCACCGCGCCGACCGACGCCAGCCTGACTCGCAGCGGCACGCGCGCGGCGCGCGCGAAGAACCAGCCGAGCGGCACCAGCAGCTGATGAATCAGCCGCGTGCGGCGGATCAGGTCGAGCAGCCACGATTCGGGCGCGTCGCCCGAGCTGGTGTTCTCCATGCGGAACTTGTCGGCCCACGCGACCAGCGGCCGGAACAGGAACTGGTCGTACGCGAGAATCACGACCGTCATGGTCAGGATCACCCAGCCGATCGCATGCAGGTTCTTGTCGGCGATCGCCTGCGCGAGATACGCGCCGATGCCGGGTAGCGTGATCGAGTGATTGCCGACCGTGATCGCCTCCGACGCGACCACGAAGAACCAGCCGCCCGACATCGACATCATCATGTTCCAGATCAGGCCGGGCATCGAGAACGGCACCTCGAGCTTCCAGAAGCGCTGCCACGACGTCAGATGGAAACCGCGCGACACCTCGTCCAGATCCCGCGGCACCGTGCGCAGCGACTGATAGAAGCTGAAGGTCATGTTCCACGCCTGGCTCGTGAAGATCGCGAAGATCGCCGCCAGCTCGGCGCCGAGCACGCGCGACGGCACCAGCGCGAGGAAGAACGTGACCGTAAACGAAATGTAGCCGAGCACCGGCACCGACTGCAGGATGTCGAGGATCGGCACCAGCACCGTGCCGGCGCGCCGGCTCTTGGCGGCCAGCGTGCCGTACACCAGCGTGAACACCAGCGACGCGACCATCGCCGCCAGCATGCGCAGCGTGGTGCGCATCGCATATTCGGGCAGGTTCGCAGGATCGAGCGAGATCACCTGGGTCTGCAGCGTCGAGATCGGCGCGAGCGTTTCGTGAAAGCCGATCGCCGCCATCGCGATCGCGCAGATGATCAGCGGGAACGCGACGAAGTCCCAGCGGTTGGGCAGCACCCGCCAGGCCGACGCATTGGCGGTGCGATTCAGGTTGAAGCTGAACAGATCCATCACGCGTCCCCGCAGTTGATGACGATGGCTACGGAAGCGCCGCGCGCCGCTGCGCCGCGCGTCGTGGCGCAAGCGGCGGCGTGGCCACGCGTGCGCGGCGCACCGATGCCCCGCGCACCGGCGCGCGGCGCACACTGCAGGCACTGCGTTGATCGGTCCGGAAAGCTGAAAAGAAGCATGGCAAAACGCATGTTCGCGGTAATTCGTTTGGCGTTCAAAGACGCATCGAAGCCGGGCCGCAAGCGCCGGACGCAGCATGTGCGCCGCCCGTTTGCATGCACGACCCGACGGCCGCCGCTGGCGCCACCGGCAAAGGCTGGCGAGCTTTCCCTATTTTGGACGGCACGACAGTACTACAACCTGCATGACAGGCACAACCATTGACAGATACGTGTTTGCAGCGCAGCGTACCGCGCGCCGTCAAAGCGTCGCGCGCAAGCCACAGCGGCATGCGGCGCGGCTCACCGCACGGGCCCCGCAGACGGATTACAAGCGCACTGCAGTCGCGTTGCCGCAGCCTGTCAAGCGTCGCGCGACGTACGCCCGATGCAAATTACGGACTGGCGCGACTGCGCGCCGCGGTTAAAATCGTGAGGCGGCGCAGCCTCGAATTCTTATACCGTCTCGGCGCGCCGCACGGCGCTTCGCGAAGCAAGCGGTCCGGTGCCGGCGCGTCGCACGCATGACCTTTGTCTTATCTAACAGTCAGACAGATCAGAGGGTCGATGAAACGGACTATCTTGCGCGAGGCACTCGGGCCGGCCAGTTTCATACTGGTCGCGCTGGCGTGCTGGTTCGCCTCCGGTCTCGTCGCGGACCGGATGGTACAGCAAGAACTCGACGGCGCGCTGCGGCAGCAGCGGCAAATGTCCGCGTCGATCGTCTACAACATGGCCGAGGTGATCGCGAGCGACCTCGCGATGTCGCGCGCCATACCCGCGACGATGGCCGAACTGCAAGTCATTCAGCGCGCGCTCGCGCAGGCGGGCAATTATGCCGCGGCCGGCCCCGATGCGGAGCCTGCCCATCGCGACGCACTGCTGAAAACGCCGCAACTGGCCGCGGTCAACCGCTTTCTGCACGACGCACAAGGCTTTTCCGGGCTCGACATGATCTGGCTCGTCAATGCGAACGGCCTGTGCGTGGCCGCCAGCAACGCGGAAAGTATGCAATCGTTCGTCGGCCTCGATATGCGCTCGCGCAGCTATCTGACCAACGCGCTGCTCGGCGCGTTCGGCGAGGCGTACGGCGTGGGCCGGCTGAGCGGCGAGCCGGGCATCTTCATCTCGGCGCCGGTGTACGACGAGGGTCTGCTGGTCGGCGCGATCGTCGCGAAGGTCGGCATCGCGCGGCTGCGCCACTGGGTCGCGCACGCCGGCACCTTCGTCACCGACGACAACGGAGTGATCATCATGGCGCACAACGCGACGCTCGAAGGCGAAGCGATGCCCAACTCGCGCATCACGCAGATGACCGCCGCCGACCGGATGAGCACCTACCATCGCGAGGTGTTCCCCGCCGTGCAGATCCAGCCGGTGTCGGCGCAGACGCGGCGCGATGCGCCGTGGGTGCCCGAAGATATCGCCGCGCAACTGTTCGATATGCCCGGCCAGACCATCCCGACGCTGTACCAGACGCGCGGCGGACTGAACTCGGGCCTGTCCGCGCATCTGGTCGATCCGCTCGGTGCGTGGAACGAACTGCTGCGCAATCACAAGCGCGACCATCTGCTGGTGTTTCTGACGCTGGCCGGCACCGTCTCGCTCGCCTGGGTGATCACCGTGTCGTATCTGCGCGAGCGACGCCACCATCGCGCCACGCGCGACCTGGCCGACCAGCTGCAGGCGGCCAATACGCTGCTGTCGGCGGAGGCGCGCCATGACGCGCTGACCGGCGCGCTGTCACGGCGCTACTTCCTCGATCTGCTGCGCCATGAAATCGACCGCGCCCGCGCGACCGGCGAGCCGCTCTGTATGGCGATCGCCGATCTGGACCACTTCAAGCAGATCAACGATTGCTACGGCCACTCGGCCGGCGACCGCGCGCTCGAGCACTTCGTCGAAACCTGCCGCAGCGAGTTGCGCGGCAACGACGCGATCGGGCGCCTGGGCGGCGAGGAGTTTGGCATCCTGCTGCCCGCCACCGCGCTCCATGCGGGGCTGGAAGTGGTCGAACGGCTGCGGGTCGGGTTGAAGGCGATGCCCTGCACGAAGCTGCCGGCGACCGCCGGCTTGAGCGTCAGCATCGGCATCACCGAGCTGTCGCAGGAGGATTTGCCCGAGCGCATCATCAGCCGCGCGGATGCCGCGCTGTATGCGGCCAAGTCCGGCGGGCGCGATCGCAGCGCGGCCGTGCCGCCCGACGATACCGCGCCGCCGGCGCGCGCGCCGGCGAATGCGTATTGAACGCATGGTGGCGCGTTTGAACGCGTGGTGGCGCGTGCTGGCTGGATTTTGGTCGCGCACTAGCAGCGCCATGGCCGCGTAGTAACCGGCGAATTGAACGGCCCATTGCACCGCAAATCGACCGTATCGCCCGCCCTCTCACTACGCTACCTGACCCACCCGACGTACTACCTGTCGCTGCAACGCGTTCCATCGCACCTTCGCGCACCCAACTCACGCGGTATCATCGGCCAGTAAGTTCCGTCCGAAGATAGCAACCGCCTTACCGGGAGATCTGCATGAAGGGAAATCTGGTGATCGTCTGCCGCGATCACGATGCTGACGCATTCGACCATCTGCTCGCCGAATATGGCGCTTTTCAGACGCGGCTTTCGTCGACCGCGTGGTATCTGAAGCTGGACGTCGCGCCTGAGACGATTCAGGAAGAAATCTTGACGCGTCTTGGCAAGTACACGACGCACTACATCTTCGAAGCCGAGACCGTCACGTGGAATACGGTCGATAGCGAAGCGGCCGCCGCGCTCAATACGCTGTTCACCGAGTAGCCGGGCTGCCGCTGTGGCTGCGGTGTGCGAGTTGCGCGCCGTGGCTGGCGGGGTAAGTGAAACCTGGCCGAATGCACGCCGTATCGCAAAGAGCCCGCACAGCATCCCGCACGACACGCCAGCCCCTCAAGACACGCACGCCTTCCATCCCCACCACGTCACCACACACTTTCCGACGCGGACGCCTTGCGCATTGCCGTCTCGAGCGGGAACGTCATCAGCACGCGCAGGCCGCGCCCGCCGTGATTGCCGATTTCCCAGGTGCCGCCCGCGCGCCGCACCAGCCGCTCGACGATCGCGAGGCCAAGGCCGCTGTGGCCATTGCCGCCGCGAGCCGGATCGAGCCGCACGAAGGGCCGCGCCGCATTGATCAGGTCTTGCGCGGCAATCCCGCTGCCGTTGTCGCTGATCGACAGCGTATAGCCGTCCGGCGTGCGGGCGCTGGCCACCACGATCGGTGGGGCGCCGTACGCCTGCGCGTTATCCAGCAGGTTCGACAGAATGCGGTCGAGCGTCGCGGCCGGCAACATGAAACCCGGGCCCGCCTTCAGATCGATCTGAACGCCGTATGAGTCGGGCGCGACGGCGCGATAGTTGCGCACCACCCGCTCGCATTGCGCATCCACTTCGACCGGCTCGCTGCGATCGCCGCCGTCGTGCGCGAACACCAGAAACTGGTCGACGATATGCGTCATCGAATCGACGTCGCGCACCACGCCGTCGCGCATCTTCGGCTCTTCCATCATTTCGGCACGCAGCCGCAGCCGCGCAAGCGGCGTTTTCAGATCATGCGCGACGCCGGCCAGCATCACCGCGCGGTCGTGCTCGGTGCGTGCGACTTCCTGAACCATCTGGTTGAAACCATGCGTCAGTTGTCGCAACTCGCGCGGCCCGCGCTCGCGCACCGGCGGCACCGGCAGGCCACGGCCGAAGCGCGTGACGGCCTGCGCGAGCGAGCGCAGCGGCTGCTGCAGCTGCCACGCGGCGAACAGCGCGGCCATGACGCCGGCCGCGAAGATGATGCCGAGCCACAGCACCATCCGGTCAAGCGAACGCGGTGGCCGCAGCGGCTGCACCGGCACGACGATCCAGTTCGCGTCGCGCGCCGAGCGCACCCATAGCGTCGGCGGCTTGCCGGGCAAGCCGAGGCGCACCTGGGTCGAGGTTGGCATTCGGTCGCGCACGTCGTCGAGAAAACGGTCGAGCGGTACCGGCAGATTGTTGTTCTCCGGCGGCACGTCCTTGCTCGACGGGTCGACCAGCTTCACACGCGACGGCAGCGGCTGGTCAGGCGTGCGCTCGACGTGCTGGCGCACCGCTTCGACGAGAAATGCGGCCTCTTCGACCGCGTAACGGGTTTGCGATTGATTGCGTTCGAGCCGGATCAGCACATACCACGCGAAGTGCGAAATCAGCAGCACCCCGACGACG